>JASHTS010000240.1 GCA_030040425.1 Acidobacteriaceae bacterium | reverse complement strand
CGACAGCACCGATTTCCGTAACATGGTTCCGCGATTCAGTGCAGAGAATCGCAGGACCAATCAGGCCCTGGTGGATGTGATTGCCGCCTTTGCCCAGACGAAGAAGGCTACGCCGGCGCAGATTGCCCTGGCATGGCTGCTCGCGAAGAAGCCGTGGATCGTTCCTATCCCAGGCACAACCAAGCTTTCGCGTCTTGATGAGAATCTGGGTGCCGCGAACCTCTCACTGACAGCCGATGAGGTGCGATCTCTTGAGGAGGCTTCCTCAAAAATCAAGCTGGAGGGCGCCCGTTATTCCCCATTTCATCAATCGCTGGTGGGGCGATGAGCTGCGCTCGTGGAGTGAAAACTGCTGTCGGGATCGTCCTTCTTGTAATGACCCTCGGTCTGTCCGCATCGGCTCAGACCGCGAGGGCCGGTGGCGCCCGAGACAAGCTAATCGGCGCGTGGCACCTGGTCCGAATCGATACGCCCGGATCCGATGCGAAAGCTCGAGCCGGGCAGCAGCCGGAAGGCATGCTGATCTACACGCGAGATGGGCACATGTCGGTGCAGTTGATGTATCCCGATGCTCAGCATGATCTAAACAATGAATACGTTCATAACGGCTATGAATCGTCGTTCGGCACTTATGACATTGATGAGGCGACGCGCACCCTGACTCATCACGTGAAGGGCGCGAATACGGGCAGTCTCCTCGTTGGAAAGGATCTTTCTCGTATCTACCAATTCACAAAAGACGGCCACTTGATCATCCGCTCCGCTCGATCCGATGAACAGTGGTCTGTCGAGTGGCAACACTATTGATCACTTGCAATCCTTGCAAACGGAGCACATGTAATGACAGCATCGAATCCTCCCCAGTCCGCGCTGACACCTGAGGATATTCAGGCGGTTTCACCGGCACTGACCAGCTATACACAGAAGTCAATTTCTGACGACCTCTGGAAGCGTCCGGGCCTGTCGGCCCGGGACCGGAGCATTGTCACGGTCTCTGCCTTGATCGCGCGGATTCAGACCATTGGAATGTTGCACTACTTCAACATCGCTCTCGATAGCGGTGTGAAAGCGAGCGAACTCTCTGAGATCGTGACTCACCTTGCGTTCTATTGCGGGTGGTCAAACGCCCTTTCCGCTGTGCCCAGCTTGAAAGCAATCTTTGCGCAGCGTGGAATCGGAGCAGACCAGCTCCCGGGCGTTTCGCCCCGACTCCTACCGCTCGATGAAGCGGCAGAGGCGCAACGCGCGACGAACGTCGAGCAAAACTTCCGGGCTGTGGCTCCAGGCGTTGTCGAGTACACGACGGACTTGCTATTTCACGATCTCTGGCTGCGTCCGGCACTTGCGCCGAGGGACCGGAGTCTCGTGACGGTCAGCGCTCTCATAGCGGCAGGCCAGGTCGCGCAAATTACGTACCACCTCAGCAGAGCAATGGACAACGGCCTGACTCAGGCGCAAGCTTCCGAGGTTCTCACACATCTGGCGTTCTACGCCGGCTGGCCCAACGTCTTCTCGGCGTTACCGATTGCTAAAGACGTATTTGAGAAACGCTCAAAGCCGACGAATGTGCGTTGAAATCTGCAGAATGGAAAAGGAGTGGATCGTGAGCGCCTGGCCAAAAGACGAACTCCGCAAGATCGCCGCATCCGATGATTTACATATCGCGCCGTTTCGCGAGAACGGCTCGACATATGGCACGCCAACGTGGATTTGGTCCGTTGTAGTCGATGACTCACTCTTTGTCCGCGCCTACAAAGGACAAAGTTCTCGTTGGTATCAGGCTGCGATGCGGCAGCGGTCGGGGAGAATCACAGCAGCGGGACTGACGAAAGAAGTCTCTTTCGAACCAGTGAGTGGCCCGGCCAACGATCGCATCGATGAAGCATACCGGGCCAAATACGGGAGCAGTCCATACCTTAAGCCGATGATCGGCACGAGCGCTCGTTCTGCAACAGTCAAAGTCATGCCTCGCGAATAGAGCCCGGGTGGGAAGCGTCGATCAAGGAGTTCCCAAAGGGAGAGACATACATGGAGATCAAGAGAGTTGGAAGCCAGGGTTCGGCAGAAGGCCCCGCTGAATAGTTCATGGGCGCTGTACGGATCGATCCTTTGTTTCAGAGCCCCGATCCCGTCCGCGTTTCGGAGCAAACGTCACTTTTAATCCCGGCGCGCGTGCCGCATGGCATACGAATCCTCTTGGTCAGACTCTGATCATCACCGCTGGTTGTGGCTGGGTTCGGCGGGCCGGCGGCCCAGTCGAGGAGGTGCGACCGGGAGACGCCGTTTGGTTTGAGCCAGGCGAAAGGCACCGGCATGGCGGAACGCCCACAACCGGAATGACCCACATCGCAATTCAGGAGAGGCTGGATGGAACCGTCGGAGATTGGATGGAACACGTCACCGATGAGCAATATGAGAAGGGATGAAGCGAGACATTCAAAGGTCGGAAACGGCATGAATCGCTGCGTGCCGGAGGCGGGAACTTGTCAACGAGTCGGTCTCCATCTGGGCTGACCTGTGCCCTCCGCTGAGTGCTAACATGACAACTCTGCTGTTCGGCCTTCATAATTTTTCTGTCAGTCATCGCCGTCAGATTTGTTTTCGCCGCGTTTTTCCAGGGATAGTACCAAGCCAGGAAGATGGTGTGTTGATGAACGTATCGAATGCACGGAGCAAGATGTCGCGGAGGGGATTTCTTGGCGCAGGGCTCGGTGCGGCAGCGGTGGCTGTGCCCGCGCTGCGGAGCTGGGGAGCAGGACCGGCGGAGCGCGGAGCGGCGCAATGCGTGGTTCGGCTGGATACGGACTGGCTCTTTGGCGGCAAGATGATTGCGGGCGTACTGGAGCCCGGGTTCGTGGATGCCGGATTCAAGCGCGTCACGCTGCCCCATTGCGTGATTCCGCTTTCCTGGCGGAATTGGGATCCGGCCGCCTGGCAGGATGTCTGGATTTATCGGCGGCATTTCGCGTTGCCGCGCGCGTTCGAAGGGCTGCGCGTGTTTTTGCATTTTGACCGTGCGATGGAGGGCGTCAATCCGGCAGTAAACGGGCATGCGCTCGGCGGACGCGAAGGAGGATTCTTGCCGCTGGAGCACGAGATCACCGGTCTGCTGCACAACGGAAACAACGTTCTGGCCGCGATCGTGGATGGACGCTGGCTGGATGCTCCGCCATCGGGTTCGCCGAGAGGTCCGCAGTCGGTGGATTACCTGCTGCCAGCAGGCATCACCGGCGCGGTTACACTCCGTGCGGTGCCTCCCGTGTTTATTCGCGACGTGTGTGCCAAGCCAGTGAAGGTGCTGGACGCTGAACGGCGGTTGCAGCTGAAGTGTAGTGTGGATGCGGCGGGCGCGTTGCCCGCAGCGGTAAGACTGGAGGCGGCGCTCAAGGATGGCGAACGCGTGTTGGCGCGTGCGGCGCTGGATTGCACAATTAAAATGCCGCAGCAGGATGTGGAAATGCTGCTGGAGAGGCTGGGGAACGTGGTCCTTTGGGACACGGAGAATCCGCGGCTCTACCAAGTGGAAGTTACGCTCTTTCACGAGGGACGCGCGTCCCATGTGTATCGCACCCGGGTAGGATTCCGCGATGCTCGGTTCGAGGTGGAGGGATTCTATCTGAACGGCAAGAGGCTGCAGATTTTCGGGTTGAACCGGCATGAGATCTTTCCCTACACGGGTTTCGCCATGGCGGATCGCGTGCTGCGGCGCGATGCGGAGATTCTCAAGCGCGATCTGAATTGCAATATGGTGCGGTGCTCACACTATCCGCAGTCGGAAGCGTTTCTGGAGGCGTGCGACGAGCTCGGCCTGATGGTGTGGGAGGAGACGCCGGGTTGGCAGTACCTGGGCGATGCGGCGTTCAAAGACCGTGTGATTCGCGACGTGAAAGAGATGGTGCAGCGCGATCGCAATCATGCCGCCATCGTGATTTGGGGAGTGCGTGTGAATGAGTCGCCCAACGATCCGGAACTGTACACGAAGACGCGTGCGTTGGCGCAGGCGTTCGATGGAACGCGGCCGACTTCAGGGACCATGACGCCCGATTCACGAAAGACCTGGCGGACGGAGTGGGGCCAGGATGTGTTCGCGTTCGACGATTATCATTCCGCCCCCGATGGAGGCGTGGGCATCGAGGAGCCGGTGCCGGGATTTCCGTATCTGATCAGCGAGACGGTGGGGCAGTTCAATTATGGCGGAAAGGGCTTCGGCAGGAAGTACCGGCGTGGTACGGATGCGCCGCTCGAGCAGCAGCAGGCGCTGCTACATGCACAGGCGCACAGCAAGGCCGCTGCAAATGCGCACATTTGTGGGGTGACTGCCTGGTGTGCGTTCGATTATCCCAGCCTGATGAATGCCTGGGACGCGATCAAGTGCCCCGGCGTGATCGACGTGTTCCGGATCGAGAAGCTGGGTGCGAGCTTTTACAAGGCCCAGGTCGATCCCAAGGTGCGTCCCGTGATTGAGCCGGATTTTTATTGGGATTTCGGAGAGCAGACGCCGGCAGGGCCGGGAGATCACGCAGCGATCTTTTCGAACTGCGAGCGGCTCGAGGTGTACCTGGGCGGGAAGCTGCGCGCGCGGCTCGAGCCCGACCGGGCTGAATTCGGCGGGCTGCGGTATCCACCGTTCCTCGCCGATTTAACGGTGGACGTCCCTGCGCAACCGGAGCTTCGAATCGATGGATTCGTGGGAGAAAAGTTGGTGCTGTCGCGGTCGTTTTCGGCAGATCGCACCGCTGACCGGCTCTGGTTGCGCGCAGACGATGCAGTGCTGTTGGGCAATGGCGTGGATGCTACGCGCCTGGCGTTCGGAGCAGAAGATCGATTTGGAACGCTACGGGCGTTTGCCGGCGGCGAGGTTGCGTTGCAGCTCGAAGGACCGGGAGAGATCCTAGGAGACAATCCGTTCTCATTGGAGAATAGCGGCGGAGCAGGCGCGGTGTGGGTGAAGACTCTGCCGGCGAGCGCGGGTGTGATCCGGATCGAGGCACGGCATGCTGCGCTCGGAACACAGCGGGTGGAAATTCAAGTAGAGAGGCGCTCGGAGTGATGGGAGAGAGTAAGAAAGAAGACATGCGCATATCTGCCGCCGGCGCGGCAAAGCGGACCGTGATCGGCCGTTTGAGCTGCAGCAGCGTGCGAATCCGCTACGATGCTTTGCGCAAGACGATGAAGCTGAGCGGCGCTACATTTGATAAAGACTTGGTGGCCGAGCGTGGTCGCACATGGGGCGGCGGAGTGCGAAGGGGATGGGCCTCTTGCTGAACACCTCAAGCCTCCATGGGCAGTGATGTGCTGCAACGATGTAGCCGCCGCAGGCGCTCTGAAAACACTGGCGGTGCGTGGCCTCAGATCGAAAGGACAAACCTGGTTCAGCAGGGAGAGAACGAGTTCGTGATTACGGTAACGTGTGCACTGTTCAGCCGCATGGTTCTGCGCGAGCCCCGGTCTTTCGTCCAGGTCCGACAGAAAAATCTTTCAGGTCTGATGTCGTCAGATCTCATTGGTCCCGACCAGATGAAGGTCATGGATCGCAATTCGAAGAACCGGTCATGAGAGTAACTCGGAACGAAGAGTGCAAGAAAGCGGAAACGAATCCTCTGTGCCAGTCCAGAAGGGCGGCAGACATGCTTAACCGCAGAAAAGTTCTGAAAACTGCAGCCGTAACGGCCGTCGGCGCGTTCTTTTCGAGGGCCGGCCGCGCCCTCGAATCGCACGGGGATTCAGCCGACGGACTCCACTATTCTTCCGAGAGTCTCGACGCGCATATATCTTCATCGGCGCCGGAGTTTCTGTCGCTCACGATTGACGGTCTGGGCAAGGGCCGCCGCGGCGCCAACATTTTTCCGGCGACGGGCACAAGCGCAGTCTACGCGGCCTCGAGCTCTTCATCAGGGACAGGGCGACGCGTGGAATACCGTGTGGCCGGAGCGAGCGAGGACGCAGCACCACCGTGGACCTTCGAATTTTCTGAAAGCAAGATTGTGCTGACATCCCAGTGGTGCGCAGAGCTGGTTCCGCATCCGATGATCTTTCATTTTGACTTGTCCCAAGTCCACAGCACGGTGCTGGGCGTGTTCCGCAAGGATGATTTGCTGGCTGTGCCCGTGTTGATGCACTTTCCAGGACAGGGCGCGATGCGACTGACCGCGAGCGTCCCCGATGTCGGCCTCGCATATATTTCCGACCGGCCGAAGTCCGCAGCAAAGCTCTCGCTGCCTGGAGCTAACCAGGAGCATCAGCGCATAGTCTATACGCTGGAAGTGACCGCTCTTTATCCGGATTTGCCGGGAATCGGCGATGATGCGCGATTCGACGCATTCCGCCGCAACTGGTTGAATGCCCTGCAACTCAATCCAAAATATCCGGCGCTTGCCAACAACACGGCGAGCGATACCTGCGCATTCTGTTATTACGAATTTGCGGACATCGCCGCTCTGACGCCGCCGCTCGCTGACGGTCTAACCGCGCTCCATATCGTACGGCAAACACTCGACCGCATTCTGGCCGGCGGGACCGCGTACGGGTTGCCCGCACCCGGCTGGCAATGCTGCCCCAGCCCGTTCTCCGACGCTTTGCCCGCTTTGTTGATCGCCGCCGCCAATTGCGTTCGCAAGGGGGATTGCGATGCATGGCTATCCGCAAATTACGCGGGCATTCGCAACTGGGCCGAATCGCTGCTTCAATCCGATACCGATGGCGACGGACTGTTCAAATATAGCGTCAGCGGAAATTCAGGCATATGGAAAGATGGAGATCCAACCTTCAGGCCGTCGAACTGGTGGGACACCATAGGCTTCGGTCACGAAGATGCGTACGGCAATGCACTCGCGTATCGCGCGCTCCGCAATATGGCGGCGCTGGCAGACAAAGTGGCGAAGTGGGCCGACGCAGCACGCTATCAGGCCGCCGCGGACAAACTGCGAGACGCGTACTACAGGTGCTTTTACGATCCCGAGACGGGCGTACTCGGTGGATGGCGCAGCGCCGATGGGCAATTGCACGATTACTACTTTTTATGGGTGAACGGCATCGCCATTCATTACGGGCTGGTGCCCAAGCCGCAGGCCAACGCCATCATGGACAGGCTGCTCGAAAAGATGAAGGCGGTTGGCTATGATGAGTTTGCAATGGGCTTGCCCGGCAATCTGGTCTCGGTGGCACTGAAGGATTGCGTCGACAAGCGGGGAAACGGCCGGTTCGGTTGCGGTTCCCGGCCCGACAATTCCGACGGCTTTCAAAACTACGAGAACGGCGGCGCGACGGGCGCGTTTGCCTTCTTCACTCTCGCCGCTCTTTACGATTTGGGCCGCAGAGAAGAAGCTGACCAGATCCTTCTTCCCATGCTCGAAGCTTACGGCAATTGCGGCTTTGAAGGCAAGAATGCGGCGGGAACCTCACCGGATTGGCGGCGATGGGACGGCACCTGGAAGGGGTACGAAGGTTACCTGACGGACGACTACTACGCGTTGCTCGCCGTGCCGTTGCGGCAGAGTGAAACGAGATGGCCGCAAGGTTTTCGTCCGCCGACTGCCTTGACTTGAGGGCGGAACCGCTGCCCAAGGGAGAATAGACTGCAGCACATCGTGGCGCGTGCTGCGACGATCCCGCATGCTGGATGGCCGAGAAGCTGAACTATCGACCCAACATGGTGGCGCGCAACCTCAGGCTGAATCGGGCGCGAGCACGCCTTTGACACGCTGCTCGAAAAGCGGCTATGATGCATTTCGTTAACGTACACGTACCGGAGCCGCCCTTTGAACTCCTTTCTCAACCCGGCCGTCGGCGCTTGGGAAGAGACCGTCAACAATCCCACCCATGCGGCTCCGTCTCCAGACCCAAACCCTTCGCGTCTGCTGGAGGTTTACCGTACGCTGGTGTTGCGGCGCCTGGGGCGCGAGCAGGAGGCCGCTCTCGAGGAAATGAGGATGCACGCTCGTCGCCAGATGGAGACGGAACCCCGGATCGACTATTTTGCCACCTCCCCGCCCAATTTTCTGCTTTTCGACGGCGGCCTCGCGGTCCGCAACGCCCCCGCGTCTCTTTTGCTGCCAGCCTTTGCGGAGTTGGGGCTTGGCAATGCAGCCAATGCACGCGCATTTCCAACAGGTTCTCGAAAACGACGCTGTCGAGTTCGAGGCCTGGTATGAGTTGCGCCACCTCGATAAGGCGGACACTGTGACGGAAGCGGCCAATGTGCAGCGCGTCTGACCATGCCGTCCGGCGGAGTCGCGCCGATGGACCGCAACCTCGAGTGGCGCCGGGAAGCGTTCGTTTTGCCTACAGGGTGTGCGCGGTAGCCGCCGTAGCCGGGCTGCTGTTCGGCTTCGACATTGCCGTGATCAACGGGGCCATTGTTTTCTTGCGCGACCAGTTCCACCTCACCGACTTTGAGACGGAATTCGCCGCCAGCAGCTTGCTTTTCGGTTGTATTGCAGGCGCCGCAGTGGCCGGATGGTTGACCGATCGCTACGGACGGCGCAGGATCCTTTCGCTTTCGGCGCTGCTGTTTGCTTTTTCGTCGGCGGGTGCGGCAGTGCCCAGAACGTTTTTCGAATTCGGCATGGCGCGCTTTGCGGGCGGAATCGCGATCGGCGTAGCGTCCATGCTGGCTCCGCTCTACATTGCGGAGGTTTCACCTTCCCGGATTCGCGGGCGGCTGGTCTCGTTCAATCAGATGGCCATCGTCACCGGGATCCTCGTCGCCTACCTGATCAACTGGATGCTTTCCTTCGCCGGCTCTGCCGGCTGGCGATGGATGTTTGCGACCGCAATCGTCCCTTCACTGGGATTCTATTTCGGCCTATTACTGGTGCCGGAGAGCCCGCGCTGGCTGGTCGAACAGCTGCGCGAACAGGAAGCCCTGAAGGTTCTCGAGCGCATTGAGGGCGAGAACGCGCCCACGGTGCTGGCAGAAATCAAGGAGTCGGTCTCGCGCGAAACGGGCGCTCTTCGCGATCTGTTGGCCCCGGCCCTGCGCCGGCCCATGTTTCTCGTTATTTCGCTCGCCATTCTGCAACAAATTACCGGAATCAACACGGTACTCTTCTATGGCTCCATGATCTGGGAGCGCGAGTTTGGCGGCCACAATTATTCGACGGCCATTGCGGCCAATGTGACCGTCGGGCTGATGAATTTTCTCGCTACACTGGTTGCGCTTTGGCTCATCGACCGAGTTGGGCGCAGGCCGTTGCTCATGTTTTCGAGCGCCTGCATGGCTTTCTGCCAGTTGATGCTCGGCTTTGCCTTTCTGCTTGAGCCGCCGCCCAAGTTTCTTGTTCTGGGCTGCATGCTGCTGTGCGCGGCTGCGTTTGCAGTCGGGTTGGGGCCGGGCACCTGGGTGCTCATGGCGGAGCTGTTTCCCACGCGCCTGCGCGGGCGAGCCATGTCTGTGGCCAACATGTCACTCTGGATGGCGAGCTTCGCACTCACGGCAACCTTCCTTTCTCTCGCGCACGCCATCACGATTACCGGCGCCTTTTGCCTTTACAGCGCGATGTGCGTGTTGACATTTCTGCTGGTGTGGCGCGTGGCGCCGGAAACCAAAGGCAGGAGCCTTGAAGAGATTGAGAACCTGTGGTCAGCCAGCAAGGAGCCGGCATGAAAACGAGTTGGTTGCTTTCTGTGGCCGCGGCGTTGCTGTTTGCAACAGGCGCACCGGCACCCGCCCAGGTCGCGGAAAAAAACGTCGTCCTCGACGGCGCGAGTCCCGGACGCACCTTCGACGGCATCGGCGCCGTCAGCGCCGGAGCCTCGTCCCGTCTGCTCATCGATTATCCGGAGCCTTATCGCAGCCAGATTCTCGATTATCTCTTCAAGCCCGATTACGGCGCATCGCTCCAGCACCTCAAGGTGGAAATCGGCGCAGATGTAAACTCGACCGACGGCTCCGAGCCCAGCCACATGCGCGCCCGCATCGATGGCAACTACGGGCGCGGTTACGAGTGGTGGCTGATGAACCAAGCGCGAAAGCGCAACCCGAAGATCGTTTTGGATATTCTGCCCTGGGGAGCTCCGGGATGGATCGGAGGGGGAAATTTCTACTCCACCGATATGGCCAATTACGTTGCCGATTATATCGCCGGCGCAAAATCCACTTATGGGCTTGACATTGCCTACACCGGCATCTGGAACGAAAAGCATTTCGCCGGCGAGCAAACCGCCGAGTACGTGAAAACGCTGCGCCGCGTACTCGATGCACACCACCTCCACACCGCGATCGTCTGCTGCGACGAATATCCGCGCCGCGGCGCAGACCAATGGACCATTCTGGATGCGATGGAAAAGGACTTGGAGCTGCGCGATGCGATCGCGGTGGTGTCTGTGCACTATCCGCGCGTAGACGGCAAGCTCACCACTCCTCTTTCCGCGCTCAACATCGGCAAGCCGCTCTGGTCGAGCGAAGACCAGCCCCTGTCGAGCGCTTCCACCATCCTCTCGCGCGACTGGGGCATCGGCGGCCGCGCCCTGGCCCAGCTCTACAACCAGAATTACCTGAAGGGCGGTTTCACCGCCACCGAGATCTGGAGCCCGGTGACGTCCTATTACGACATCCTCGCGGCTTCGAATTCCGGCCTGATGTACGCCAACACTCCCTGGTCGGGTCACTATGATGTGCAGGGCGCGATCTGGGCGACCGCGCACACCACGCAATTCGCCCAGCCCGGCTGGCATTATCTCGAAAAGTCTTGCGGCGAACTTCCGGTAAAGGGAGATTACGTGACGCTCAAGTCGCCCGACAGCGCAGACTGGAGCGTTGTTCTCGAGACTATCGACGCGACTCAGCCTCAACGCGTTAATTTCACGCTTCAGGGAAGACTTTCCTCGTCGACCGTGCACATTTGGGAGACCAATAACCGCCGGACCTTCGAGCACGTGGCAGACCTGCCCGTGCGTGGCGAAGCATTCAGCTACACGTTCGAACCCGATTCGCTGTACTCCCTCACCACCACCACCGGCCAGGCGAAGGGAAGTGCAGAGCCTCCCGCGGCCGCGCCGTTCCCGTTGCCCTATCGGGATGATTTCGAAAAAACTCCTCTCAATGGAACTGCGCGTTTTCTTTCGGATCAGGATGGAGCCTTTGAGATACGCGCATGTGATGGCCGGCCCGGCAAGTGCCTGGAGCAGGTGATTACAGAACGGCCGATTCCGTGGGGCCCACTGCCCGACCCGTGGACGCTGGCCGGCGCTGTTGGATGGACCGATTACACAATCGAGGCCGACGTCCGCATTGAGGCGACGGGTAGCGCGATGCTGATCGGAAGGATCGATTCGGCCGACGTCTTCCGGAATGGAGAGGCTCGTCTGCCGAGCGGGTATACATTTCGCATTCACGGAGACGGCGCCTGGGAGTTGCTGGATTCAACCTACGGGGAAATCACTCGCACTCTGGCCCAGGGCCAATTCAGCCCAAGCGAGGACAAATGGCATCATATGCAGCTCGCGTTTGAAGGACAGCAGATTATGGCTCGTCTCGATGGCCGGCAGCTTGCCTCGGTTCAGGATGGCAACCATGCTCACGGAATGTTCGGCATCGGTTCCGGCTGGAGCCACACGCAATTCGCTCATCTCGACGTCAGTCCGGACCGCTAGCTTTCAAGAGCCGGCGCCTCGAGTGGCGGAGGGCCATCGACAACGCTGAAGTTTTTTGAGGACTATGACAAGGCGTTCGCGCATACACAGTAGACGCAATTCAAGGACGCGGCAATGTTTGACAAGCGTTCGAACCGCGACCTATGATTCCGTTCGCGAGAGGGAAGCGTGCGCCCGGGTCCGGCTCGGATGGAGCGACCGCGGCACTGGCCGGCGAAAAGTCAAGATTGATTTCGATGTCCACTATCCACACGGTACGAGCACCATTGATATAGTTTTGCCGATAGACCATTCGCCCCGGCCCGACAGTTACATAAAGAAAAGAGCTACCTCGGCCTCCACCGCAACAGCACGGAAACTGCGGAACCGCTGGCGCAAGCGAAGGCTTGTTAGCGCGATTTCGAAGCGTATCTGAAGCAGTTCGTCCCTAGCAAGAGTTCAGATTTGATGATGGAGTTCCCCCATGACTACCTTTCGTCATTTCCTCCTTTTGGCGGCGGCAGCATATGTCCTTGCTCCGCTGGCCTTCGCGCAGCCGATTGCTCCGGGCAAGAGCGGCTGCACCGCAACCCAGAGGATCCCGGTACTTCCCCTGCACACCAATGGCCGCTTCATTGTCGATCAGCTCAACCGGCGCGTGAAGCTCAACAGCGTGAACTGGTACGGCTTTGACAGCACCGACTACGTGGCGGGCGGCCTGCAACTGGAGCCCCTGTCGGCGATTGCCCACCGCATCCGCTGCATGGGCTTCAACTCAGTGCGCTTGCCGTGGTCTAACGAGTTGTATGAGAGCGATCCCCTAGTGGGCAACTACGCGTTGACCGCAAACCCGGAGCTCGAAGGCTTGCACGGCATGCAGATCTTCGACGCCGTGGTGCGCGCTCTCACCTCGGAAGGGCTCATGGTGATCCTCGACAACCATACCAGCAATGCCGAGTGGTGCTGCGGTAACGACGGCAACACGCTGTGGTACAACGCCGATTATCCGGAGAGCAGTTGGATAGGCGATTGGGAAGGCATGGCGCAGCGGTACAAGTCCGATCCCCTCGTCATCGGCGCCGATCTCCGCAATGAGCCGCGCATCAACGCCACCTGGGGTGGCGCGGCAAGCACAGACTGGCACGCCGCGGCGGAGCGCGGCGGAGACGCTGTCCAAAGCGTCAATCCCCACCTGCTCATCTTTGTGGAAGGCGTCAACTATGCCGGCGACCTTGCCGGCGCTGCCAGCCTGCCCGTCGAACTGAATGTGCCCGACCACCTTGTTTACGAGGCGCACGACTATAGCTACTGGTACTCCAGCTCCACCTTGACGAGTTACAGCTCCTACGTGAATGCCATCACGCCCGATTGGGGCTATCTGGCCACCGGCAGCAATCCCCAGCCGCTGTGGATCGGTGAGTTCGGCAACTGCCATACTGCCGCCACCTGCATCACGGACAACACGGCTTCCGACGGCTCCGGCGGCTTGTGGTTCGCTTACATTCGGCAATTTCTTGCCGCGAACGATATCGACTGGTCCTGGTGGGCAGTGAACGGCACGGAAACCACCGGAAGCGGAAGAACCTTTGGCTCCGAAGAGACGTATGGCGTGCTCAACCCTTACTGGAATGCGCCCGCCGTCCCCAACCAACTGCCTTTGCCTGCCCTGAGCACTCTGGGTGCGCTCCAAACCATCGCTGCGCCGTCCCAGGGTCCGGGTGTGCGGGCCTCCTATCTGCCTCTCGTTTCCATTACGTTGCCGCTGCCCGGCAGCACCATCATCTCCGGTACGTCTCTTGCCCTCAGCGCCACAGCGAATGTGCTGATGGGGAGCACGGACTCCATCAGCAAAGTCAACTTCTATGCCAATGGCAGGCTGATCGGCACTGCCACGTCAGCACCCTACACGGTGAATTGGATGAACGTGCCACCGGGCAGCTATACCGTGACCGCTGAGGCTGTGGCTGTATCGGGACAGGAAGCGCACTCTCAGAGCATTCCCGTCCAGGCCATCAATTACGTGGCTGAGGCGGCGAAGTATAGAGACGCCATCAGCATCAACTTCGTCAGTTATGCGGTCACGCCCATGGCGCCTACGGAAACCGCGGGCGTGCTTCCACTGGCCAACTGGAACCAAGCGGGAATCGCCAATTCCGGCACCATGAGCGATCTGGTGGATGAAAACGGCGCCGCCACGACGGCTTCCGTCACATGGAGCGCACCCGATACCTACAGCACGCCCATTTCCGACGACCCAGGCAACGACCGCGTGATGAAAGGCTACCTGGACGACAGCAACACTGTGCCCAACACGGCATCGGTGGCCGGGCTGCCCGCAAGTTTTCGAAGCTATGACGTGTACGTGTACTTTAACGGGGGTACTACGACCTCAACTCGAGTAGGCAACTACCGGCTGACTTCCTTGGACCGCTTCGGCGCCGTACACGGCTGCGCCGGCCAACTCTGGGAGGGCAGCACCATCACGGGAGCAGATGTGGCAGATAGCTACTTCTCCGGAACTTTCGTTCAGGCGTCGGGAAGCTCAGCGGGCAATTACCTTGTCTTTGTCGACTGTACCGGCAGCAGCTTCAATCTTGCCCCAGTTCATGCGGCATCGAGCAACGGCGACAGCCAGGTGCGCGCTCCGCTGAACGGCATACAGATCGTTGCCCGGGGTCAGTAACTTAAGTCGCAACGCGGACGAGTATCTGCGGCAAGGTGAACGTGTGCCTCATCCGCGGGAGCGGGCAACCGGCGGCTGCGAAGGCTATTCATGCGCGGCCGCCGCGCCCGCGCTGAGGAACACTGTCATCGCCCTCACCCGCGCATTGACCTCGTCCTGCTCCTTCTGACTGCAGGCTTGAAAAAGCGCCAGCTCCTTTTTACGGAGCTCCGGCCGGCCCAGATGCGCATAGGCCTGTGCGAGCTGATAGTGCGCTGAAGCGTACGCGGGCCGCAGCGCCGTTGCCTTCGCGAACATGCGCGCGCTTTCACGCCACTGCATGCGTTCCGCGTCGATCAATCCCAATTCGTACCAGGCCTCCGCTAGCGTGGGTTTCATGCGCGTGACGCTCGCCAGCAATTGCTCGGCATGGGTCAAATCGCTCGTTGAGTGGGGCTGCTCCAGGATTTCCCGCGCCGCGTAAAGCCCTGCAGAAGGATTATCCGGATGCCGCGAGGCAAAGCTGACCAGGGCACTGCAATTGCCGGTCCCTGCCTGCAGCTCAGCACAGGTGCGTCCCAGCATTTCCGCGTAATCGTTGTTGTCCGGGTCCGTCGAGAGCAGATTGCCGAATGCCTGGGCGGCTGCAGAGAATTGCTTGCTGCCGTAAAGCGACACGCCGTACGCCATCTTCAGCCGTGCGCTCTGCGGATACTTCGCCATGCCGTAAGCGGCGGTCTTCGCAGCCTGGTCCCAGGTCCAGTGGCGCAACAGCTCCACGCACAGCGCAAACAAGTTGGCTTCGCTGGCATTTTTCTTCGCCGCCTTTTCGTAGTGTTGCTCGGCGGGCAGGAAGTGTCCCAGCTTTTCCTCCACATCTCCGGCCAGCGACTCGGCCTGATCGGATTTCTCTGTATCGGGAATCCTGTCCAAAACCTTTGCCGCACGATCGGCTTGGCCCATCTGGTTCAGCGCGACCGCCCAGTTGTAGAGCAGATCAAAATTCTGCGGGTCGAGTCGCGCCGCTTGCGCAAATGCGTGAGCAGCGTTTGCAGCGTCGCCGAGCAGCATATAAGCTTGGCCCAGATTGGAAAGCGTCCCGGCATTCTGCGCGTCCAGCGCCGCCCCAAGCCGCAGCTCGCGCACCGCATCGCGCGGACGGCTCAGTTTCAGCCAGGTGGTACCCAGGTTAGCGTGATCCAGCGCGGACTGCGGCGCGTCCTTGCAGGCGCGGTCGAGGTAAGGCAGCGCCTGCACCATCTCTCCCTTTTCGGCGTAGATCAGGCCCAGCGCCTCATTCACTTGATCGTTCGCTGGATATTTTGCCGCTAGCTCGCGCAGTTCCGGCTCGGCCTGTTCCGGGTGCCCCGCGTCGATCTCCCCAATTGCCTGGTGGAAGGCTTCGCTGTCGGACTGCCTCATGCCCGGAGTTTGCGCTCGCGCCGCCGATCCCGGCGCGCCCGCACAGACGAGCGCCAGCAAAAGACCCAGCCGCCATGCAGTGCTGCCGCACCGCGGAACTTTCCTCTGCGTTTGCGGTTCGCCTTCGGCAACGCGCCGCGCGCCTGGCTGCCTGGAGGATTTCATCGTCAGATTCGAGCTGCTGCGCGCCACGACCTATTGACGGAGTGCCGGCGCGCTCGCGTGTTTCAGGCTCGCCCAACCCTTCAGAAATAATACTTCAATGCCAACTGAAGGAAGCGCGAGTTAGGCGTGAACTGCCCCATGTCATGCGTGCTCGTGATCTGCCCGCCATTGGAATTGATGCCATTGCCCGGGTTGTTGAAGGCCGGGGTGTTGAAGAGATTGAAAGCGTCGGCGCGGAATTGCAGATACTGGCTCTCGTAAGTCTTAAAGTCCTTGAAGAGCGACGTGTTGATGCGCTGGTAGCCCGGCCCCACAACCTGGTTGCGCGCTGAGCCCACGTACGGCAGCACCGCCGCAGCCGCAGTAATCGGCGAACCGATGGGGTTTGCAACCGTTTGGGTGTTGGGAATGTTGCTTCCCGGTAGCGGATTGTCGAAGGCGCACGGGTTGTACCAGTGCGTGATGTTCTTGGTGCCGGCAGCGCACGCGGTTCCCGGGTTGGTGCTGTTCGGCATTCCTCCCGCTGCGAACGGATTCGCAATCAGGATTGCCCGCCTTGCATTCGCGCCGTTCGCTCCTGAGTTGTTCGCGCCGATGGAGACGGGCACGCCGGTTTGCGCAATGAAGACCAAGTCGCCGCTCCAACCGCCCAGCGCCTCGTTGATGAGCCCGCCGCGGTTCATCCACTTTTTCCCTTCCCCGACAGGCAGGTCATACTGCCCATTCAGGGAGTAGCGCTGGCGAACATCCCAGTCCGAACTCGCAAACTCCGCGATCATGGGCAGATTTAAAGGCATGCGATAGAGATTTGATCCGCCGTTCAGCGGGGTCTCTGTGTCGTCCAGCGCGTGGCCCCACGTGTAGTCGGTGAGGAACGAGAGCCCGTTAAAGTAGTGCTTCTGTAGCGTAACCTGTAGAGCGTTGTACTCGCTCACGCCCTCGTGCATGTCGAACTGCGATCCGCCGAAATCCGGCGCCGGACGGTCATGATTGGCGTTGTCGCTCGGGCCCACCAGCCCGTCGGGGGCGTTCTGGTCAGGGAAGCCCTCGAGATGCCGCGAGTTGTTGCCCACGTACGCCACGGTCAGGCTCATGGTGTTGGAGAGCGCATACTCTGTGGCCAGGTTCCACTGCTGCGTGTACGGCGTCTTGTACTGCGCCTGCGTCCCGATCAACCCCGGCGTCGACGGGCTTGGATCGTTCGCCAACCCGTTGTTCCAGCCGGGCTGCGTAGAAAATCCGGTCGCCAGGTTGATACCATAAGCCTGCCCGATGCTCTGGCAATCGTTCGAGACCAGCACGCAGGACGGGCTATAAAAATTCACCGTGTACTGGAAGGGGTAGCTGTAGCCCAGGTTGGGCGCGCCGCCGATGCTTTCCAGCCCTCCGAAGAACAGTCCGAATCCGCTGCGCACCACCAGTTTGTTTGTCGCCGCAAAATCGATCCCCACGCGCGGCGCAAACTGCGTGTACTGCGGATTCACCAGGGAGCGGTTGGCAGTGTACGACAACCCGATGTTGTCCTTGGCCAGCAAACTCAGGAATCCCGGCGCAAGGTAGGTGTTCTTCTGGCTGTTGGCCAGGACGTAATTCGAGGTTCCCGCTCCCGGAGCAATCGAAGTGGGATACCATAACGCCTGGTGGTCATGGCGCTCGTACATCGGCTGAAAATTCCCATAGCGAAGGCCGAGGTTGACTGTCAGTTTCTGCGTGGTCTTCCACGTGTCCTGAACATAACCGGCACGATACCACCGCACATCGTCGATGTTAAAAAACGCAGTCAACTCCGCGGAGTTGATTGAACCCGGCGTAGTCCCTGCTGCCGAGCCCGGCGGCGCATCGCCGTCAGCCAAAAAATCGGCACCGCCAAATCCGGTAAAGCTCACCCCCGGCGCTCCGGTGTAGAACCCACTGAAGCTATAGGCCCCGTGCGGGGCAATCGGCGCCGTTGTGGCCACGCGCACGTGCTGAAAATCCGCCCCGAACTTGATCGTGTGCCTACCTACAACCTTGGTCACGTCGTCCAGGAACTGGAAGACATTTTCATACTCAATGGCCGGATACCACTGCGGTCCGCCGATTCCGCTCAATCCGCTTATCGAGGTACTCGGCAATCCGCCATTCCCTGGCGAGTACGGGATGCCTCCGAGACCCTCCTGGGCCGAGACATTCGTGTCGTAGCTCAGCGGTACCCACTGCGGGTGTCCCCAGTTGTATCCAAACCGAAACTCGTTGACCAGGTTCGAGGAAAAATCATGTGTCTCGCTCAGGGCGTAGTTCTCACCCATGTTCACATTGGATCCGTCGCCGCCGTACCCGCCCCCGTCCAGAATGAAGCCGAGCGGCGGCTCATAGGTTCCCCGCTCGTTGTAATAGCTCATGCGGAAAAAAGCCTGGTCGTGCTGGCTCGGATCCCAGTCCAGCCGCCCGTCCCATTGGACGGTGTTGTCGCCGGTGCTGGTGTTCACCACGTAGTTGTTGTAGGTCTGGCCGGGTGCGCCGTTGTTCGGGCTCGGATACAGGTTCAGAATTGCCTGCGCCACCGTGTCAATCTGGTTTGCGCATAAGACGTTTGGCTGCCCACCACATGTCAGCGGCGTGGCTCCGCCCGAGCCCGGTTCATAGAGGGTCACCGGCTGGCTGTCGCCCGTCAGGCTCGTGTTCAGCAGCTCGCTAAAATTGCCCGTGCGCATCAGCGCCGTCGGCACCGTGTAAGTGTTGGTCGACGGGGACACAATGCGCAGCGCTTCCACGTCGCCGAACCAGAACAGCCTATTCTTGACGATCGGCCCGCCGATGGTCCCCCCAAACTGATTCTGGTGGTAAGCCGGCTGCGATTGAGGTGTACGGTTGAAGAAATCGCGCGCCACGGCCAGGTCGTTGTTGCGCACGTACTCCCACACGTCGCCGTGAATCTCGTTGGTCCCGCTCTTGATCGACGCATTCACCACCGCGCCCGCCGAGTGGCCAAACTCCGCGTCATAGTCGCTGGTCTGCACCTTGAACTCCGCCAGTGCGTCCGGCGGCGGCTTGACCACGAAGCTGGCCCCGTTCAGAAAGTCCACCTGGTTGCTGTTGTTGTCCACTCCGTCGAGAATGAAATTGTTCTGCTCCGCGCGCAGCCCATTGGCGTCAAAATCGCCGCGGCCTTCGCCGCGCGATCCTTGCGACTCCGTCACTCCCGCTGCCAGCTGCGCAATGAAGACGTAATTGCGCAAGGCCAGCGGCGTCTCGTTGATAACGCGCGAGCTCATTACCTGCCCCGTCGACGCCTCCTCGCTCTGCAGCAACTGCGCTGCTCCTCCTTGGACGGTAACCGTCTCAGCAACACTGCCTGGCCGCAACTCGAGATTCACGGTAAGGGTCTGATTCACGTCCAGGGTCAGGTTGTTCTGGGTCACCGTCTCGAATCCCTTGGACGACGCGGAGATTGAGAAACTTCCAATCCTGACCGGAGAGAAAACATACAATCCATCCTGATTCGCGTGCGTTTGCAGCACCAGCCCTGTTCCGCTGTTCGTGAGTGTGACTTGGGCGCCGGGAACGAGTGCGCCCTGCGAGTCCGTGATCGTACCCGTAATTGTTCCCTGGTCGGTTTGCGCGCAAAGCGGCGGGCAAACCGCTACCAGCCACGCGGCCACGAACAAGCCGGCGAATAAAATCATACGATTATATCGGGGAAAAAGCCTCCAGAGCATGTTGCAGACTCCTCTCTTTTCGCGGAAGTCGCGCCCTCGGTGCGTGCAAGCGTGTTGGGGGAAGTGTGACACCGCTGTCCGTGTACGTTAACGCCAACGGTGATTCACATTACGTGGGTCGCGGTATCGCTGTCAAGGAGAACTTGGAGGAAAAGAGAACTTGGAGGAAAAGAGAACTTTGGAGGATATAAAGGTGCCCATCAACACCGTGACCCGAGGCTTCGCTCTACAAGAGCATGCAAGCGCTGCGCAACCGCTGCGCGGGCACGTTGACACCTTCATCTGGCTGGTTGTTTTCCGGCAGTTCCAGCAACGAATCGGCGCCACATGGGCGCCCAGGCGAAATGGACGCAAACCGGGAAAACTTGTGGCTCTGCGCTGTTTTCGCGAGAATGCTCCCTGCTTTCGGGTTCTCCGCGGCTTTGTTTTTGACCTCAGCCCGGCTTTCTCGCTCTATTTCCTCTCGATGCATATAGAATGCCGCAGAGCTATTTTGGTTGCCCCGTTCGATCGGAAACGCAGGCGGTGGAGAGATCCGCTGCGGCAGAGAGACGCCTTGGCGCCGCGTCCATATATGCTGGTGGCCGGGCCGGGCGGGAGTGCAATGTCGAGCGGAACATGAAATCGAGCAGACGAGGGTTTCTTCGCGATTCCGCCGTAATCATGGCGGCGACCACGGTACGGCGATCGCTTCCCGCTTCGCTGGACGCCGCTCTGCGGATGACCAACGGTGCTCCAGCCAATGGCCTCGACTTCATCTTGCGCAACGGCGCCGAGGGGTACAAATACCAGGTTGAAACCATGCCCGGCGGCCTGGGCGTGATCGACTTCGACGGCGACGGCTGGCCTGATCTTTATTGCGTCAATGGCGCCGCCTTGCCGTCCTTGATCAAAACCGGCCCGGAGTATTGGAACCGACTCTACCGCAACAATCGCGACGGCACCTTTACCGACGTCACTGCCGCCGCGGGGTTGCAGGGGCAAGGCTACGGCATGGGCGTGGCTGTGGGTGATTTCAACAATGACGGCCATGAGGATCTGTTCGTCGCGGGCGTGCACGGAAACACGCTTTATCGCAATAACGGCAATGGGACCTTTACTGACATCACGCGCCAGGCGGGGCTTTCGCCATCGCGTACGGAGCGCGCGGCGCGGCAGCTGTGGTCCGTTGCGGCGGCATGGATCGACTACGACAACGACGGAAGGCTCGACCTGTTCATCTCCAATTACTGCGATTGGGCGCCGGGGACCGATCCCGTCTGTTCAGGGCTTGGCCATGAGCGGCGTACCTATTGCCACCCTGATCTCTATCATCCCGAGCCCATGCAGCTCTTCCACAACGACGGGGACGGAACATTTACTGAAGTAATGGCGAAGGGGGGTCTGCCCCGACTCGAGGGCAAAGGCATGGGCATCGCCGTTGCGGACTTCGCGGGCGACCATTGCCCTGCTTTGTTCGTCGCCAACGACAATGCTCCCAACCTGCTGTTCCGCAACTGGGGACACGGCTTTGAGGAAACCGGCCTCGACGCGGGTGTGGCCTACAACATGGACGGACGCAGCATCTCCGGCATGGGCGCGGACTTTGGCGATATCGATGGCGACGGCCTTCCGGACATCGTGGTCACCGGGCTGGCCAACGAAGGCTGGGAGGTGTTTCTGAATCAGGGTGCAGGCGCGTTTGCCGACGGCGGCGCTAGGACTGGCCTCCTTGACTTGAGTCTTCCCTGCAGCGGTTGGGGCTGCGGTCTTGTGGACCTGGACAATGACGGATGGCTTGACTTGTTCGCCGCCGGCGGCGGGCTCGATGTCGGCGATCTACAATCTAATCGAGTTTTCCTTAACACCGGCGGCAGGTTTACTGACGCGACCGCGGCCATGGGATCTGAGTTTGCGGTCGCACGTCTACATCGCGGGGCGGTTTTTGCCGATTTCGATCGCGACGGCCGGCTGGACGCCGCCGTGGCTGCGCTCAATGGTCCTACCGAGCTGTGGTGGAACCGCAGCCCGATGCGTCACTGGCTGCAGTTGCGACTCCAGGGCCGGCGCAGCAACCGCTCGGCCATCGGAGCAAAGATTGTTTGCACCTCCGCCAACCGCAAACAGGTGCAATGGGTGCGCAGCAGCGTAGGCTACGCATCCAGCAGCGATCTCACCGTTCACTTTGGATTGGGCAGCGCAACACAGGCCGCCATCGATATTCACTGGCCGTCCGGCACGCTCCAGGAGTTGGGCCGCATCGCCGCCGACCAGCGCCTCGAGGTCCTAGAACCGTCCGCTGCGTGAAAAACTCGCGCGGAATTGTATCGTGGCGAAGAAGACAGCGAGCGCTGCGGCGCATTTGTGGTTGGTTATTTCCGCGGAGGGTTCTTCGGGAGCAGCAAAACCTTTATGCGCCGGTTCGATCCCGGCCCGCGCCTCCCCATATCTTCGGAGCCTGAAACGGCATATCCCGCGTTCAGTTGGCGCTGACTGGAAATGGCGTCAGGCGGCAGGTTGACATCGATTTCCGGCTGCCATGGGAACATCTGCCTTGATGGAGCAAGCTGTCCCACCCAGCGCCAGGCGGACGCCGGCCTTTTCCGCCGCCGGAGCAATCTCTTCCAGAAACCTGGTGAATCGGCGCCACAACTCGTCGCGAGAAATGGAGGGAAGGATGCCTTCAACGCCCTCGTCATAAACCATATTCCAAACCGTAGGGCTAAAATTCGCTTGAAGATGAAATCAACCAGCAAGGCAAATCACGGACGCATCGACGCCCACCATCACTTGTGGCGATATGCGGCCCACGAGTTTCCGTGGATAACAGAAAACATGGCTGTGCTGCAACGCGATTTTCTTATGGAGGATCTAGCCGTTGTCGCCCGCGAGAACCAGATCAGCGGAACGATCGTTGTGCAAGCGCGCCAAAGCCTTGAAGAGACACAGTGGCTATCGGAGCTGGCCGCCGGCAGCGAGCTCATTTGCGCAGTGGTAGGCTGGGCGCCGCTGGCAGACGCCGGCGTCCTGCCTATTCTCGAGTCGGTTGCGGCGCTTCCCAAGCTGAAGGGTCTACGACATATTTTGCAGGACGAAGCCGATGAAGCCTATGTGCTTCGGGAGGATTTTAATCGCGGCATCTCGCATCTGAAAAATCTGAATCTCGTCTACGAACTTCTGGTCTTCGAGCGTCAACTTCCCGACGTGATCGAATTTGTCGATCGCCATCCGAACCAGGTCTTCTTGCTCGATCACATCGGTAAACCGCAAATCAGAAGCAGAATGTTGGAGCCGTGGAGGTCCAACATCCGAAAACTCGCGCAGCGTGAGAACGTGTATTGCAAGGTGTCCGGGATGGTCACGGAGGCGGATTGGACAGCGCGTAGCATTGACGATTTGCAAACCTACTTTGACGTGGTCCTGGAGGCATTCGGAACAGACCGCATTATGTTCGGATCGGATTGGCCTGTTCTTACTCTTGCCGCACCGTACAGTTCCTGGGTAAGTTGTGCTGAATCCGCAGTGGCTCGCCTCTCTCACGAGGAACAGAAGAAGTTTTGGCGCGCAAACGCCATCAACGTTTACAAACTTGAGGTGCAACAGACGTGAACCGAGTTTCAACGAGCCGGAGAAAAGTATTGAGCGGCATTGCAGCTTGCAGTGCGGGGATTGCGAGCAAGGCAGTCGCATTATCCTGCGGCGTCGCATCGGCCGCGGCAGATGCCCAGGAGGCGGTACGCCAGCCGACGGCCTCTTGCGGGCGAAGCAAAGTTGTGGCTTCGGATGATGCCACGGTAGTCGCAACCATTGCGGGAAAAGTTCGCGGCTTCAGGCGAAATGGCATTTACATCTTCAAGGGCGTTCCCTACGGCGCGTCTACATCCGGCGCAAACCGTTTTATGCCGCCAAAGGAACCGGAGCCCTGGGCAGGAATTCGCAATGCATTGGCGTACGGGAGAATCTGTCCGCAACAAGACTCGGCCCATTTCGATACGGACGGCAAGAACCTGGCGAACGCGGATGAGGATGCCTTTCTGCTTCATCGCGGGTGCGCTGTGCAGGTACCTGGAGAGGACTGTCTTCGCGTCAATATCTGGACGCCGGAGATCAACGGAGCCGGCAAACGGCCAGTGATGGTCTATATGCACGGAGGCGGTTTCTCCGGAGGAAGCGGCCACGATCTGCTTTCCTATGAAGGCGAGAGCCTGGCGCGCAATCACGATGTGGTGCTCGTGAATCACAATCATCGACTGAACGTGTACGGTTACCTGAATCTGGAAGCGCTCGGCGGCGAGGACTTTGCTCTGTCGGCCAACATAGGAATGCTCGATTTGGTGGCTGTGCTCAAATGGGTTCGCTCGCATATTTCGATATTTGGAGGCGATCCAAACAACGTAACTATCTTTGGCCAATCGGGCGGAGGCGGCAAAGTGGCTGCCCTGATGGCCATGCCGGTTGCAAAGGGACTCTTCCATCGCGCAATTATTCAAAGCGGGCCCTTTATCCGGGCGCTAACGCCAGATTATTCGCAACAAGTGGCCGGAATGCTGTTGGCCGAACTCGGATTGCAGAAGTCGCAGGTGCGAGAATTGCAGAAGATTCCCGTGGACCGACTATCGGGCGCTGCAACTGAGGCCATCCGAAAGACGCCCAGGCCGAAGACCGCTCGTCGTGATTCGTTTGACGAAAGTGGCTGGGGACCGACGGTGGACGGTCGCGTTCTTCCAGTCCATCCCTTCGATCCAGCAGCCCCGGCTATTTCAGCCGATGTACCCTTGATCACGGGCACGAATCTTCATGAGAGCGTGAACGGGGTCGACCATCCGGGAGTAACCTCCATGACAATCGAGGAGATGAACCGGCGGGTGCACGAGATCTATGGGAGCGATGCGGGGGATATCGTCGCGGCGTACAAGCGGGAGTATCCGGATGCAACTCCGTTCGGCCTCTATGCAACGATCGCGACTGCACGCTGGCGCATCCCTGCATTCACGCAGGTTGCGAGAAAGGCCGCATTGGGCGCCGCGCCGGCCTATTCCTACGTCTATTCCTGGCGCACCCCGGTGCTGGATAATCGGCCGGGCACTTTTCATGCATGCGAGATCTCGTTCGCCTTTGACAATGCCGAGATTTGCGATCACTACAGTGCCGGCGACCCCGCCGCCTTTGTGCTATCAAAGCAAATGAGCACGGCCTGGGTCGATTTTGCGCGTACCGGGAATCCGAACCACAGCGGGCTACCGCATTGGCCGAGCTACACGCAGGAGTCTCGATCAGTGATGTTCTTTGACGCGCCCTGCGTGGCGCGCAACAACCCGGAAGGCGAGGGGATCGAGATTATCAGCCGGTTGCAGTCTTCGTAGAATGAAAACATCCATTTATCGGCCCTCGTTCGTGATCCGCATATCAGTGGATGCGCCCGGCTCCTGCGGTGGTCTGTACACGCCTTCACTGATCTGCGCGGGGAAAACGAAGTGCTTTCGCAGGTGCGGGATGTGCTCAAGGAAATGCACCTGGTGGTTGAGAGCCACACGATTGAAGAGAACCAGGTGCTGGTGAATCTGGCCCATGTCGCCGACATGCGGCACGATCGGCAGTTGAAACTTCTTTGCCATCAGGCTGACAGCCAGAAACTCGCTGATACCGGCGAGCCGCGTACAATCCGCTTGAACAAAATGCATGCCGCCATATCTGAAATAGTTCTTGAACATCACCCTGTTGGGGATGTGTTCCCCGGCAGCAACATGAACCGGCGCAATGACCCCGGCGATAGCGACATGCGCGTAGATATCATCGGGGTGCGTTGGCTCCTCAATCCATAGAGGTCGAAATGACGCGAGGGCCCGACACTTGCGCAGGGCCTCGGCCGCGTTCCATCGCTGGTTGGCATCGAACATCAGGATGCCTGAATCGCCTGCAATTTCGCGCAGCAGGGTTGCACGGCGAAGATCTCGATCCTCGTTGTCAGAGCCGACTTTGAGCTTGAAGGCGCGAAATCCGCGGTCCTTGGCGCCGAGCGCGAGTTCACGCACCTTGCTGTCGTCGTAGGCCATCCACCCGATGGAGGTGTCATAACTGGGATAGCCCGTGCACAGAATCGATTCGCGCTCTCGCCGAGTGGGCCTTTCCTTGCGCAGCAAGTCCAATGCTTCGGCATGAGGGAGAACATCTTCCAGATAGCTCAGATCCAGCGCAGCCAGAAGCGCTTCATCCTCCAGATCGAGCAGGAGCCTCCACAGCGGTACGCCGCGGCTCTTGGCCCACAGGTCCCAACAGGCATTCGCAATCGAGGCCAGTGCGAGATGCACAACTCCTTTGTGCGGTCCGAGCCATCGCAGGGCAGGATCATTGGCCATTCCGCGCGCCACTTCGCCAAAATTTGCCATGATCGCTTCGATCGGCTGACCCACAAGCGGCCGCGCCAGCATGCGGACGGCTTCGCACACCAGCCGATTGCCGTCGCCGAGAGCGAGGGCCAGCCCTACGCCATTCATCCGGCCTTCCGTCTTCAGGTGGGTCAGGGACATGGCGTATACCGGCGACGTGTGCAGGGCGTCGCTACCCGCACCTTCGGGTAGCAGGAAGCGCGCGTCGATCGCCTCGATGGATTGGATCACGGAGCCGGGCATACGATCTCCCCGTCAGCGCCGGTAGCCCAGTTCGGCGCCGCCGCTCACTGGCAGGATGCAGCCGGTGATAAACCGCGCTCGGTCCGAAAGAAGAAACACTGCGGCGTCTGCAACCACATCGCCATAGGGACATGGCCCGAGGGGATGAATGCCGTTGAGGTATCGGCGAATGCGGTCGGGTTCGGGCTGCTCAGCGCACCACCGCTCGAGCATCGGCGTCCATACGCCGGCAGGGCAGATGGCGTTCACGCGGATTCCCCTCGGTGCGTAGTCCAGGGCCATCGCCTTTGTCAGCGCGATGAGGGCGCCCTTCGAGGCCACATACGCGGCATGATTATCCTGCCCGATCATGCCGACCATGCTCGCGGTGTTCAGTATCGAGCCTTTGCCGGCAGTGAGAGCATTCAAGGCGAATCGCGTTGTCCAGAAAAGCGATTTCACATTGACGCGCATCAATTCGTCCCACTCGTGCTCCGTCGTTTGATCCAGCGGCTTGGAGGGGCTCGCGGTGCCGGCATTGTTATGAACCGCGTGCAGCTTCTCGTAACGCGTCAGCACCGCGTGGATTGCGGCCTCCACCGCCGGTCCTTCTCCAACATCCGCCTGCACCGCCATGCAGTCCGAGCCCAGTTCCGCGGCAGCCTGCGCTGCCTTGTCACCGTCGGTGTCCAGCACGGCCACGGCGGCACCCTCACGCACGTAGGCTGAAGCGCATTCGCGCCCGATGCCATTTGCGCCACCAGTCAGAAGTATGACCTTGCCGCTCAGCTCACCCGGCATGCTGTTCCCGTTTTTCCCAGTAGGCATATGCGGTCTTTGCAAAGCGCTCCATCGCCCGCTTTACGTACTGCTCCGCAACCTCTCCCTCGCCCTCGCGGATCAAATCGATAACTTTCTGGTGTGCTTCCAGATCTTTGGTCCACACGGAGGCAGACTGGCCACTGGCAGAGATGCGCATGCGCACAAAGGCGAAGAGCGGAATCAGAATCCGGCGCGCGTGTTCAATCAGGTACGGATTGCAGGAAAGATCGCAGAGGGTCAGGTGATACTGCAGATCGCAATCAATAAGAGCCTCGCGGTCGCCTTTGCTGGCCGCGTCGCGCATCGCATTCATCGTCGCCTGCAGCATGTTCAGGTCCTGCGAAGATTGAGCAGCGAGCCGCGCGGCCAGACTCTCCAGAGCCGCACGCATCTCATAGATGTGCCGCACATCGGTTTCACTCAAGTGAATGACTCGCGCGCTGCGGCCGGGCGCCTTGGTGACAAAGCCTTCCTGCGCCAGGATATTGATGGCTTCGCGGATGGAAGCCTGCGCGACACCAAACTTTGCCGCCCATTTTCCTTCCACAATGCGCTCCTCCGGCTTCAGGGTGCCAGCTAGAATCTCCGCACGGAGCTGATCGGAGAGATGGCTCTTGATGAGTCCGGACTCGACAATCGCATTGCGAAGGGCATTTTGAGCGCTCATATGGAGAGAAAGAAGTGATCATACTTCCGACATGAAGCCACAGTCAAGCAGCATCGAAAGATCGTAAATACTTATTGTTCTTCCGTAAATGTGGGAGGGCGCACTTGACATAGACAATGCTCAGTTCCTATTGTGGACGAGTTATGAGCGCTCAAACTGTCAATCGCCGATCGGTCTTGAAAGGCGCACTCGCAGCTTCCTGTGCGCTGGCTGCTTCCCGCTTTGAGTGGGCTCAGAGCCCAGGGACCGACCGGACGGAGTGGTACCGGGAAGCGAAGTTCGGCATGTTCATTCATTGGGGCCCTTATTCGCAGGCCAGCGTTGAAGCTTCCTGGCCGATCATGGTGCCCAAACCCGGCGGAATTGCGGAGGCGGAGTACCGCGCGTTGCCGAAAACCTTCAACCCCACCAGGTTCGATCCAAATGCGTGGGTTGATCTGGCCCGGCAGGCCGGGCAGAAGTACATGGTCTTCACCACCAAGCATCATGACGGCTTCTGCATGTTCGACTCGGCCTACACCGACTACAAGATCACCAACACCCCCTACGGTAAAGACATTGTGGCGCAGCTTGCCCGCGCATGCCACCAAGACGAGATGCCCATTGGTTTTTATTACTCTCCCCCGGATATGCATCATCCTGACTTCCGCGATACCAGCAAGCCCGCCAGCGAGAACTGGCATGGAGAACCCGAGCGGCCAGAGTGGCCCGGCTATCTGGCCTACATGCAACTACAGCTACGCGAATTGCTCACCCGCTACGGACCGGTCGCGGTCATCTGGTTCGACGGCCTGAACAATCAGGAAAAGTACGACGGCGCCCATGTACTGCGCATGATTGCCGAGTTGCAGCCAGCAACCCTCGTGAATGATCGCCTGGGTGTCGATGGCGACTTTGAGACGCCGGAGCAGTTCATCCCTACGGCCATTCCCACGAAAGGTGTGCGCATCACGGGAGTCGATCCCAGCGTCTCGAAGAACCTGAAAACCACGGTCCCCGCACCTGAGGATTTTCGACTGTGGGAGACATGCATGACCATTAACAACACCTGGGCCTACAACAAAAACGACCACGATTACAAGTCCGTGCGCACGCTGATACGGAGCCTGGTTGAAGTGGCGAGCCGGGGCGGCAACTTTCTGCTGAACGTGGGGCCGCAGCCGGATGGGCAGATCCAGCCGGAATTTCAGGAGCGGCTCAAGGCCATCGGCGCATGGCTCACTCTAAACGGCGATTCGATCTACGGCACCACGTATGGGCCGGTACAGAATGTCGCCGGCCTGCGCACGACCGCCGGACCGAAAAGCATCTACGTGCACATCTTTGATTGGGCGCCTCCCTTGTGTACGCTCGCCGGTATCGGTGGGCGTGTTCTGTCGGCGCGTCTGCTTGCCAATGGCAAGCCGCTCACATTTCGGCAGACCGAAGACCGGATCGAGATCGAAATACCCCCAGCCGCACCAGATCCCGATGTCAGCGTGATAGCCTTGAACCTTTTTTGACAAAGAACTTATCGCCACATTCTCGACAGTCAATTCGCTGCGAAGCGGGCGTGGGACGGGGGCTGCGAACGGACAAAAGCCTTGATGGTTCCGCAGCTCCTATTGAACGATCGCCCCACTGGAGAGACTGAGTATGGGCCGACTGATGCAGGCACGATGAAGGTTTCAGCATAGTGAACAACGAGGGGTTCAAACGCCCCCGTCGGGCTTTCAACGACGACCTCATCTCCCTCCACGAGATTGAGAACATTGACAGTCCCTTGCGTGTTGTGCGGCGTTGAACTGCGAGACCAGTGCCTGCGCGTTTCAATAAACTCAAGTTCGTGCAGCCCCGTGCGCTCCTCGCGCCAGCCGGGGCCTTCGCTTAACGGTTCAATCCGGTTGATCAGATTTTTCCTCACCCATTCCGTGTCTCGATTCCAAGCGATGTTCGCCAGACCGTGGTCAAGATGAATCGGCCTTGGCTGACCATCCAGGCCGAGTCTTCCCCAGTCCCACAATTTGAAGGTGAAAATATACGGGGTTGCGCTTATCTCAAGAACCATGCTGTTTTTTCCCGAGCAGTGGATTGTACCTGCCGGAATGAGGAAATGATCGTGCTTTCTCGCCGGGAAGCGGTTCACGTACCTTTCGGCATTGAAAGTCACGCCGTCATCGTGAGCTGCTTTCAACCTTTGAATCATCGCTTCTCGATCGATAGAAGTCTGTAGACCCAGATACACGCTGCCATCCTCAGCGGCATCGAGCAGATAGTAGCTCTCGTCCTGCGTGTACTGCATGCCGAAATGCTCGCGGATAAACTGGGTTTTCGGGTGAACTTGCAGCGAGAGGTTCCCACCGCCCATTGTGTCCAGGAAGTCGAAGCGAATCGGGAACTCGGCGCCGAACCGGGACAGCACCGAGGCGCCCAGCAACTCAAGTGGATAGAGAAGTGTGAGGTTCATGGCCGGGATTTCGATACGGGTTTCGCCGAAAGCGAGCAGTAAACTGTTTTCCTCAGGTACGCAATCGAAACACCAGGCATAGTTCGGCATTCCCTTGGGAAGGTCGCAAACCTCCTCCATCCAATGACCACCCCACGGCCCCGGGTCGAAATAGGGAACCACGCGAAAGGGGCGACCGGCGACCTGTTTGAGCCCGTCCCGCACGGCACCGCCGGTCACGAGTTTCGGCATATCCCCGTTCATGTCGAGCCAGAAATCGATCTTTTGCAGAAGCGATTTCTTCAGGTGGTCGGCGGCACGCCAATCTACAAAAAACGCACGTTTGTATTTCAGCGCCGGGCTTTCCTCGAGATTGTCGGCGCCCAGATTTCCGATCAAGTTCTGGCGTTGACGCTGCTGGATCTCCCAACGAGCCAGGTCCGCGTAGATGAGGTAGTCCGGCGCCGGCGAGAGCAGCGACGCACCGGCACCGACGATCGCCAAAAGGCCGTGCTTCCAGCTTTGAACCTCTTCGCGCAGATGCGCGAGCTTTGCGCTTTCGAAGAAGTCGCCAATTTCTATCGAGTTCATTCGGCCGAACACCGGGTCATCCCCGAGCACACTCGATACCATGAGCTCAATCTCGGAGGGGCTCTTGAGAAGGTCCGAAGTGGCGATCAGGCGCTGGGGACGCAAACCTTCTGAAAGAATGCTGATCAGGTTTTTCTCAAATACCCCCGGATAACACTCGAAGGCGATCGTGCATGACTTCGAGGCCGCGAAAGCCTTTAGCCGCTCCAGGATTGCAGGCCATCCTTTCCAAGATTCCAATTCGTGCCCTTCTACACGAACGACCGGGAACTTGTCGTAATTGCTTACTCGACGCATCGGGATTTGGAACTCCGTTCAAGCAATTTCTCGCGAACGATCATCACGCAACTGCAGGCTGCGGTTCAGGGACCGAACCATCCCAGGTGCGAACTGAAAGACAGTTCTCTCGATTGGACCCGAACGCGGCGTGTACCTATCGCAACTGCCGGTATAGAAATTTTCTCCTACATCCGGACATCGCGTTATTCGATTGAGGCTCGCATATAACGATTGTAAATGTCAAATACGATTATAATAAATGATTGCAACTGCGCAATTCGATCGTATTGCTGACGCCGGCGTCGTGCGATCCCGGGGATCCTCCCGGCATGTGCAAACACGTTTTTCAGCAGGTTTCCGCAAGAGGGCGGCGAAGCGTCTGAACTCGAGGGTGCGATCACTGCAAGTAACGGCTGGAACCTGCAAGGATGAAGACTGCAAGGACAAGCAATAAGACACCTGTCCATTGGATCCGTATTGGTCGCGACCCCGCGTTGGTCCACTCGCCAGTGAGCATTCCCAACACGCTTGCGGTGATTACGATGAGCGACATGAAGAGAGGCCAGCCGATAATCGGCCCCCACGAACCCAGCTTCACAGCTGCCAGACCATACAGAAGCGTGCTCCCAAACCAGAAGGCCCCCATGACGAAGGCCAATGCCCAATGAGAGCCTCCGTGGCAATACCGGACCGCGGATCGATTCTTTTTGAGGAGCCATGCGCAATACAGAACATTCGGGATGGCGCCGGAGAGCATGAGAGGCAGCCAAACCGCGTTCGTTGCATTTAACGCGTCAGCTCCAAAGGAGCGCGCAACCTCGATAATCGGGTTTCCAAACGCGACCCCGAAATTCACGAAGGACGCGCCGAGCCCGCACAGAAGCGCAAGAGACAGCCCCAGCGAAGTCCTCTTTTGAGCCGCAGCATCGCTCGCAAGGGCTCTCTCCCGCATTCTCCCCGCCATTGCGCAAACCAGGACTCCAATCAGTACAATGGCTACTGCAGCGAACACCATATATCCTTGAGCGCTCCGGAGCCGGTCGCGGTGCAAGAGAACCAGAGGAATGAGTGTTCCTATGGCAGCGGATGTGCCGAGAACAATCGAGAACGTAAGCGCAATTCCAATGATATCGACGGAAATGCCAAAAAGTACCTGGGCCACCCCCCAACCCGCGCCGAATTCGCAGACCTCAAGCAGGATCCGCGGCGTTGCCGTGCTATAGACCATGGCGAGATGGGGGATGGTAAGAAGCGCCACGATGACCGGGAGCAGAACGAGCGCAAAAAATGTCCAGGCGAGCCAGATGTTTTCCCAGGCCCACTTGTAGGCAAACTTCATGGGTGCGGTAAAACTGGCATTGGCTACGCCTGCAAGGATGAGAATCAATAAGCCTTGTGCCGTCCTACCCATCGACAGTTCTCCCATTCAAAAACTTTCACGAGATAGGCCCAAGAGCAGAACAGCTTCTCGGTTCGCCTCGTTCATGCGTGCATATCGGTGATCAGCGTGATTTTAGTGATTTTATCTGCATAGAAGATCGTTTGTTGTGATAATACGATCACTCGCGCGATATAGTAAAGGCACAGACCAAAAATGCGGCTTTGTTACGCTTAACCATATGCCTCCGAAGACCGATAATCTCATCGCGCGCCACGAATACATTCTTCGCCGTCTGCAGGAGACCGGCGGTGTCGCTGTTGACGACCTCTGCACCGCGCTTGGCGCGTCGATAGCGACCATCCGTCGCGACCTCGAAGACCTTGAAGGCCGGTCGCTGCTGAGGCGAACTCGCGGCGGAGCTGTGCCGATCGGGCCGTTGTTCTACGAACCGTTTCGACACGACAGTTCTTTCCAGGACAGAGTGAGCAGCTTCGCCGAAGAGAAGCGCCGGATTGCGCTCGCCGCGGCGAGTCTTGTCAGCGCGGGGCAGACCGTGGCTTTGAGCGGAGGGACAACGACGACCGAGGTTGTGCGCTGCCTGAAGGTCCTTACCGACATTACCATCATTACCAATACAGTGAACGTGGCCATGGAGTTGAGTAACCGGAAAGATATCGAGGTGATTGTCACCGGCGGGCATCTGCGGGGAAGCTGGTTCACCCTTGTGGGTCCGCTGGCAACAACAACGGCGGAGATGCTCTTTTCAGACATCATGTTCATCGGCGTGGATGGCATCGACGCCAAGCAAGGATTGACATGCACTCACTCTGCGGAGGCTGAAATCCTGCGCAAACTTGTGCAACATACCAAATTAAAGGTAGTGGTTGCCGATCACAGCAAACTCGGCGCTGTCAGCAAATATTTGCTTTGTCCTGCTAAGGAAATTGACCAACTGATTACCGATTCCGGCGCCTCTGCAACAGCAATCACACCCTTCGTGAAGCTCGGAATCAGTGTCACCCAGGTTTAAGTTCTACTCCAATTCGGAGCAAGCCAAGCCCATGCTCGTGCGATGGAGAGAGGAAAGCTGATCGGGGGCCCAGCTCACGCTTCATTCTCCAGATCGACACCTGTCTCTCCGGATCGAATGCGCAGCAGCTGGCTTCCGTAACGCACATAATGCAGTTCTCCGCGGAATCCGCGCCGCTGCCGGGCGTCCGTCAGCGAGGGTTTGCCTCCCGGCTTGGCGGTAAAGCCAAAGAGAGTGCCGATGACCGATTCGGCGAAGGCGCCGCCGCCCGAGCACTCGCGCATGCAGCCTTCCCGTTGCGCAATCCGCACCGGCGCATCGTACTGGGTCCTGGTGGGCCCGTAGAACTCGTGCGCCTGCGCATAGACGCCTTCATAGATCGCGGCCTGCGTTCGCCGCAGAAACGAAATCGCTTCCTCCCAGTAACCCAGGATGCACATCGCGTCCGCTGTTACCGCGGGCCATGCGTCATAGGCCCCCATCGGCCCGTGATCGGGACGGTCGGAGAGGGTTGCGGCTACGTCGAGTATGGACTGCGCCCGCATCCACTTTTCCTCCAACAGCTCCCGCTCCACGAAGCCGACCATTTCTCCTCGCACACGGGTGGGAAGATCTCCGGCCATGAAGCGGCCTACCGTGGCAAAGTCGTAGCAGTGGCGCACCTGCACACGGGTTCCGTCCCGGTGAAGGCTTGCCCATGTACCCGTTCCCGGAATGTACAAAGTCATGACGGCCTTGACCATCGCATCGGCTTCGGCGCGCATTTCGCGCGCCTCATCCGGGGCGCCAACCACATCCAGGAGGCCGGCAAACTCACGCATCATCCACACATCGGCCGCGTTAAATGACGCCACCTTATTGATATAGGTCGGCACGCACTCCAGCAGGTTTTGCGCCTCGCCATAATCGGCCAGAGTATCCCCGGGCGCGCGCAGCAGCTTTTTCCAATCGGTGGCCAGAACGCGCAGGCGTTCGAGCACGGTTTGATCGGCGATCTTCTCTTGCAGGAAATCCATATCCTGCGACACGCAGAGATAGGACCACGTCAGCCGGAAGATCGAAAGATCGTTGGCCGCGTATCCGCGCAGGTCCCACCCAGGAGGCGCAATCAACTTCTTCGGCGAGGGGGGCCGCTGTTCCTTGAAGATGATGACTGCACTCGCATGAGGATCCTGCTGTAGGAACAGCTTGAGCTGCTCCTTCATCTGCTTCGGCTCCAGCATGGCAAAAAGTGTCGAGAACAGCGAGGTATCCCAGTAAAAGACCGTCCCCTTGGCCCGCTCGCCGCTGGTGATAAAAGTGCGATTGCTCCAGAGATTGGTGCGCAGCAGCACCAGTAGCGTCAGCACGCTGCGATAGTAGATCTCGTGAATTGCGCCGTCCTCGGTGATCAGGACGGGAGCGTTGCCTGAGAAGAACTCGTTGCCCGGCGTGAAGGCGGCAGTCCATCGCTCTTCCCAGACTCTCTTCGCGCGATCCCATTGTGCCTCAAACCAAGCGGCGGAAGTTGCCTGATCGGCTGCGGGGCTTCGGCGGCCGTGCACGTCGGTTGCGCACATCAGGAAACGGATTTCGCGGCTTTCCCCGGGCCCGAGGATCATGGTCCATTGCGCCGCCGGCTCGGTTGCCTTTGCCTCGGGTACATCCAGAAAGCGGTAGGTCGCGGTCATCTTCTCCTTTGCGTCCGTCGCGCCGAACGAGTTGGGGCTTACAACTCGCAAACGAGCACCTCCTCCCGCAAAGTGATCCACCACCTCATCCAACAGTGCTACAGCTTCAATCTCAAGGCCGGCAGCCGTGCGATTCAGCGTGCCGTCGACGGCCACGTCAATCTGAAAACTCTTCTCCGCCGATCCGGTGTTCGTCAGCTTGAGCCGCCAAAGAACGATCGTGTCCTCCATCACGAGCCGGTTGGTAGAGAGCACTTCCAGATCCCCGGCCTGGGCGCGTCGCTGTGCCTGATACGCTGACCAGAGGCAACTCGAGCTCTGGTACTGTCCGCCGTCGATCAGCAGCCGGCAAAGCGGCAATGTGTTGTAGATGTACCAGCGCGGACCGGAGTCCTCATAAAGCTGGCCGCCGGGAAGAAAGTTCACGCCCACCAGGTCAGGTGCACAGGCAGCCATCTCATGAAAGTTATGCAGAGAGGGCATATGAGCCAACTGGCTGCATTCCAGCCATTCGGTCGCGAGTTTGTCGAGGGTCGGGATCCGGGCTATCCCCGGATCGGCGCCCCGCTCCGACCCGTCGGCAAATCCTCTTGTCGAGGCAATGCCTGCTGAGAGTGCTGCAAGAGTTGTCGTACCTAAGAATCTGCGCCGGCTCATGCTCCCCGGCGAAAGCGGTTTGTACGCCATCTTCTTTCTCCCGCGCAGCCCTTCACTGCAGGTTCAAGTTGATGTTTTCTGGTTGAGAGCCACGGCTGGTGATTCAATGAGGAATCGCACTGCATTGTGTTAACTGGGAAGAGCCATCATTCGGTCTTTCGAAAAGAGGCGTTAGAGCAGTTTCTTGGGCAGCAGGATCGCACATTGTGATCGATTAATCAATAAAGATCATCATGCGTGATTGAATTTGGTGTTTTGAGGCTTCGCTTCACGTGGATGCAAGCGCGATTCCCCTCGGCCCGGCCTCTGGAAGACGAAAAGGCAATCAACATTTGTGCGCTACCCGGCAGACGCTCTCCGCTACTGGCGCAGACCACAGCGCGAACTGCCGGCCGCAGTCATGCCGAACGGCGATCGCTCAGCTCCTCACCTCGAAAACCCGGCGTAGCTTGCCCACCCGACTCGGTACAAATCTATTTGTCGCCCGGGGGCTTCGGTTCGCTGAAGGGATGGAGTGTCACAAGTCGCGCGCCGAGCACCTGGTAACCCTTCTTAACATCGACGCGAACTAGCGCTTGAAATGAGCGGGACTTGTTCAATTCGGGTGTGGTGGGATCCTGGGAGAGTGCGCCGGTCAGTTCTTCTATACCTGCTTTTGTAGTGACCATCTCGGCCGCTCCCTCGGTCCCTGTCGTGTCGATGCCGCCCAGTATCGCAATTTGATGATCGGGAGTGACGCTCGGCTGAAAAGAAACCACGGCGTAATCTTCCTGGAGGACATGAGTCACCGGGTCTCTCACAGTCGCATATTTCGATTGCTCTCCGGGCCGAGGCCGGGTATTCACAATCTGGTTGGACCACGGATCACGGCTCGACGTCGGTCCTTCAAACAGAAAGTCGCCGGTTGGAACGAGTTGTGCGACAGCAAGGTTCTCAGCGGATGACCCAAGCAGGATCACATTATGCTGCTTCAAATCGTCAGTGCTAATGTCGTAGCTGGATTCAATGAGCGGAGATGCTCCCTGATGCGCAAGCTGACTGATCAACATGGCCATGGCACGGAGGTCGCCCGTTCCCGTGTAGCCATTGTCATAAAAGAGCGGGCCCGCGCTTTCCGCAAGGCCCGGATTTGCGGCAAACTGCCGTGCCAGATGCGGATCAACCGAGGCACCTCGATTATCAATGGCCCCGTGCCGAAATCGAAAGAGATCCCCTGATCCGTCGATCAGAAACATCGCGTCGGCGTAAGCGATGATGGGAGATCGGTCCTGTTTGATGAATGGGGCCCAGAAGGCTCCGACCGGATCGGAAGCGGGAACCGCTTCCTGCAATCCCCGGGCATCTCGTTGCCCCGAAAATCGATGGGCAGTCGCGAAATAGACCCCAACAAAACCCACACACGCCATCACCGCCACTACCGAAGCCAGCGCCGCCAATTTTGGTGTCAGGCTTTCCCGAGTCTTTCGCCGTCGGTCTTCGTTTCGCCGTTCGAATCTTTCTGGCGGAGAGGCGTCTTCTGCGTTACGGACGCCGTGCGCGAAAGCGTCCTGCGTTTCGCTTGGGTAACTCTTCAAACTTCTTTGTACGTCTGATTCGGGTTCTGCCTGAATCAAGCTTTCAATCGTTTCACTTTTGTCGATTGCAGCAAAAATGGCTCGATACGATCCGGGCGGAATTTCGATGCGTATCGCCTCGGCCGCTCCTTCGCCGTGCATGTAATGCTGAGCAAGCCGTTTGCGAACCTCCGCGGCGCGGGCGCGGACAATTGGGTCATTGCCGGCATCGTAATCAGGAGCGCGCCCGAACACTTTGATCCCGATAATGCGCTCCCGGAGCATTTCGCTCTCCTGCGACAGGGAATGCTCCACGATGTAACGCAGTAAAGCCTGGCATTGAGCGCTGGATCGAAACGCGTGTCCTGCCAAGACTCTCTCGAGTGCTTGCTCGACCTCGTCGCGTCGTGATTCGGAGGTTAGCCGCTGGGCCATTGCGTCTACCGAACGGGTTATACACATCGGCGAGCACAATTGTCCAGCTTGTCAGGGGGTACAGTACCTCCGGTCAAATGGCTTCATCGACCCTGAGTATTGGCTTCTAAGTGATCGTAAATCAAAGCAGATACGGCGAAATGGAGCGAGCGCACCGTAATTCACCTTGCCGCCAGGGTGCAGAAATATTACTAATTCGCAAAAGCAAGGTGAAACCGGACCGAGACGGCCACGCCAACTTGAACGAACCAGGCCGGGCTTTCCAGTCGGATGGCCCAGCTTGTTCTTTAGCGGCGAGTTTTGAGCGCTTAGAGGGGAATTAGTCCTGAGTGACTGCTCACATCCTGTCCGAAATCGGTTAGCCGGGAAGGCGGATCGTACCTGGATGGGTTCAAATTCTCGTTTCAAGTTTCCACAATTTGTGAGTGTTATATGGCGAATAGATCATTTTTTATGATTGACAAATCGCAACGCTTGCGACTACTATCGCGCCAGATTGGCAAGAACAGAAGATTGCGGGATTTTTTCATCTTTTGAGCGCTTGAACACGCATGGGCCGATTCTCCCATATGCTCTGCCGCGAGCCGGTAGGCAGTGGCAATTCATCGAGCGATCGAGGATCAAAGTTTCTCCGGAGGAGGAAGTAATGCACGAAACTTGTCGGAGTGCCAGTGTGACAGATTTCAGCGTTTCGCTTGAGCGGTGGAGGACCTGGAAACTGTTTTCCCTGTGGCAAGCGTGTTTCCTGCTAGGCGCCTTATTTCTTTCCGGAACAGGGCGTGCCCAGCTATCGACGGCCTCCCTCAGCGGAGCAATCCGAGATGCTAGTGGCGCCGTGGTTCCCAATACCAAGGTGGTGCTGAAGAATGTGGCGACAGGTGTCGAGAACACGACTACAGCCAATGATGTGGGTGCTTATCTGTTCCCGGGTATCACTCCAGGAAGATACACGGTGCGAGCGTCAGCTCCAGGCTTCGCGGAGCAGCAGGTTCCTGAGTTCACACTGACGGTCGGACAGGCGGCGACGATCGACTTTGCGCTGACCGTTGGCTCCCCAAGCACCGTGGTGACAGTGGAGGGTGCTACGCCGCAGCTTCAGGCGACAAGCGCCAATCTCGGCACCGTCGTCGGGACGCAACAGGTGAACGATCTCCCGCTGAACGGGCGCGATTTTACCCAGCTTCTTGCCTTGACCCCGGGCGTGTCTGTCATAAATAACGGGCAGGGCGGTCCCGGACAAGGCAGTTATGCAACACCGGAGCCGGTCGGCCAGAATTCCGTAATTCCCTCCGTCAACGGGCAGGGTAACCGAAGCGATTACTTCTTCACGGATGGCCTGAGCAACTTCGGCGCCTTCCACAGCGTGTATGCCGTCCCGCCCATCATCGATGCGATACAGGAATTCAAGATCGTGTCCCACGCCGACAGCGCGGAATACGGGGCGGTACTGGGCGGTGTCGTCAATGTGGTCACAAAATCCGGTACCAACGACTTTCACGGTTCGGCGTTCGAGTATTTCCGCAATGCAGGCATGGATGCCATTCAGGCTTTCACGAGTGCTGCGAGCGCTCCCTCATTTACCCAAAACGAATTCGGCGGAGTCGTTGGAGGTCCGGTTTGGCTGCCGAAGCTATACAACGGCAGAAATAACACATTCTTCTTCGGGGGATATCAGGGATTCCGTTTTTCACAGACCGAGGCTAACTTTATAAGAGTTCCCACTGCTGCGCAGCTCGCGGGAGATGAGAGCGACTGGCCGACGCAGATCTACAACCCGTTCACTACCGCACCGGATCCAAGCCATTCCGGCGAGTTCACCCGTCAGCCATATTTGAACAACCAGATTACCCCGGATCCCAACATGGTGGCCTGGGCAAAATTCGTCTACCCTGCGGCCGGGCCTGTACTCGATGCAGCCGGAGATGATGCGACGGACTCAACCCCCACGACGCAGACCATCAACCAGTGGACGGTCCGGATTGACCAGAAGATCGGCCGGAACGACTCGGCATGGTTCCGCTATAGCCGTGACACGAGCGTATTAAGTGAATCCGGCGGTGTTCCGGGACTTATCAATTCCGTTGTCGTTCCCAACGGGAACTACGGCGGGAGCTACGTACATGAGTTCAGTCCTAGCCTCGTTCTGCAGGTTCAATTCGGCAGAACCACCGTAGGAGATAATGCGATACTGGAATTTACCAAGAGCACACAAAATATCATTAGCCAGATTGGGTTCTCGCCATCGTTTGTCGGCAACTTCGTGGCGGCGCCGGGAAGAAACTTCCTTCCTGGGTTGGATATCGCTGGCGGGGGGGTGGGTGGCAGCGCCTCATATGCCTCACCAGGCGAAAACTACGCGCTGCATCCCGATGTTCCCAACGCCAACCAATACAGCGGCGTTTTGACGAAGACATTTGGAAACCAAACGATCTTCATAGGCGGGGGATTCATCACCAACAAATTTTACAGTCCGATCACAACCGATAACATCGATTACGCAGCGGAGCAAACTGGAAATCCTGAAAATTCGGCCCAACCCGGCGACGCACTTGCCTCCTTCCTTCTCAACGTTCCAGAGGGTGCAGACCGGCGCAACATCGTTACGGAAACGCGTCCTGGCGGTGAAATGAGCGAATTTCTGCAGGATTCCTGGAGGGCCACGAGCAGGTTGACGCTCAATTTGGGGCTTCGCTACGATCTCACGCTTTTCCCACCCGTGGGAACCGCGAAGCAAATTGGCGTGAATGGCGGGCCGGAGACGGGCGACATCGATTTCAACACCGGCAACTACATCGTTCAGATGCTCCCTCCTCTCTGCAGCGCGATCGGCATTGCGCCCTGCATTCCCGGAACCGGCCTTCCGGCGAACGTCGTCGTATCTCCAAACGATAAGATCATGCATAACACACCCACCAATGTCGGCCCCCACCTCGGTTTCGCTTTAAGGGTGAGAGACAACCTCGTTGTTCATGGGGCTGCCGGCATCGTCTATGACAATTGGGCGGGGGTATTGCAATTGGCGCAAAATATCGACGGACTGTGGCCCGACATCGGTCAACAGGAACCCACTAACTTAAACGTGCCGACTGCAAGCTCACCGACCCCGACGGTTACTTCTCAGAACCCACTCGCAAGCAGCGGCAGCGGCACTTTCGTTCCGGCGCCCACTCCATTTTCTCAGCAAGGATTTGAATACGACCCGAGAATGAAGGATCCTTATTCGGAACAGTGGAGCTTTGGCGTGGAGAAGCTGATTAGCTCGTCGACCACTGTGACGGTAAATTATGTAGGCTCTAGCACGCACCGGCTTGACGTTGGCGGCATTTACAATAGCGCGATTGCGCCATCAGCCTCTAACACGCAGAACTTCGCCCCCGACGGCTCACCCCTTGGTTATACAAACTCTCTGTTTCCCAACATTGAACCGACGTTCTACGATCGCAGCACAGGCCGCGGCAATTACAACGCGCTGCAGGCTTCCCTGGATAGAAGGTTCACCAACGGTCTCTCCTACGCGGTGTCCTACACCTGGTCAAAGTCCATCGACG
>JASHTS010000239.1 GCA_030040425.1 Acidobacteriaceae bacterium | reverse complement strand
CCCGTGGGCACCACGCTCGAAGAAGCGGAGACCATCCTGCACAAGCATCGCGTGGAAAAGCTGCTCGTGGTCAACGGCGAGTACGAGCTCAAAGGCCTCATCACCGTCAAGGACATCCAGAAAAAGCTCAAATATCCCAATGCCAGCAAAGATGACCAGGGCCGCCTGCGCGTAGGCGGAGCCATCGGCGCCACCGGCGATTTTTTGGAGCGCGCCGCCGAGCTGGTCCGCGCCCGCGCCGACGTGCTCGCCGTCGATTCGGCCCACGGCCACTCCTCGCGCGTGCTCGAGGCCGTTCGCGAAGTCAAGAAGCGCTTCCCCTCCGTGGCGCTGCTCGCCGGCAATGTGGCCACTCACGACGGCGCGCTGGCGCTCATCGATGCAGGCGCCGACTCGATCAAGGTTGGCATCGGCCCCGGTTCCATCTGCACCACGCGCATGGTCACCGGCGCCGGCATGCCGCAGATCACCGCCATCGCCGAGGCCTTTCGCGCCGCGCGCAAGCACGGCATCCCCGTCATCGCCGACGGCGGCATCAAGTACTCGGGCGAGATCACCAAGGCCATCGCCGCCGGCGCCAGCAGCGTGATGATCGGCTCGCTCTTCGCCGGCGTCGATGAAAGCCCCGGCGAGACCATCCTCTATCAGGGCCGCAGCTTCAAGACCTACCGCGGCATGGGTTCGCTCTCCGCCATGAGCCAGGGTTCGGGCGAGCGCTATTTTCAGGCCAGCGCCGATCTCGCTGACATGGAGACCTCCGCCGAAGGCGTGGTGCAGCGCGAGCGCGCCGCGCAGAACCGGCTCGCCAAATACGTTCCCGAGGGCATTGAGGGGCGCGTGCCCTATCGCGGACCGCTCGAGTCCATGGTCTATCAGCTCGTCGGCGGCCTGCGCTCCGGCATGGGGTATCTCGGCTGCGGCACCATCAAAGAATTGCAGGAGAAGGCGCAGTTCGTGCGCATCTCCAACGCCGGCCTGCGCGAAAGCCACGTCCACGACGTCATCATTACCCGCGAAGCGCCCAACTACCACGTCGAGTAGCCCGCGCAGGCTGAAGCTCTGGCTCAGTGCGTGTCTGCCGGTTCTCCTCGGCATCGGCGTCATTGTGCTCGAATCCACGGTCTGGTTCGGCGCCGATCGCACAGCCGGCTGAGCGCGCTCTTCAGCCCCTGAGGGCGAGTTCCCCACTCCCGGCCTGCAAAGAAAACGGGCATCCGCCGCAGCGAATGCCCATTGTTTTGCTTTAAAGCTGAGCCGGCCCGGAATGGAGAAGCGCTTACGCCGCCTCTTCGCCGCCCTCGCTTCCGCCTTCGGTCTTCTCTTCCTCTTTCTTCGCCGCCTCGAGCTGCTCCTCGAGCTCTTTCCGCTTCTTGGCCTTGAGGTCGGCGCGCTTCTGGCGCTTCACCTCGAGCTGCTTTTCGGCGCCCAGCAACTCGATGAACGCCTTGTCCGCGCCGTCACCTTGCTGAAAGCCGGTGCGGATGATGCGCAGGTAGCCGCCGTTGCGATCATGGTACCGTTTCGCCACTTCGTCGAACAGCCGCGTCACCGCACGGTCGGTCTGGAGGAAGCTGAGCGCCTGCCGGCGCGCGTGCAAGTCGCCGCGCTTGCCCAGCGTGATCATCTTTTCGATATGCGGACGCACCGCCTTGGCCTTGGCCACGGTGGTCTCCACGCGGTCTTCCTGAATGACGGACGTGGCCAGGTTGCGCAAAAGCGCGCGCCGATGACTGGTGTTGCGTCCGAGCTTGAATCCTGCATTGCGATGGCGCATGTTACTACTCTCTTTCGGGGTTCAGGGGTCAGAGATCAGCGGTCAGTGCGCCGGAATCCGATTACTCTGATCCCTGAGCCCTGATCCCTGATCCCTGCTTTTAAAAATTCTCCGTCTCCGTCGGCAACTGCAGATCCACCGAGTCCAGCGGCTCGTCCTCTTCGTCGTAGCGGCCATAGCTCGCCGCCAGCGCCGTGGCCGGCGGAATGCTCGTCGGCCCCGGAACCGCATTGCCCTGCTCGTCGATCTTCATCCCCAGCGACAAACCCATCTGCGCCAGGATTTCCTTGATCTCGTTCAGGCTCTTGCGGCCGAAGTTCTTCGTCTTCAGCATCTCCGCTTCGGTCTTCTGCACCAGCTCGCCGATGGTCTGAATGTTGGCGTTCTTCAGGCAGTTGTAGCTGCGCACCGAAAGCTCCAGCTCTTCCACGCTGCGGTTGAGATTGTCGTTGCGCAGCAGGATGCGGCCTTCCTCGCCGCGCGCTTCGGCTTCGATCTCCTCCTCGAAGTTGATGAAGATGTTCATGTGGTCCTTGAGCAGCTTGGCCGCCAGGCCCACGGCATCGGCGGGCAGAACGGCCCCGTTGGTCCACACTTCGAGCGACAGCTTGTCGTAGTCGGTGATCTGCCCCAGGCGCGCAGCGTCCACCACGTAATTCACGCGCCGCACCGGCGAATGCACGGAATCGACGGGAATAAAGCCCAGTCCCAGGTCGGCGTCGAAATTCTTGTCGGCGCTCACGTAGCCGCGCCCGCGCTTCAGGCGCATCTCCATATCCAGCTTGCCGCCTTCGGAGAGCGTGGCCAGGTAAACGTTCTTGTCCAGGATCTCCACGTCGCCGTCGGCTTCGATCATGCCGCTGGTCACCACGCCGGGCTGGTCGGCGCGCAGATAGAGCGCCTTGGGCCCTTCGCCCTGCAGCTTGAAAGGAACCTGTTTCAGGTTGAGAATGATGTCGGTCGCGTCTTCGACCACGCCGGTGATCGACTGGAACTCGTGCAGCACGCCCTCGATGCGGATCGCCGTCACCGCCGCGCCCTCAATCGAGCTCAGCAGCGTGCGCCGCAGCGCGTTGCCGATGGTTGTGCCAAACCCACGCTCAAAGGGCTGGGCGCTGAACTTGCCGTAGGTGTCGGTAAGCGACTCGGCGTCAACCGCCAGCCGCTTCGGTCTTTGAAATCCTCTCCACAACATAGTCGTCTCTCGTTTCCCGCGCGGCATGTGCGTCGCGATGCATTTTGCGGCGGCCGCGCAAGTTCTCCTTTTTTTGAGTGGTCAGTCATCAGTGTTCGGTGATCAGTCTTTCGTGCTCGTGCAAGCACAATCGCCTGATCCAGGCAGCTGATTACTGTTGAATCCGGGTCCCAATGACCATTGATCCGGGCTCAATCCGATTCCGCTCAAAACAGCAAAATCCAACTGATCACTGACCACTGGTCACTGACGACTTACTTGCTGTACAGCTCCACAATCAACTGCTCGTTGATGGGCAGATTCACGTCCTTGCGTTTGGGCAGCGCCAGCACGCGGCCCGAAAGGTTCTCGAAATTCGCCTCCAGCCACGCCGGAACCGGATTTTGCGCGGCATACTGCGCGGCCTGCTCCACGATCACCAGCTTCTTGGCGCTGTCGCGAATCGCAATCTCGTCGCCCGCGTTTACCTGGTATGACGGAATGTTCACCTTGCGCCCGTTCACCGTCACGTGCCCGTGCCGCACCACCTGCCGCGCCTGGCGCCGCGAGATGGCAAAGCCCAGCCGGTACGCAACGTTGTCCAGCCGCCGCTCCAGTTGCTGGATCAGCAACTCGCCTGTCACACCCGTCGACCGGCTCGCCTTCTCGTAATATTCGCGGAACTGGCCTTCGAGCGTGAAGTACATGCGCTTGGCCTTCTGCTTCTCATGCAGTTGCAGGCCGTAGCCCACAATCTTGGCCTTGCGGTCTTTGCCGTGCTGACCCGGTGGAAAGTTGCGCTTCTCGATCGGACACCGGTCTGACGTGCACTTGGTGCCCTTCAAAAAGAGCTTGGTGCCTTCGCGCCGGCAAAGGCGGCAAACTGCTCCCGTATAACGTGCCATTGCTTCTCCTGACTTCGGATG
>JASHTS010000238.1 GCA_030040425.1 Acidobacteriaceae bacterium | reverse complement strand
TTGGCGGTTCACAATCACCTTGTACGACAGAGCGCCGCGTTCGTCACTGGCAAAGAACCGTCCCTGCACAAGCGGAATCCCAAGGGCGCTGAAATAGCCCGGATCAGCCTGGCAAACCATGGCGCTGGGCGTGTCTTGGCCCGTCTTCAGCGGAGCGTGCTCCTTCACCGTGAACACCATGTCCCCTGGATATCCGGCTCCGGGAAGAGTGTTTCCCAATGCCGCGGAGCGAACTCCGGGCATGGTTCTGATCCGCTCCAGCAAGGCTTCGTTGAATGCGTTCACCTTCTCCGGCGTGTTGTATTTCTTCTCGGGCAGGCTGTACTGCAGCGTGAGCGTGTTCCCGGGCACGCAACCCACATCGGCAGAGCGCAGCCGAAGAAAGCTCTTGAGCAACAATCCAGCCGCCACCAGCAGGACCACCGTGATTCCAATCTCCACAGTAAGGAGCGACTTGCGCAGTGCCGTCCGTGCAAGGCTTCCGGCTCCAGGCCGCGCGGAAGTCTGCAGGGTTTTCAGCATGGTCTTTCCCGTGGTCGAAAGCGCGGGCAGCAATCCGGCAATCAAGGCCGCTGCGCACATCAGAGCACATGCAAACGCGATCACAGTACCATCGAGGTGAATGCTCTGCGCAGTGGGCAGGTCTTTCCACGCGCGGGCCAGGAACTTCACGGCAAACACCGACAGCAGAATGCCACCCAGGCCGCCGATCGCACAGATGACTCCGCTTTCGGTCAACTGCTCACGAATCAAGGTGCCGCGCTGCGCTCCGAGAGCGCTGCGAATGGCTACCTCCTTCTGCCGTGAGGCGCCCCGCGCCACCAGCAGATTCGAGACGTTCAAACAGCCAATCAGCAGCATGGAGCAGACTGCGCACAGCATTAGATTCAACGGCTTTTTCACGTTCCCGGCCAGATCCTCATTCAAAGAACGCCAGACAACATCGTCGTTCACGGGATCGTCTGGGTATTGCAAATGAAGCAGGTACTGTACTGCACGGACTTGTGCCAATGCGCTCGCAAGGCTCACGCCGGGGCGCAGCCGCGCTACCACCTGGCTCTGGTGCCAGTCGTGATGCTCAAGGAACTCCGGCGTTGCGGGCGCTTGATAGGGAACCCACAACTGGATGCCGGCATCGGGATAGGTGAACCACGCAGGCAACACGCCAACCACCGTGAAGGGTCTGCCGTCGAGGTGAACCTGGCGGCCCACAATCGTCGCGTCGCTGCTGAACCGTCTCTCAAACACGGTCCAGGTGAGCATCACCACAGTGCTGCCGGGCCGATCTTCCGACTCGGTAAATGCCCGGCCCAATGCCGGCTGCACTCCCAGGAGCGGAAACAAATTCCATGAGCCCGCTGCCGCGCGCACCGCTTCGGGCAGTTCGCCTCGTTCGCCCGTCAGACTGTACCCGGCGTAACCGAAGATGGCCATATCTTGAAAGCCCTGGGTCATCGAGCGCCAGTCGTAAAAGTCCGCAGGCGAAACCGGGATGTAGCTGGAATCAGGTGTGTTCGCCTCTCGATGGCGCTCGTAGAGCATCACCAGCCGGGCGGGGTCGCGGAAAGGAAGCGGCTTTAGCAAAACCGAGCGCACTATCGTAAAGAGAGAAGTTGCCGCACCGATGCAAAAAGCCATCACCCCCATCGCAACGATCGAGAAGCCCGGCGTCCGGCACAGCGTGCGTAAAGCATATTTGAAGTCTCGTCCCATCGCGGTGAACGGCTGGGGAGAGTTCTGCGCCCACAGCGACTCGCGCACCTTCTGCCGGTTGCCCAGCTTCAGGTGCGCTTGACGCCGGGCCTCGTCGGGCGGCATCCCGCGCGCCTGGTTGTCGGCGGTCTCCTCGACCAGAAAAGCCTCGATCTCGTCCTGCAACTCGACATCGGATCGCTTACGGCGAAGGAATCGCATCCAGGTCATTGCGCACCGCCTTCTTCACCCATGACAAGGCCGATGGCGCGCGTCATCTGGCGCCAGCGGCTGGTCTCGCGCACCAGTCGTTTCCGGCCTGCTGCCGTGAGGCGGTAGAACTTGGCCTTGCGATTGTTTTCGCTGGGGCCCCAGGAAGAAGCCACCCAGCCCCGATCCTCCAGACGATGCAGAGCCGGATACAGCGAGCCCTGTTCCACTTCGAGCACGTCTTCGGAGGTGCGCTCAATGACTTTCGCGATGGTGTGCCCGTGCGCGTCTCCACCCACCAGCGTGCGCAGGATCATCATGTCCAGCGTACCCTTCAGCATCTCGCTGCCGGGCTGGTTCTTATTGCCCATGGGTCTCTCCACTCGAACTCCTATGGGAGGCAATCATACACCACTCGAACTTCTATGGGAAGAAACTTGCGCGAAAATTTTCGTGCTCTTCGGCCAGCCCGCGAAAACAGGGCAAAGCGCTCATCGAGAACGGCTTTCGAGATAAACGGAAGACAGGTATCGGGAGACGTGCCTCAGTCCCTCGGTCCTCTGCCGGTATCGGCGAACGCGAAATCGCTGAGTTGCCGCTTGCCGCCGTCCCTCAAGCAAGGGGGTAGAGGCGCTCAGAAACAGGGTTCCATGAAACACGGGAGCAGCGAATGAACCCCGGTCCGCCCCGCCGGAGTTTTTCTTGCGTGCCAAGGCGGTTTGGGTCTACGATCGAGTCCTCCCTGTTCCCCCACGGTAGCCGGCACAACTTCTGACGGCTCGGCGCCTCTTGATGACGGCCATTTGCGGCTTGAATGGAGATGCGAACGTGAAATCTTCGATTTGGGTGCTCAGTCTTCTATCCTCCTGCTGCGTGGTGCGCTCACCGGCACGAGCTCAAGATGCGGCCATTGTGCCCGGCCTGACCTATGTGTGCAATGGCGAGCGGCTGCACATCGACAGTTGCAATATGCGTGACCTCTCCGACAGCTCGACCTGCATGGTGGCGCATCCAGATCACATGCGGCCCAACGGCTTTCCGGAGTACACGTATGAAACGCGCGGCAACCTGAAAAAGCTGCTGCCGACCTGCCAGCAGCCCACCGCGCAGCAGAAATCCGCAGCAACCAACGCGCAGCAGCGGCAGCAGGACGCTCAAGCTGCCGCCTTCAAGAAGGCTGAGGCCAGTCCGCCCATGCCAACCCGTGCGGATGTGGTGCGGGCGCTGCAGCCCAAGGACCCGGCAGAGCGGCAGCTGAATCGCTGCATCGCCGCCGGCCGCCTGCCGGCAAGCTGCACCGGCAATGCCCTGCTGGGCGGCTTCAGCCAATTGGTTACGTCGATTCTTCCCTCGGTGACCGACTCGAGCAAGCCGCCCGCGGGACCAGTAATGGCGGGCGTGTATCAGGGTGCGGGGG
>JASHTS010000237.1 GCA_030040425.1 Acidobacteriaceae bacterium | reverse complement strand
TTGCCGTCGGGCTTATGGCTGGTCTGCTGGTGCTCTTCGGCTTCTATATCGCGCACGTCCCGCCGCCGCAAGGCTGAGGATCTTGATCCGTGCCCCGTCCTTTCACGGTCTCCCGCGGCCGATGAGTGGGAGCCCGCGGTCTCCGAGGGGCGAGAGCCGGCGAAGATATGCGACCTTGCGCGCCCGCCTGCGTCCATGGCTTAGAATCTTCTGCGGATTCTTTAAGGAATATCTCATCGCGGAGAAATCCATGCGTCCTTTTGCTCTCGCGTTGCTTATGCTCGGGTTTTCCGGTCTCTGCGCGGCCGCCCAAAATCCGAACCAAGGGGCCTACTGGAACTATGAGGGCCATACCGGCCCACTCGTGTGGGGCAAGCTCGACCCCGCTTACCAGGCCTGCTCGCGCGGCCACGAACAGTCGCCCGTGGATATTCGCGGCGCCCGTCTCAACTCCGCGCTTCGGCCCATCGAGTTCCACTACATTGGGGGACCGGAGACGCTCGAGAACACCGGCCGCGGCATCGTGGTGCGGGTCGACCCCGGCAGCTACATCGTTGCCGGCGGCGTGCGCTACAACCTGCTTCGCTATGAGTTCCACCATCCCAGCGAGCACGCCGTCCGAGGCAGACTCACCGATATGGAGGTCGACCTCATCCACCAAAGCCAGGACGGCCGATTCGCCATCGTCGCCGTGCGCCTGAGTGAAGACCGCGGCAATCCCAACGCCGTGCTGGCCACGCTCTGGCAGCACCTGCCCACCACCGCCGGTGCGCGCTCGAAGGTCGAAGACATGATCGATCCCGGCGCGTTTCTTCCCGCCGACCGCAGCTACTGGACCTACACCGGTTCCGAGCTCACACCTCCGTGCGCCGAAGGTGTCCTATGGTTCGTTTTCGAGAACAACATCAGCATCAGCCGCGAGCAGCTCCGCACCTTCACCGATCTCTTCCGCATGAATACGCGTCCGCTTCAGGACCTGCATGGCCGGCGCATTGAAGCCGACGAGTAGGGCAGGGAACGAGGGAGCGAGGGAACAGGGGTCAGGGATCAGGGGTTGACGGAACTGGCGCCTCGCAGAAGGTTCAAGCCGAGGATCAATCCGTCTTTTTGCACCTCAATGGAGACGTCCGTCAAATCCCGCACCAGGTAATGCGCGGCGCCGAGCGCTTTTGCCGGATGCGAAAACGTGGTGGCGATCACCGTGCATCCCGCCGCGCGTCCCGCCTGCGCGCCCGAAGGCGAATCCTCGAACACCACACAGGCCTCCGGCGGCACGCCCAGGAGGGCTGCGCCGGCCAGGAAAGGCTCCGGGTGTGGCTTGCCTCGGGTCACGTGGTTGGCCGTTACCAGCCGCTGCGGCACGGGAACCCCGCCGGCGGCCAGGCGCACGCGCGTCAGCCGCTCGGTCGCGCTGGTGACCACCGTCCATCGCTCCCGGGGCAACGCCGCCAGCAAGTTCAGGACGCCGGGCAGAACCGTCAGTCCCTCGTTGTCGGCCACTTCCAACTCCTCAATCACCTTCAGTTCCGCCTCGCTGTCCAGGTCAGGCCGCAGCCGCGCCACGGTCTCGATGGCCCGTCTTCCATGGGCCACGCGCAGCGCCACTTCGGGTTCCATTCCACGCATCTTGGCCCACACCGCCCAGCTCCGCTCTACCGAGCCGAGCGATGAGATCAGAATGCCGTCCATGTCGAAGAGGACGCCCTGGCAGCGCACAGAAACAGGAAGTGGTTTCATGGCCTCAACGGTGCGGGTGCGGCGAATCCGCGTTCTTGCCCGCCGCATCCTTTTCCGATGCTCGCTGTTCTCCGCTCGCCGCGGCCGCTGGAGGCGCCGTCTGCGCGAGTGTCCAGTTGCCTGCGGACAAAGTCACTTCCGGCGGACGGCCGAACCTGACTGCGCCGTGGATCGCCTGGCTGTGCTCACCGGATTCCACCTTGTTTTCACCCAGCGTGATCGCTCCATCAGCGATGGCCGCGTTCACGGTCCACAGATCGAAATGCCTGAGTGCCGGCGGCGCGTCCGCCGGCTCCGGGCCCGCACCGCTCTTCACCATCACCGCTCCGCGCCGCCACTCGAAGTGCACCTTGCCTGTGGCTGAGCTCGCGAGATCGCCGTCGGTGTAGCCGGCAAGCTTCACTTGGCTCTGCGCTTTCAGTGTGCCGCCCGACCACGTCTCGCCGAGCAACCGTCCCACCGCCTGCGCATTCGCCCCGGTGAGCTCGCAATCGAGCACGTAGGCCGGCTTGTCTTCTTCGCTCGCGGCGCGGTCGAAGCTGCCCGTTGCCTCGAGCTTGCCGCCCAGCAGGCCGGCTTGCAACCGGGTGATGTCCGCGCCCGTCTCCCGAATCTTCAACTCAGCTTGCGGCTGCTTGAGCGTCACCGGTCCCAGCGTTAGCGAATCCGCACTCACGCTGCCCTCAAGCTGCGGCCACGGCGGCGCCGACTCCGGATGCAGTTTCTCGATCAAATCGGAGAGCAGGGTGCCCTGTTGCTTCACACCCAGGATCGCTGTTTCCAGCGTGGCCGCGTCCAGGTTGCCGAAATGCATTTCGAATTGCGGCGGGCAGCCGTCCGGCTCCGCGCAGCTCACTGGAAGCGTCAGGGTCGCCGATCCTTTCACCGGCCCGTACGCAAATGCGATCGGGTCCCATCGGAAGATGCCATTGCCCAGGCGCAGCGTAGCTTCGTCGATCACCGCGTCGTGCGCCAGGAACCCGGCTTTCCAGTTTACGTCGTGTACGGTCACTGTCCCGCTCAGGCCATCGAGCAGGGCGCCATCGGTCACGGGCGCCGCGGCTCCGTCTCCTACGGCGGCAGTCTCAGTTCCAGCCGTCTCCGCGGGCAGCCACGCGCCTTCCAAGTGCAAATCCACCGCCAGCGGCTCGCCGGCCAACGCATCCAGTCCCGAAGAGCCGGCAACACCTGCTGCGCGAAAGAGCTCCCGCGCCCGCTGCAGGTTGGCCTGCCCGCGCAGTGTGACTTCATAGCCCTGTGGCGCCAGACGGAATTCGGCCGTGAGTGGCGCCGTGCCTCCAGCCGGCAGCGTGACCCTTCCCGCGAGCGCTTCTCGAGTTTCGGCGTAATTTTCCTTCGCCTCTGCGGATCCGTTTACCGGCTCGAGCACGAGCTTCGGAATCTGAACGGGGCTGTTCAATCCAGCGCCGCTCAGCGCAAAATCGTTCACCGTCAGGGCTCCGGTCAGCGGGCCCGGCGCTTGCGGCGGCTGCGCCCCTTTGCGCGTCCGCGCGTGGGCCGCCGGATTTTGAACTGGTTCGTCCTCAGGCGAAAAAGCAATCTGACCGCTCACCGTGCCACTGGCGTCCAGGTCCTCCGGCACGTCGCTGCGCAGCGTCCGCAGAGCATCGAGGCCGGCGGCTACCGGCACGCGATCGAGCTCGAAGGAAAGCTGCGGTGGCCGGCTCTCGTGCGGCATGGCGCCGGTGACGCGGATGTGCCCGTCGCCCAGTGGGGAATCGCACACCAGATCTTCGAGAGAGCGCCGCGAGTAGTGGTACACAAAGCCGCAGTTGGCGTCGAAGTCCATGGGCTCGGCGGGCGCAAACTCCGCGCGATGCACGCGTGTGGCCTCGAGCCGCGTGCGCACCTGCGCCGCGTTGGCGGTGCCGTCCACGTGCACTTCGCCGGTGAGGTCGCCGCGCCATCCGGGATCGGAGCCCGTCAGCAGCCGCGCCAGTTGTCCCAGTTGCGCCTGTCGCCAGTCGAGGTCAAGATGAATGGGCATTTCTCTGAGCGCCGGCGCGCGGCCCACATTGGCTTCAAGGCGCACCACGCCCGTGTCTTCCTGGTAGAGGCTTACATCGGTGCGCGCAGGCTGCCCGCGCAGCCGGATGTGCCACTCGCCCGGGCTCTCCTGCCACAGTTCAAAATCGGTATTAATGAGCGAGAACGGCAGCTTCTCCGCGCCGTCTTTGATGTTGATCCGCGAATTGGTCGCTTCGAGGTAGGGCAGCGGTACTGCCTGCCGGGCTGCCGCGCTGTTTGCGGCCGAGCCGGCCTTGGCTGCGGCGGTGCGGAACAGCGGATCGAGGTTCCACTTGCCCGGCCCGCTGTGAACCAGGTTCAGGCTGGCGTCGTCGACGCTGATCGTCCCGATCTCCAGTTTTCCCCGCCACAGCGGAAAGAAGCGGATCGACGCCGTCACCGTGCTCGCGTGCAGCACCGGCTCCGCGCCGTACGCCGGGTCCTCGGCCACGCTGAGATTGCTGAGCTCAAAGGCAGGCCAGGGCAGGAGCCGTATCTCGACGGAAGAAAGCTCGACCGGCCTGCCGAGCGATGAGGCGATCAGCCGCGCAATCCGGTTCTTATACCGGCTCAGGTTCACCATCCGCGGCCCGATGAGCACAGCGATCAGCAGCACGGCTGCCGCCAGCAGAATCCACCGCCGCCTGCGGCGAGGCGCGGGCTGCCCGGCGCCGGGGTCCCCGGCCTCACCGCCTCCGGGATGGGCAACCTCTGTCATCACTTTTCCGAGATCTTAGCGGATTCTGTGGAAGGTCCGGCTCCATCGCGTGCCAGTGAAAAAGTGCAGCGCCACATGCGCGATCCACTCGAGGCGCTGCGTCAGTCCGGTCTGCTCAAGGTCCGCCTCCGTGGCCTTGAAGGACCAGTAATTGAACAGCGGCCGTCCCACGATGTTGGCTCTGGGCACAAAACCCCAATAGCGTGAATCGAGGCTGTCGTGGCGGTTGTCCCCCATCATGAAGTACATGCCCGGCGGCACCACCAGCTCTCCATCGACGATATGGTTCGGCGCATCGAGCGCCCAGCTTTCCGTCTCCGATCCGGTGGGGTCGTCGTCGGGAGGGATCGACGGGAACTCGTCGAGAAATTCCCGTTCCATTGGCAATCCGGGGTCGTTCAATCCGTCTTTTGGCGGACTCTGCGCCACGCCGTTGAGGATCACAATCCCGTTGTGAAGGTGGATGTGATCGCCGGGCACACCGATCAGCCGCTTGACCAGATAAAAGTATTGGGGCTTACCTTCCGCATCCGGCTGCGGCTCCGGCGATGGCTTGATGAAGACGGTGACGTCGCCGCGCTGCGGCTCGCGGTACTTCATCAGCGGCATCCACCTGGCAGGAGGCGCCAGGTTGATCCGGTCCACCACCAGGTGGTCGCCCACCAGGAGGGTGTTCTCCATGGATCCTGAAGGAATGACAAAGTTCTGCGCCAGAAAGGTAAGAATGAACAGGCCCACGACCAACACGCCGCAGATGCTGGCCACCGCCTCGAAGGGCGTCTCTTCCGCTTTCTGTTCAGGGTCGTGTGCCGACTTTTTCTCCACGGTGTTGCGGCCCTGGTGCGACCGTGCCGGCTCCTTGGCCGTGGGCGCTCCTTTGGTCGTCATCCTGTCGCTCGTCTGCGGAATCGTGCGGCTCCTTCCCACCGGGTGAGATCGTCGAATCGGGGTCAGTGCACTACGCGGAAGATGCGGCTCCAGCGCGCAAAACCCGCCAGCCGGGCCGCGAAACCCCTATCGTGTCCGAGTCTATCATCCGCGGCCTGCTCCACATCCGTGCCGGAAGGCCGGCGCAGGGAAAAGTAGATTAACAGCGGGCGCGCGACGATGGCCTGCCGCGGCACAAATCCCCAGTAGCGCGAATCCATCGAGTGGTTGCGGTTGTCGCCCAGCACGAAGTACTCGTCCTCGGGGACGCTAAGCTCGCCGTTCACGGTCAGGCTCTGCATCTGGCGCCACCAATCGGGATCGACCTGAGCACCGGTGTAGGTTTTCGGAGGAAAATTGTCGCGGAAGTCACTCGGCGGCGCCGGCTCGAAGGCCGCGTAGGGCTCGTCAAGCGGCGTCCCGTTCGCATACACCTTGCCGTCTGCGATGCGCAGCCGGTCGCCGGGCAGGCCTACCACGCGTTTGATCAGCAGCGGCGGACGGGGATGGCGAAAGACCACAATATCGCCGCGCTGCACGGGCCGGTATGGGAGAAGCCACCGCGAAAACCATCCCGAGGGCGCATACACCTGCTTGTTGAAGAGCAGGAAGTCCCCTACCAGCAAGGTGCGCTCCATACTTTCGGAAGGAATCAGCAAGGGCTGGAGCACAAACGTGAGAACAAAGAGCGCCACCACCGTGGTGCGGAACAGCGAAGCGAGCACCTCGGGAAACGTGGGCAGATGCAGGCGCCGATGCGCCCACCCGGGAGTGGGCATGGTCGCCGGCCTGAATGGTGGCTTGGCCGGAATCTCCGCTTGAGATTCAGCAGGCGCGTTCATGGCGCTGCGTGTTCCTCCTCGGGGGTGTCGAGGTGCGGGTGGGGGTGATCGTCCGGCCCGGATGCGCCCGCTTCGGCCGCGAGACGCACCAGTGCAAGCCGCGCCGCGTCCTGCTCGGCGCGTTTCTTGGTGCTGCCCAGCCCGACGGCGAGGGGCTCGCCCCGCTCACCGGCCGGCTTCTGGACATATACCTCCACCAGAAACCGCTTCCGGTGGTCAGGTCCGGTCTCGCTCTTCACGCGATACACCGGCGAGCCGGCACGCGCCGCCTGCAGCCGCTCCTGCAACGCCGACTTGTAATTGCCCAGCGCCGCGCCGGAGCGCACCTCCTCGGCAAGCTGCGCGGCGGCTTCGCCCATGATCCGCCGCTCGACAAACGCGTGCACCGGCTTGAGTCCGGCATCCAAAAACAGCGCCCCCATTACGGCCTCCATCGCATTCGAGAGCACGGTGCTCTTGAGCCGCAGCCCGCTGCGTTCCTCGCCACGGCTCAAGCGCAGGTACCGTCCCAGCTCGAGCGCCGTGGCCACGCTGGCCATGTGCTGCCGGCTCACCAGCTGCGCCCGCACCCGCGTCAGCTCGCCCTCCTGCCACTCGGAGTGCGCCCTGAACAGCGCCTCCGCCACCACCAGGCTCAGCACCGCGTCGCCCAGAAACTCCAGCCGCTCGTTGTCGCCGGCAGCGGCGGCCGCCTCCATTCCCTCTTCGTGCGTCTTCTGCCTGGCCAGCGAGCGATGCGTCAGCGCGCGCACCAGCAGTTCCGGACGCGCGAATGCGTGTCCCAATGCCGCTTCAAGTTCTTTCAGATCTGCTTCCACTGGCGCCTCGTCCCTTTTCAGCTCCGGGAACGTCCTTGAGGACGAAGAAGAGAAACAGTGATCAAGAAGCGGCTCGCTGCCCGGCGGGGAGGTGCACGCCCCGGTTCAGGTCGAACGCGGGGGGAAAAGTTCAGAGCATGGTTTCAACTGCGCCGCGATTTTCCCTGACGATTTTGACGGCCGCAAGCCCCTGCGTATGCCTTTCAGCGCTCACTGCGGCTTCTGCGGGCGTTTTTGCACTGCACTGTCATCCGGAGACTGCCCGCTTGCCGGCTGTGCGGCCGCTGCCGTCCCCCCGTCCGTGCCCGGCGAGTTGTCGCCGGTGTCGTCGCATTCGTGTTCGTGCCCCTGCACCACATAAGCCGCTTTCAATCCGCGCTCCGCAGCCAGCCGCGTATCCTGCTGCCAGTCGCGCACTGCCAGTGCCTCCTTGTACTCCGCGACCGCCTCGTCGCGCTTGCATTCGAGATCCAGCATCCGTCCCAGGTAAATGTGCGACCACGCCAACAGTCTCTGCTGCTTGCTCATCTCGAGCGTCTTCTGGAAATCGTCGATCGCCTGCTCCGGAT
>JASHTS010000236.1 GCA_030040425.1 Acidobacteriaceae bacterium | reverse complement strand
ATGCGTCGTCAAAATAATCGTCCGGCCCGCCTGCTTCAGCTCCTCCACCAGGTCCCACAAGTGGCGCCGCGCCTGCGGATCGAGCCCCGTCGTCGGCTCATCCAGAAACAGCAGCTCCGGATCGCCCACCAGCGCCGTCGCCATCGCCAGCCGCTGCTTCTGCCCTCCGCTCAAGGTCCCGATCCGCGCCTTGCGCTTCTCCTCGAGCTGCGCCTGCCGCACTGCCTCATCCACGGAAATGCCCTGCCGGTAAAAGCTGCGGAAGAGCCGCAGCGCCTCTTCCACCGTCATCTTGTCCGGAAACTGCGTCTCCTGCAGTTGAATCCCGATCCGCTGCCGCAGCTCCTTCCCGCCCGTCTTCCAGTTCAGCCCCAGCAGCTCCACCGTGCCCGCGTCCGGCTCCGTCAACCCTTCGCAGATTTCGATCGTCGTCGTCTTCCCCGCGCCATTCGGACCCAGCAGACCGAAGCATTCTCCCTGCCGCACCTCCAGGTCGAGCCCATCCACCGCGCGCACATCGGCAAACGCCTTCTCGAGGCCGCGAATCCGCAGCGAAGGCCTTCCCCCGCGCATCGCCGAAAGCTCCGCCTTTTCGAGACTCGACGTGGTGTCCGCCATTCGATCAGCTTACCGTACCCTTATTGAAGTCTCTTGAACACCCGGCGTTTCCGGTTCGTGTCACGCTACCGCTTTACGGCTGCGCCGGACGCCCGCTTGAGCGAGCTATCAGGAAACCCCGGGTGCCGGCCCAAGGTCCGATCCTCGATCGCAATCCCGCATGCCCGCTTGAGCGGGCGTAAGAAAAAGCTTGTCCCACGCAAACCCGCTCAACCCCGCCTGCGCCTCCCGCCTCCGTCACGGCACTAAAGTAATTGCAATCCTCTTCATCCCCATTAAGTGCCATACCCCTCAGCCGATACCCTCGTTGTCGGCGCAGCCAAGGGACCGCAGCGCACCGCAGCCGGTCGCCGCAACAGAAATCGTGGCCCATCGCGTCTCTATTGGCCGGGCACACCGAAGGGGAAGGGCTGGCCGCAAAGTGGTATTTCCCTTGCAGAATCAGCGGCAGCACAATTCTTTCAGGGTGCAGAACGGCAGGCAGGAAGCCATAGATTCAAGCGCGGCCCGGTATACACCCGGACGCGTAGTAATGAAAGGCACTCCCATGAAATCCCTCCGATTCCTCCTCTCTCTCGTCGCCGTAGCCGGAATGTTGGCCATCGCCGCCCCGTCCGTGTGGTCCCAGGGCCCGGAAAACAACAACGATCACCAGGCCATCGTCATCCCGCCCGCCTGTCAGTTGGTGAATGATGCGCTCCAGGTGCAGGACGCGCTCAATCGCTTCGACTCCGCGCTCGCCTCGCGCGACGTGCAGCAGCTTCTCGCCTCCGGCATTGAGCCCGCCAGCGTCAAAGGTTGGCAGCGCTTCTTCAAGGACAACCCGCGCGCCACCGTGACCGATAGTTGCTCCGGCTCCGATCTCTCCATCTCCGGCAACATCGCCAACTGGAGCTGCAAGGAAACCTCAATCATCCTTTCCGATGGCAAGCCCGTCCAGTTCGCCCACAATATCCGCTTCACCTTCACCCGCAAGAACGGTGAGTGGACCATCTCCGACCGCCGCTAGCCGCGGCCCTGATCCCTGTTCCCTGTTCCCTGTCCCCTGCTTCACTGATACTTCCACTGCCTCTGCTTCCCTTCCGCCATCCACTCCACCGCCGTCGCCACCCGCTTCGCCCGCGTCTCCGCGCGCTTCGCCTCCACAATCCACTCCACGTACTCGCGCTTGCAGCTCGGGCTGAATCCCTCGAAGGTCGCCGCGGCCTTCTTGTTCTTCTTGAGCGCCGCCGCCAGGTCCGTCGGCGTCTTGAGCGCTGGCTTGGGCGGTTTCACCACTCTCTGCCGCGCCGTAATCGGGCTGGTGTATTCGCCGCTTTCGATAAATCCCGCCGCCTGCCGGATCCACCCCAGCAGCTCCTTCTCCGCCGGCAGATCCTCCACGCGCGTAATCCGCCCCAGCGTGCCCATCGCCCCATCCTGCGCAGCCTTCGCCTCCCGCAGCACCGCGCCAATCTCCACCCCCCAGAAGCCGAAGCTGCAATGCTCCTTGAACGCCGACATGTTGCCCAGAATTTTGCCGCGATACGCGAAGAACGGCATGCTCCACTTGATCGTCTCTTCCACGCCCGGGCAGCCCTCATGCGCCAGCGCCCGCAGACGCTTCAGAATCGGCTGCGCAAACGGCCGCGCCTTGGCAATGTACGCGTCCACCTTCGGATTTTGCTGCGCATGTAGGTTTCCCTTCGCCATCTTGGTTCATTCCTTTCTCGCTTTGCAGAATCGTTACGCTGCACTCTACCGCGTCGCCTCGCGCACCACAAGACAAATCTCGCGCGAACCGCGGACCAACAATGGGCGCCCCACGCTTGGCGCGCTCTTGTCTTTGCGCCAAGGTGGGGAAACTGCAAACCCCAACCCACCACTCCCGCCCATTCCAACCCCGGCGCTGTCATCCTGGGCGACCGATGCGCAGCGGAGGGAGTCGAAGGATCTGCGGTTCCTCTTTCAAATCGCGGGAGCCCCCGGTCTCGCTTTTGAGACCGGGGGAACCACCGCTCTCAGCTCAGCACAAATTTGGGTACCCCCTCTGGGCAGAACGTGCCTGTCTTTGCGCCAACGGTCAATCGCGCCGTAGGCGCACACACCGTTAGCCCCGCGCTTCAGCGTGGGGAATCCAGCGCAACCACAAAACCGGAGCCCCGTAGGGGCGACGCACGCGCGCAGCCCGGGGTCGGCTCCATTTCATGCCCATTGCAGAAATTACCCTTCGGCTCCTGCATAATGGCTTTGAGGAGGACTTCCGGGAGCCGCCGGGTCCTTGCCCCTTCGGCCTACCCCCTCCCCCTCCCCCCGCAAAACTGCCCAATTTCCATCTAAGCCATGCGCAATGAGTCACTTGCAAAATCAACCACCCTGCAAAACTCGTAGAAACCTGTAGAAAACCTGCAAAACCGGAAGCGATTTGCACCAGAATTGCAGCATGGCGGGACACGCCGCCCCCTGGCGCCCGTCTCTCTACAGTCAACCTCGCAATCCACGCAACAGGTAAACTGAAACCATGGCGGAGATTCAGCGCAGGAAGACGCCCACAGTCAAAATCGGCCACGTCCGCGTCGGCTGGGAAGTCCCGGTCGTCGTGCAATCGATGACCAACACCGACACGGCCGACGTGCAGTCCACCATCGACCAGGTCGCCGCGCTCGCGCTCGCCGGCTCTGAGCTCGTCCGCGTCACCGTCAACAATGAAGACGCCGCGGCCGCCGTCCCGCACATCGTCGAGGGCCTCGAGAAACGCGGCCTGCGCGTGCCCGTCATCGGCGACTTCCATTACAACGGCCACATCTTGCTCAAAAAATTTCCCGCCGCTGCGCGCGCCCTGGCCAAGTACCGCATCAACCCCGGCAACGTCTCCATCGGCCGCAAAGACGACGACAACTTCCGCACCATGATCGAGTGCGCGGTCGAAAACCAGAAGCCAGTCCGCATCGGCGTCAACTGGGGCTCGCTCGACCAGGCCCTGCTCACGCGCATGATGGACGAGAACTCGCGCCGTCCCGAGCCACTCGCCGCGCGCGACGTGATGATGGAGGCCATGGTCGCCAGCG
>JASHTS010000035.1 GCA_030040425.1 Acidobacteriaceae bacterium | reverse complement strand
CGAACATCTGTTAGAGCTGGCTCGTTTCGAAGCTGCAAAATCAGCTCTCGCCTGTCGAGGGTCGGAACCGCCTCCCGGAGTGCCCGCTCTAATCCGTCCAATGCCGGATCAGCGAGCCTCGCCAGACTGCCAAATACACCCTGATCGTCGTCCGGAATGTCGACAGAGTGAATTCTTTGGGGCTTCATTGGATTCATAGGAACCTTACGCCAAGGGTGTTAACAAAATCAAGCCAGTCGTCAAGCCCCAACCGAGCATCGAAGTGAGACGTCTGTCCTTGCAACCTCAGTTGCGGCTCTTACATCTCTTTCACGCCTTCCACAAACGCCTTCAGCTTGCGGCTGCGGCTGGGATGACGCAGCTTGCGCAGCGCCTTGGCCTCGATCTGCCGGATGCGCTCGCGTGTTACCTGGAAGCTCTGGCCCACTTCCTCGAGCGTGTGCTCGCTGCCGTCTTCCAGTCCGAAGCGCATCTTGATCACGCGCTCCTCGCGCGGCGTGAGCGTGCGCAGCACCTGCGAAGTGTACTCCTTCAGGTTCACGCTGATCACCGCCTCGCTCGGCGACACCGCCTGCCGGTCTTCGATGAAGTCGCCCAGGTGCGAGTCTTCTTCTTCGCCGATCGGCGTCTCCAGCGAGATCGGCTCCTGCGCGATCTTCAGCACCTTGCGCACTTTGGCCACGGGGATATCCATGCGCCGCGCAATTTCTTCGCTCGAGGGCTCGCGTCCCAGCTCCTGCACCAGTTGCCGGCTGGTGCGGATGAGCTTGTTGATGGTCTCGATCATGTGCACCGGAATGCGGATCGTGCGCGCCTGGTCCGCAATCGCGCGCGTAATCGCCTGCCGGATCCACCACGTCGCGTACGTCGAAAACTTGTAGCCCCGCCGGTACTCGAACTTGTCCACCGCCTTCATCAGGCCGATGTTGCCTTCCTGGATCAGGTCGAGAAACTGCAGGCCGCGGTTGGTGTACTTCTTCGCGATCGAAACCACCAGTCGAAGGTTGGCTTCGATCAGCTCGCGTTTGGCCTGCTCGGCGTCCATGTCGCCCTGGATCATCTCGCGCTGCGTGCGCTTGAGCTCGCCGATTGAGACGCCCGCGTCGCCCTCGATCTTCTCGAGATCCGTGCGGCAGTTGCGCTGCTGCCTGCGGTACTCTTTTTTGAGTTCCTCGCTCTTCGAGGCTTCGAACTTCTGCTCGAGCGACCGTATCTGGCGCTCCAGCGTGCGCATGGTGTCCACGGTCTTGTTGACCTTGTCCAGCAGCCGCTTGCGCTCCAGGGGCGTGTACTTGAGCTCGCGCACAATGCGCGAGATGTACACCTTCTCCCGCGCAACCGCCCAGCGCAGCCGGCGCGACTCTTTCACCCGCGCCTTCACCGTGGGCGAAGCCAGCTTCTCCTCAAGCTGCGCAATCTTCTTCTGGTGCTTCACCAGCGCGTCGATGCGCGCCACCGTGGCCTTCACGCGGGCCTGCACCACCTCTTCGGTGAGCTCTTCCTCGTCGAAGATCACCACTTCCTTCACATTGCGCACGCCGCGCTTCAGGTCCTCGCCCAGCGCCGCGATCTCGCGAATCACAATGGGCGAGCGCGAAATGGCCTTGAGCACGCGCATCTGCCCGCGCTCGATGCGCTTGGCGATCTCCACTTCGCCCTCGCGCGTAAGCAGCGGCACCGTGCCCATCTCGCGCAGGTACATGCGCACCGGGTCGTTCGTCTTTTCCAGCGTCCCCGGCGTCAGGTCCAGCTCGACATCCTCGCCCTCTTCGAGCTCGAAATCCTTATCGCCCGGAAACTTCGGCCCGTCCAGCAGATCGATCCCCTGCCCGCTGATGGTCGTCATCAGTTCGTCCAGATCGTCGGCCGTGCCGATCTCTTCCGGCAACATCTCGTTCACGTCGCCGTAGGTGAGATAGCCCTTCTCCTTGCCCGTCTCGATCAGGTTCTGAATGTCGTCTTCGAATTTGTTGTCCTCGATTGCCAAAATGCCCTGCTCTCTTCGGCCGAATCCCGAAGTCGAAATATCGGGACCCCGCTCGACCAAAACTATCCCGCGGCACAACCCGCGCCGCTCCCCGCTTTCGATGCCGCATCGCGCGGACGCTCCCTTTTCCCTTTGCGGCCGTGCAAAAGCGGCGCGCTGTTCGCGCGCCGTCGCTGAAGCCGTCCTCCGCGCACGAAGGAAAGACTTCCGTGTGGAAATCTTCGCTCGCGCAGAAGACACCTCCGCGCACAACGGGAGCACATTTGCTCGGAACAGGATGACCGCGCTTCAGGATTCGCCTGTGTTAGCCCGCGAGCCGCAGCTCATGTGTGGGGCAAAGGGGCGCGCATCCTCACAGAGACTTCTAGAGTACCACAATCGGCTCGGCCGCCATGCGAAATCTTCGCCGCCGGTCGGCCACCGAAGGTCCCGCCCCATCCGCTGCGAAACCCGGGCCCGGGCAAATCCCGCTCTATGCCCAAACCCGCTCCTGTCTCATTAGACGTCCGGGAGACCCGATTCGACGCAAGTTTCTCGAAAGACGGGGACTTCCCGGTCCGTCGAAGCGGACCTAGCGTTCCTCCGGCCTGCGCTTCTGGATCAGCCGCAGCGCCCGGTCCAGTTCCAGCTTCTTCTGGGTCAGAGCCGCCAGCTCAGCCGCGTCGCCCCGGCGCTCAGCCTCCGCAATCGCTGCGCGCGCCTCCCTGAGCCGGGCCTCGATCCATCGTTCCTCAATCTCCTGCAGTGCGCCCTGAACCTCAGCCGGCTCCGGCGGCCGCGTCTCGCCCAGAAGCGCCTCCGCCAGCAGTCCCCGCTGCGCCTCATCCTCCACGGCCTCCATCGGGTCCTGGGCCTGGCGTTGGGTCAGAGCCTGGAGCCCCGCAAACGAGGCAAGATGCTCAAACCAGACCGGTTGACCGGTAATTGCCTCGGCTGCCGCCCGGCGTACCGGCGCGTAAGCCGGGTCGGTGCCTGCCAGCGCCCGCAGCAGGACTCGCTCCACTTCCGTGAGCACACGCGGCTTTTCTTCCACCCGCTCCCGCCGCCTCAGCGCCGCTTGCCGCAACTCCTCGCGCAGCACGGCCGAATCGATGCCCAGCTTCTGCGCCGCATCCTGGGCAAACTGCTCCCGCGCCAGCATCTCCGGCATGCGCCGGATGTGCGGCAGCAGAAAGTTCATGGCCTTCACTTTCTGCTCCGCGCTCGCCCCGGGAAACTGCTGACGCGCCCGCTCGATCAGGTACTCAGCCTGCGGCCGCGCCCCGCGAATCGCGCCCATGTACGCCTCCATGCCGCGCTCGCGGACGTACCGGTCCGGGTCCAGCCCATCTTCGAGAGTCACGATCCGGATCGAAAATCCTTCTTCGGTGAGTAGCGCAATCGACTTCTCCGCCGCATTCGCCCCAGCCGAATCCGGATCAAAATTGACCACCGCATTCGACGTGTGGCGCTTCAGGATCGCCGCCTGCTGCTCGGTAAACGCCGTCCCGCTGGTGGCGATGACGTTCTGAATCCCGCGCAAGAAAACGGAGATGCAGTCCATCTGCCCCTCCACCAGCAGCGCAAACCCTGCCTGGCGGATGGCCGTCTTTGCCTTGTCCAGGTTGAAAAGCACCTGGCCCTTTACATACAGCGGCGTCTCCGGCGAGTTGATGTACTTGGCTCCCACCTTTTCGCCGGTTTCAAGCGTCCGCGCCGTAAACGCGATGATCCGCCCACCCTCGTTGGCGATGGGAAACATCACCCGCTTGCGGAAGCGGTCGTAGAGCGGCCCTTGGGAGCCGTCCCCCTGTTCCTTCGAACTAAACAGGCCGCTGGCCCTCAGCGTCTCCGCATCCGCCAGCCCGCTGAGCCGGTCGCGCAGGCCGCTGAAGCTGTCCGGCGCGAAGCCGATTCTAAACTTTCTGATGCCCCCGTCCGAAAGTCCGCGGCCTGCAAGGTACTCGCGCGCGCCCGTCCCCGCCGGCGAACCGAGTTGCTCTTCAAACCACGACGTGGCCAACTCATGCAATTCAAGGAGCTTTGCTCTCTGGCGAGCCTCGGCTGCCCGCTCAGGGGAAGAAAACTCCTGCTTCGGCAGCGGGATGCCGCACCTCTGCGCGACCATCCGCACCGCCTCCGGGAAGGTCACGTTCTCCATCTTGCCCACAAATGTGAACACGTCGCCCGAAACCCCGCACCCGAAGCAGTGAAAGAACTGCCGCACCGCGTGCACGTTGAACGAGGGCGACTTTTCCTTGTGGAACGGGCACAACCCGGTAAAGTTCGTGGCCCCCGCCTTGCGCAGCCGGATGTACCCCTCGACAATCTTCACGATGTCTGCCTGCTGTTTCACGGTCTGGGCAAAGTCGCTCACCGGAAGGGTCCCCAGGATCAGAATAAGACCCTCTGAATTGCGCCCATGTGGAAGCCGTGGAAAGCGAGCCCCCGCGGCAATGGCCAAAATACTTGTTGCAACGAATATCTTCCCGCTGCATCCTAAAACGCGTGAGTCCATTCTGAAAGGAGCAATCCCAATGCCCCCAGCCGATTCCATTTCCACCTGGAATATCGATCCCGCCCACTCCCACGCCGAGTTCAAGGTCAAGCACATGATGATCTCCAACGTGAAGGGCGCCTTCAGCGGGATCACCGGCCAGCTCAAGCTCGACGAGGCCGACACCGCCGGCTCCAGCGTCGCCGCATCCATCCCCGTCGCCACCCTCACCACCGGAGACCCGCAGCGCGACGGCCATCTGAAGAGCCCCGATTTCCTCGACGCCGAGAAGTTCCCCGCACTCACCTTCAAATCCCTGGCTGTCGACCGGGTGGAGAAGGGCGACTTCGTCGTCTCCGGCGAGTTGACCATCCACGGCGTAACCAAAACCGTGAGCTTCAATGTGGAGGGCCCCTCCGCGCCGGGCAAAGACCCCTGGGGCAACACCCGCATCGGCGTTTCGGCCACAACCAAGCTCAATCGCAAGGACTTCGGCCTTGCCTGGAACACCAGCCTCGAAACCGGCGGCGTGCTCGTGGGCGAGGAAGTGACGCTCACCCTCGAGGTGCAGTTCGTCAAGGCCTGAAGCAGGGAACAGGGTGCAGGGATCAGGACCCGGGGATCAGGGTTCAGGGATGGGTCTTCGCAATTAGCCATCTCAGATGGCCCCGAGGGGCGCTCCACAGGACGCCTCATCGGTCAGTTGTCCCCTGTTCCCTCGCTCCCTCGCTCCCTTGTTCCCTCGCTCCCTTGTTCCCTTGTTCCCTTGCTCCCTTGTTCCCTTGTTCCCTCGCTCCCTTGTTCCCTCGCTCCCTTGTTCCCTCGCTCCCTCGCTCCCTCGCTCCCTCGCTCCCTCGCTCCCCCGCTCCCCCGCTCCCTCGCTCCCTTGTTCCCTTGCTCCCTGAATTACTCGTTGCAACGAATATCTTCCTCGCGCATCTTATATTGTGGAATCCGGAAATCGAGATTGCACCCGGAAGAGGAGGCGCCCATGTCGCTGCGCGCAGTAAAAGAGATTTACCAAACCAAACCAACCATCGAAGGAGCCGGCGTCAAGCTGCAGCGCGCCTTCGGTTTCGGCAAGACCGCGGAGTTCGATCCCTTCCTGCTGCTCGACGACTTCCGCAATGAAAATCCGGCCGATTATCTCGCCGGTTTTCCCTGGCATCCGCACCGGGGCATTGAGACCATCACCTATGTGCTCGCCGGCGAGGTCAATCACGGCGATAGCCTGGGCAACAAGGGCCGCATGACCGCGGGCGACGTGCAGTGGATGACCGCCGGCAGCGGCATCCTGCACCAGGAGATGCCCAAGGGCGACGAGCGCGGACGCATGCACGGCTTCCAGCTCTGGGCCAACCTGCCCGCGGCGCTCAAAATGACCAATCCGCGCTACCAGGACATCCCCTCGGCGGCCATCCCTGAGGTCACCGAAGACGATGGGACAAAGGCGCGCATCATCTGCGGCGATTTCTGGGGCAAGCAAGGCCCGGTCGAAGGAGTTGCGACTGGAATCGGTGTCGACGCGCGCTACGTGGACATCTCCGTCCCGCCCAACCGGCGCAAGCGCATCCAGGTCGAGACCACCCGCAACGCCTTCGCTTACGTCTTTGCCGGCGCGGGAACCTTCCGCGATGCCTCTGGCCCGCAGGCCGTGCTCACCGAGTCGGCCGTCGACCCGAACGCCGCACCCGTCTACGACGCGAAAAACCACTCTTTGGTCCTCTTCGACCGCGGCGATGAGATCGTCGTCCAGGCCGGACCCGAGGGCATCCGCTTCCTCCTCGTCAGCGGCAAGCCGCTCGAGGAGCCGGTGGCGTGGTACGGGCCCATCGTCATGAACACGCAGGCGGAACTGCGCCAGGCCATGACCGAGCTGCAGGATGGCTCCTTTATCCGCCACGGCTAAGGCGTTCCGGGCGGCCGCGGCGCGGGTGGAATGATCGGCGCAGGCTCATTTCCCAATAGAAAATAAATTTCCCATTCGGTAGCAGCGAGGTGTATAAAGTCTCTGCCGCCAGGCGGGCTTGTCACTTCGCCGCTTCCATCATGGGGAATTCCATCATGCGTCTCCGTGCCCTTGCTGTTCTCGCCGCTGTCGCCTTTCCCCTGACTTCGTTTCCCCAGGCTCCGGCCGCCGGCGGCCCGCCCCCCAGGACCTGGGTCGACAAAGACACCGGTCATCGCGTCTGGCGGCTGAGTGACGAGCCCAACTCCGGCGGCTTCTACTTCAACATCAACGCCTACACGCCGGACCTGAAGCAGATGATCTACACCGCGCCCGACGGCATTCACGTGCTTGACCTCGCCACCCGGCAAACCAGGCTTCTGGTGCCCAATCCACCTCGCCCAAGCGACGCGCATGGCCCCTTTTACCCCGGCATGGTGCACGCGCTCGTGGTCGGCCACAAGACCAACAGCATCTTTTTCACCAAAGCCGACCCGGCCGCCGGCGCGAACGCACTCTACAAAGCCGATACCAACACAGGCGCAATCACGAAGCTTGTTGACCTGCCGCCGCACCGGATGGTCGTGAGCGTGAACGCGGACGAGACCCTCGCCGCCGGCACGTACATTGAAGGCAATGCCGAGGGCCAGGAGTACGGATCGAACATGCCCGGGCAGAATCGCTCCGCAGGCGCGCCGGACAATCGCACCGCCAGCGCCGGGCAGGGCCCGCATTACCAGCCCATGAATAAGGGCGAAATGATGGAGCGCCGTCTGGCCGCGCGGTTGCCGATGGTTCTCTTCACCCTCCGCCTCGAGCCGGGCCCGCACGGAGAAAAGCCCGGCGACGTGAAAATCCTTCTGCACTCGCGCGACTGGCTCAACCATCTCCTCTTCTCGCCCACCGATCCCAGCCTGCTGATGTATTGTCACGAGGGGCCGTGGCAAAAAGTCGACCGCATCTGGACCATCCACACCGACGGCACGCACAACACCCTCATCCACAAACGCACCATGTTCATGGAGATTGCAGGCCACGAGTTCTGGGGCCTCGACGGCGAGACCATCTGGTACGACTGGCAGTTTCCCAAGGGCGAAGACTTCTTTCTGGCCAGCTACAACCTCAAGACCGGCGCGCGCACCGCTTATCACATGCAGCGCAACGAGTGGGGCATCCACTTCAATCTCACCCGCGATCTCTCGCTCTTCTGCGACGACGGCGGCGATCCCGGCCAGGTGGCCCGCGCCCCGGACGGCGAGTGGATCGAGCTGCTCCATCCGCAGATGATCACCGACGGCCCCGGCGCGCTCAACAGTCCCGACTTCTGGCAGCCCGGCGTCTTTCACGCCGAGCACCTCGTCAACATGGCGCACCACTACTATCGCGAGGAGCCCAACGTGCGCTTCTCTCCCGACAAGTCGATGGTCATCTTCACCAGCAACATGTTCGGCCCGAGCTACGTCTTCGGCGTGGAAGTCGAGAAGGCCGTCAACCCTCCGCCCGAAGATGTGCAATCCACGCCCGATCTCGCGCGCCAATACAATCCCACTGACCCGCCCAACAGCAAGCTGCCGCTGGTCCAGTA
>JASHTS010000235.1 GCA_030040425.1 Acidobacteriaceae bacterium | reverse complement strand
CCGATCCACTCGATCAATTTGGAGGAAGGAGAGGAGAAGACAAAGTAGGCGAGGAAGAACGCCGACTCGGCCAGCATGGCCCAGCCGTAAGGCAAATTGAAGATCGACCGCAGATCGGGCACCAGCGCCATGTTGAGCGTGGTGATGAACCCGAAGATGAAAAACAGCGCGGTGACAATGATGAACGGCAGCAGGTACCCCGGAGACGTAAGCGCGCCTGCGTGACCCGGGTCCGACGGTCTGATTTCTGTCGCCATAGATTGCATTTCCTCGTTCTTTCCTTGCGCCAACTCTCTGCGCCCCTTTTTCGAAGGGCCTCATCCGTGCTCACAACACTATACGGCAAACCGCCTGCCGCACGCGGCGGAGTCGGTGCCCGTCTGCGCTGCCACCGGCCCTACCGGAAAGCCCGCGGTTTCCGCTATGCTCATGGGAAAGCGAGGAACGCCGCAATGCCCACCACAATGACGGGCCCTGCCAAGACCAGGAAGATTCTGGATGCGCTGGAGGGCAACTGGCAGGCCGAAATGGAGGGCTATCACACCTACCTGGCGCTCGCCGACCGGGATACCGACCCGGTACGGGCGCAGGTGCTGCGCCACCTGGCGCAAGCCGAACTCGAGCATGCCGCGCTCTGGGCTGAGCGCATCAAGGAGCTGGGCGGCGAGGAACCCGCCTACAGCGGTGAGCCCGGCGGCGGCGCCGGCTCGCTGGCCAATCGCGCCGGCGGCATGGGTATGGCCCTGCGCCGTCTTGAGATCGAGGAAAGTCGCCACATCGCCGCCTACGGCGAACAGTTGAAATCGCTGGGCGACGAGGGTTCGATCGCCATCTTCGAGCACGTGATCGAAGACGAGAAAGAGCACTACCGCGAGCTCGGCTCGCTGATCCGGGGCCATTATTCCGCCCCCACGGGCGCGGCGAAAATCGATCCCAAGGCCGTGCTCGCGGAGATGCTCGCCAAGCGTAACCAAGGCCGCAAGCAGCCCGGCTCGTGGATTGGCGACGCCATTTATGGCGTCAATGACGGCCTGGGCGCCATCTTCGGCATCGTCTCCGGCGTCTCCGGCGCAACCGCCGGCGATCCAAAGTACGTCTTACTCGCCGGCCTCTCCGGCATGATCGCCTCGGCGCTTTCCATGGGCTCGGGCGCCTACCTGGCCGCCAAGAGCGAGCGCGAAATCTATCTTGCCGAAGTGGCCCGCGAGCGCGAAGCCATTGCCACCAACGGTCCCGAGGCACGCGAGCTGCTTTCGCTCTACTACCAGGTGAAGGGTCTGCCGGAAGAAGACGCGATCCACATGGTCAATCACATCGCCAGCGATCCCGAGCAGCTGCTCCGCGCCCTTACCAGCGAGCGGCTTGGCGCGAGCGAAGAGGCGCTTGCCAATCCCATGGTCTCCGCGACCTCCGGAGCGCTTTCGACGGCGGTAGGCGCCATGATCCCCATCGTTCCCTTCTTTTTCATGCGCGGTGTGCCCGCGGTCATCGCGGCTGCGGCGGTTTCTCTCGCCGCGCACTTTGCTGTGGGTGCGGCCAAGAGCCTCATCACCGTGCGCTCGTGGTGGGGCTCCGGCCTGGAAATGACGGTCGTGGGTGCGCTCGAAGGCGCCGTCACTTACGGCATCGGAATCCTGCTGGGCAAGGGCGGCATGTAAGATGCTGATCCCGCTTGGCGACGCCTCGCGCCGCACGCGTGGGACCGCCGCCGTCACGCTGCTTATTATTGCGATCAATGTCCTTGTCTTCCTGGAAGAGCTCGCAGGAGGCAACCGCTTTGTGCGCGCCTGGTCGGCTATCCCCGCGCACATCATGCAGGGTCATCGCACCGTCACCCTACTCACCAGCATGTTCATGCACGCAAGCTGGATGCACATCCTCGGCAACATGGTCTTCCTCTGGGCCTTCGGCCCGGAGATTGAAGACGCCATGGGCCACGGCCGCTTCCTCTTCTTCTATCTCTTCGGCGGTCTCATAGCCATGATGGCGCAGGTGCTGGCCGATCCGCATTCCCGTGTGCCGTGCCTCGGTGCAAGCGGCGCCATCGCCGCCGTGATGGGCGCGTTCATTGTCATCTATCCCCGCGACCGCATCCGCACCCTGCTCTTTCTCTTTATCTTCTTTCCCATCGTCTATATACCTGCCGTGCTTCTCATCGGCTTCTGGTTCGCCATCCAGCTGCTCAACTTTGGCGTGGTCGCCAACGTGGAGACCGGCGGCGTTGCATACGTTGCGCACATTGGCGGCTTTCTCTTCGGCGTCGTCAACGGTGCACTCCTCCGCAATTCCAAGCGCTTGGAAGCACCAAGGTACCCCTCTTAGCCGCGTCCCTTCGCTTCTTTCAAGATCACGATGACGGCTGAGCGCCTGTTGTACCGTAACTTAGCCCGGGTCAAACCCTGCTGGCCCAATTGGTCTATCCCTCGTAACCACCGAAGTTTACTGAAGTTACACCTTCGGGTAATGGTTCCCCGTACCCGCAGGTTCGATACTCAAAATGTTTGTTAGCAGTTCGGACGTAAATCCATCGAATGCGGAGCAAGAAGCTGTGAACACATTAATGAATACCTATCTGAAGATTCGCGACCTGTTACAGCACGAGGAAGGCCAGGATCTGGTTGAGTACGCGCTGCTCATCACCCTGATCGCGCTGGCGGTGGTCGGCGGAGTCAACCACGTTGCCTCTGCGGTCAACAACACCTTCTCCAGAATCAGCGCTACCCTCTCGTAGCCAACACTGGAGCTGGCTCGATCTCTTCCGGAATGGAAAGACGGGCACCGAAGACAAATTCCATCGAAATTCCGATTCACACCTTCTCCTACCCGGCTGCCTTGCGCTTACGCAAGTCGGCCTTTACCCGGGCGTCTGGCCGGCTCGCTATCCGGCCAGAAGTGCGGGCCATTCCTCCATCCCGGCGCCGGACTTTGCCCCCATCATGTCGGGTGGGGCGCACAAAACCGCGTGTTGCCATAGCAGCTCGGCGGGCAGCCGCTGTCACGGGCTGGCGCTGGAGTGGCCATTCGGCGCGAATGTAAGATAGAAAGCGAAGGATTTCCCGTGCCCGACACCTCCGCAACCGCGTCCCGGCTAACGCTGAGCGATCTCGCGCCCGACACTTATCAGTCCGAAATTCGCGCCATGACCACCGCATGCGATCGCATGGGAGGCATCAACCTGGCCCAGGGCGTTTGCGACACGCCTGTGCCCGCGCTCGTCGAAGCTGCGGCCATCCAGGCCATTCGCGAAGGCCAGAACATCTACACCCGCTGCGACGGCATCGGCCGCCTGCGCGAAGCCATTGCAAGGAAGCAGCTGCGCGATTATGGCCTGGCCTACAACGCGGAGAACGAAGTGCTGGTGGCGAGCGGAGCCACCGCCGGCTACCACGTGGCCGCCATGGCGCTGCTCAATCCGGGGGACGAGGTCCTGGTCTTCGAGCCGTTTTACGGCTACCACGTCAACACCCTCAAGTCGCTGCGCATCAACCCGGTCCTGGTTGCGCTGGCTGAGCCGGACTGGCAGCTCGACGTCGACGCCCTGCGCACCGCCATCACGCCGCGTACGCGTGCCATCCTGGTGAACACCCCGGCCAATCCCAGCGGCAAGATCTTCACGCGCCCGGAGCTTGAGGAGATTGCTAATGCCTGCCGCCGGCACGATCTCTTTCTCATTACCGATGAGATCTACGAATACTTTGTCTACGACGGCGCGCGGCACATCTGCCCAGCCACGCTCGAAGGCATGCGCGAACGGACGATTGTTCTTTCAGGACTCAGCAAGACCTTCTCCATCACCGGCTGGCGCGTAGGCTACGCCGTGGCCGATGCGCGCTGGATGCCGGCCATGGCCCACTTCCACGATTTGACTTATGTCTGCTCCCCCGCGCCTTTCCAGGTGGCCGCAGCCGCAGGTCTCGAGCAGCTTCCGGTCTCGTTCTACACCCAGATCGCCGCCGATCACGAGTCCAAGCGCGGACGCCTGCTCAGCGCCCTCCGCGACGCCGGTATGGAGCCGGCCGTTCCCGCCGGCGCCTACTATATCCTTGCGCGCGCGGCGCGCCTGCCCGGCAAAACCGCGGCAGAAAAGGCGCGCCATCTGCTCGCCGCCACCGGAGTGGCCGCCGTCGCCGGCTCAGCTTTCTTCCGCCCGGGACGCGGTGAAGACCTGCTCCGCTTCTGCTTCGCCAAGCAGGACGCCGAACTGGATGAAGCTTGCCGTCGCCTCAGAAGCCTGTAAGGTGGCGCTGCTCTCGCCGTCGATTCAAAGGTCGCGCCGAAGAGCGATGAAAGTCACCCGGAGAGACTTGGGAGGCTCCGCACTGAGCTCCGATCGCAGCTCTCCGGCTAATGCCAACTCACGATTCCACCTTGCGCCAGTCTGATAGAGAAACCGTCCTCACCTCGGGAACGGTTCAGGTCCTGTTGTCGTAATCCTCAAGAGCGGCCGTGGCCGCGCAATCTACTCTTCTCTTCCAGTCGGTTCCCCAAGAGGTGCGTACATGACCGATCTTCTCGCTGACATTCGCCACGCCGTCCGCATGTTCTGGAAGAGCCCCGCATTTACCCTCGCAGTTCTTGCCGCGCTTGCACTCGGCATCGGAGCCGATACGGCGATCTTCTCCGTGATCAATGCCGTTCTGCTCAAACCTCTCACTTATCCCGAGGCGGACCGCATCGTCGAATTCCTGAACACCTCTCCGCAGGGAGAATTCCCCGGCGCCTCGGCCACCAAATTTCACATCTGGCAGAAACAGACCAGCGTGGTCCAGGATGTGGCCGCCTTCGACTACAGCGGCAAAGGTCTGAATCTCACCGGAGCCATCCCCGAGCAGATTCATGGCGTGCATGTCACGGAGGCCTTTTTTCGGCTCTTCGGCGCGCGGATGATTCTGGGCCGCACCTTCACGCCACAGGAAGATGCACCCAACGGCGGCAATGTCGTGGTACTGAGCTACGGCTTCTGGAAACGCAAATTTGGCGGTGATCCCCACATTGTTGGCCGCACCATCTCCCTCAGCGGCGAAGCCTACACCATCCTCGGCGTCACCGGCCCTGGATTCGACGCAGACCCGCCTGCCGACCTTTGGCTTCCCTTCCAGTTCCCGCCGAATTCCACCGATCAGGCCCATTACTTTCGAGCTGCCGGCCGGCTGAAGCCGGGCGTCACCCTCGATGAGGCCAAGTCCCAGCTCAAATTGGCCTACGCCGAATTCAAGCGGCTCTATCCGGACGCCAACCCCAAAAATTCCTTCAGCGCCGAGCCGCTCAAAGATTCGGTCGTAGGCGATGTCCGAACCTCGCTGCTGGTGCTGCTGGGCGCCGTGAGTTTGGTGCTCCTCATCGCCTGCGCCAACGTCGCCAATCTCCTCATGGTTCGCGCCGCGGGCCGCAAGCGCGAGTTCGCCATCCGGGCCGCGATGGGGGCGCGTCCGGCGCGCATGGTCCGTCAGCTCCTTACCGAAAGCATTCTCCTCGCGTTCGCGGGCGGCGCGCTTGGACTCGGCCTGGGGTTCGCCGGCGTGCGCTGGCTGCTTTCCGTACGCCCCGGCGATATTCCCCGCATTGGCGAAAACGGCGCCGGCGTCTCCATCGACTGGCGGGTCGCCCTGTTCACTGTCGGTGTATCGATTCTGACCGGCATCCTCTTCGGCCTGATTCCGGCATTCGGCGCCTCGCGGCCCGATCTGGCGGCGACCATGAACGAGGGTGGCAGCCGCAGCGGCTTCGGCCTCCGCCAGAGCAAGGCCCGCTCGCTGCTCATCGTCAGCGAAGTCGGGCTTGCCCTGGTGCTGCTCATCGGCGCCGCGCTCTTCATCCGAACGTTCATCGCGCTCCGCATGGTGCAGCCGGGATTCGACGCCCGCAACGTCATCACCATGGAGATGGCGCTCACCGGTGAGCGCTACGCGAAAACGGCTGGCGTCGCGGAGCTCATCCGTGACAGCCGCGAACGCATCCATGCCCTGCCGGGCGTGGAAGAAGTTGCGGTCACGAACTCATTACCCCTCGATGGCGGCTTCGGCCTTCCTTTCATTGTGGTCGGCCGCCCCCTGACCGGACCCTCGACGGGCGGCGCCGAATGGAAGGCCACGTCGCCGGGTTACTTCGGCGCACTTCACATTCCCATTCTCCGCGGGCGTGACTTCACTCCCAACGACGTTGCAGGTGCGCCTCCTGTAGTGCTCATCAGCGAGGCTTTCGCCAAGGCCAATTGGAAGAAGGGAGAAGATCCCCTCGGCCAGCAGATCATCATCGGCAAAGGCGTCGGCCCGGAATTCGAAGAACCGGCGCGCACCATTATCGGCATCGTGGGCGACGTCCGCGACGGATCCCTGGACCAGCCGGCCGACCAGGTTATGATCGTCCCGCTCGCACAAATGACGGATGGCCTCACCCAGCTCAACTCGCGTGTCGCCCCGCTCACCTGGATCATCCGCACCCACACCGATCCCCACTCCATCGTCCCTGCCGTCACCGAGCAAATGCGCATCGCCAGCGGGGGATTTCCCGTGGCTCACATTCGCACCATGGACGACGTCGTCGCGCGCTCCACCGCGCGCCAGGACTTCAACATGCTTCTGCTCTCTATCTTTGGCGTTTCGGCGCTTCTGCTTGCCGCCATCGGCATCTATGGCCTGATGGCCTATAGCGTCGAACAGCGGGTCCGCGAGATCGGCATTCGCATGGCGCTCGGCGCCGACCGCCGCCATATTCGCGCGATGGTCGTCTGGCAGGGCATGCGCCTGGCCATCGCCGGCGTCCTCCTGGGCATCGGCGCGGCGTTTGCGCTCACGCGCCTCATCGCCAGTTCTCTTTACGGCGTCAAGAGCTGGGATCCTGCGGTCTTCCTGACAGTTCCCTTTCTGCTCAGCGCGGTGGCCTTGGCAGCTACGTGGATTCCGGCTGGCCGCGCTTCGAAGCTGGACCCCATGAAAGCCCTGCGCATCGATTGACGTGTATCTCCTTCCGGTACCAGCCCGTGTGATCTTCCTTACATGGTTTAGGAATCAAACTCGGCGAAAGAGATAGTAAGATGGAATCGTTCACGCAAGCACTGGATGTGAATGGGCGGGAGTAGTTCAGTGGTAGAACGTCAGCTTCCCAAGCTGAATGTCGCCGGTTCGATCCCGGTCTCCCGCTCCAATCAAATCAGTTGATTACGGCGCCCTCCGGAACCGTGAACTCCGTTTGAACTCCGTTAAGCGAAATCTCCAACCGATTGACCGCGGCCTGCCGCTTTGAGACGGCCGACTGCGTGTAGACGTTCTGGTTGACATCGAGGCTGTGCCCGAGCTGGTCGGCGACGAGCTTGCCCTCGACGCCAAGGTCGCTCATGAGGCTTGCATGGGTCCGGCGCATCACCTGGAAATTGACCCAGCCGAGGCCGGCCTTTTCCAGCTTTGCGCCTATGTGCCGCCGCCAGACATTTTCCTTGGCGAGCGGCGTCATGCGTTCCGAAGGAAACACCCAGGCATCGGCCGCGGTTGACGGAGCCTGTTTCCGCCAGGCCTCGATCTCGCGCAAAAGACCCTCGGACAAAGCCGCCTTGCGAAAGGACTGCTCCGTCTTCGGGCTGTCGATGACGCCCCGGTAAACTCGCTGCCGGATATTGGCGTAAGCCGACGTCATCTCGCCCCAGGTCAGCGCGAA
>JASHTS010000234.1 GCA_030040425.1 Acidobacteriaceae bacterium | reverse complement strand
CAAAAGCTGCCGCCCGACCTCGCCGACGACATCATGCCCAAGAACATCATCATGATCGGGCCCACCGGGGTGGGCAAGACCGAGATCGCGCGCCGCCTGGCCAAGCTCACCAACTCGCCATTCCTGAAAGTGGAAGCCTCGAAGTTCACCGAGGTCGGCTACGTGGGCCGCGACGTTGAATCCATCGTCCGCGACCTGGTGGAAATCGCCATCGATATGGTGCGCGAAGAGCGCCTGGAAGAAGTGGAAGACCGCGCCGAGATGAACGCCGAAGAGCGCCTGCTTGACGTGCTGCTGCCTCCGCCGCCCGCGCAGCCGCAGCAGGAAGGCCAGCTCACGCTGCCCAGCGCGGAAGGTTATCAGCGGTCACGCGAAAAACTCCGTCAGCAGTTCCGCGAAGGCAAGCTGGATGACCGCATGGTGGAGCTCGACGTGCGCGAGCGCGCCATGCCCCAGTTCGGCATTATCTCCAACCAGAACCTTGAAGACATTGAGATGAACCTCAAGGACATGCTGCCCAACATCTTCGGCGGCGGCTCCAAGAAGCGCAAGATGAAGGTCGGCGATGCCTTCGATTATTTAGTTCAGGAAGAGGAAGGGCGCCTCATCGACATGGACTCCGTCAACCGCGCCGCGGTTGAGCGCGTCGAATCCAACGGCATCGTCTTTTTGGATGAAATTGACAAGATCGCCGGCCGCGAAGGCAGCCACGGCCCCGACGTTTCGCGTGAAGGCGTGCAGCGCGACATTCTGCCCATCGTCGAAGGCACCACCGTCAACACCCGCTACGGCATGGTGCGCACCGATCACATTCTCTTTATCGCCGCCGGCGCCTTCCACGTCTCCAAACCCAGCGACCTCATTCCCGAACTGCAGGGCCGCTTCCCCATCCGCGTCGAGCTGCAGTCGCTCACGGTCGACGATTTCCTGCGCATCCTCACCGAGCCCAAATCCTCGCTCACCAAGCAGTACTCCGCTCTGCTTGAAACCGAGGGCGTGCGCCTCGAGTTCGCCCCCGAGGCCCTGCGCGAGATGGCCGAGTTCGCCTTCCGGGTCAACGAGCAGACAGAGAACATCGGCGCGCGCCGCCTGCACACCATCATGGAGCGCGTCCTCGAAGACGTGAGCTTCCTCGCCCCCGATGTTGCCCGCCGCCCATCCAGCGACGAATCTGCCTCCGCGCTCACCGAGGCCATCCGCAATGAATCCACCGTGCCCTTGCCCAGCCACGAACGCATGACCGCTTCCGGACCGGAAAAGCTTTTCCTCATCGACGCCACGTATGTCCGCCAGATGGTCGCCAGCATCGTCAAAGACCAGGACCTCTCGCGCTACATACTCTAGACACCTGCACAATCAGGGTGTCCCATCCTTGCGACGCCTTCGTTCTTGTCTTAAGGGTGGGACGGCACAACCCTAAAACAGTCCCTACGCTCAGTCCCAGAGGGGTGGCAGAACCGGACCGAGGTCCAGAACCGGTCGAAAAAATGCCTTACCGTCCCGCCCTCGATTCCAGCCTCCGTATCGCCCTCAGCATCTCTCCCAGCGCTGCCTTGCCGATCTCACCCTCGAACTCCTTCTGCAGCTTGTCCAGCGTGCCGATCACGCGCATTGCGGCTCGTTTGCCTTGCGGTTTCAGGGCTAATAAAAAAACCCGCGCATCACTCGAATCGATCTTCCGCTGCAACAGCCCCTTCGCTTCCAGCGAAGAAATGCAGTGGCTCACGTTACCGCGTGTGGTGCCGAACGTCTCCGCCAGCTGGGATGGCTTGACCGGCCGCGGCGCCTCAAAGAACAGCGCCGCCAGCGTGAGCCCTTCAAGAAAGCTCAGGCTGTCGCCGCGCAACGCCCGCGCGGCCAGCCCCTCAAACCGCCGCGCCGCCCGGCTCACCGCAAACATTGGACTCTCATTCAAGAATGCGTCGATCCGCATGGCTGTTCCGATTCGCCCGCCGCATCGAAATTGATTTACTTTCTAAACTATTCAGCATTATACAAAACCATCCTTGAATGCACCCACGCCACTTGGAAATCATGGTCGTGGATGAAATTCGCTTTTGCTCTTGCGCCCGTTCCGCTCCTCGCCTGCCTTGCCGCCACTCTCCTGGCACAGAGCACGGCCCCTCCTCCGCCATCCCCGGCTGCGCAAACGCAGACCCTCGTGGTCCTGGGCTCAGCCACGCCGGTACCGCTGGCCGAGTCCCCGCGTTCGGTCGACGTCATCCCCCTCCAGGACAAGAAGCTCGCCGCCGAATCGCCCCAGGACTTCCTGCGCACCGACTCGTCTCTCTTCCTCGAGTCGCGCGGCGCCGGAGGCGGCCAGGCCGACATCGTTCTGCGCGGCGGCAGCTTCGAGCAAACCCTCGTGCTCCTCAATGGCTTCCGCATCAACGACGCGCAAACCTCGCACCACAACCTCGACCTCCCTGTCCCGCTCGAAGCCATGAGCTCCATCCAGGTCCTCGCCGGCGCTGGCTCCACGCTGCACGGCGTCGACGCCCTCACCGGCGT
>JASHTS010000233.1 GCA_030040425.1 Acidobacteriaceae bacterium | reverse complement strand
TCCTCCTGATCTCCTCCATCCTCGCTGCCAGCAGTTTCTCCCGCCCTTCCTGCGTCGGCTCGTAATAGCTGCGCCCTTTGAGCGAGTCGGGCAGGCAATCCATGTCGGCCACCTTGCCCTCTTCGTCGTGCGCATACTTGTAGCCGGCCGCGTAGCCTAATTCCTTCATCAGCTTCGTGGGCGCGTTGCGCAGGTGCAGCGGTACCGGCTCCTGGCGCGTGCGCTCGATGTCCTCCTGCACCGCGCTGTAGGCCGTGTACACGGCATTCGATTTCGGCGCCAGCGCCAGATACACTACCGCTTCTGCCAGCGCCAGCTCGCCCTCCGGCGTGCCGAGAAAGTCGTACGTCTCCTTCGCGGCCAGGCACAGGTGCAGCGCCTCGGGCGCGGCCAGCCCGATATCTTCGACCGCCATGCGCACAATCCGCCGCGCCACGTAGAGCGGATCCTCGCCCGCCACGAGCATGCGCCCCAGCCAGTAGAGCGCCGCGTCGGCGTCTGAATTCCTCACGCTCTTGTGCAGTGCAGAGATCAGGTTGAAATGCTCCTCGCCTTGCTTGTCGTACATGAGCACGCGCTGCTGCACGGCCTCGGCGGCAATCGCTTTCGTGATGCGTTTGCTCTCGTCTGCAATCGCAAGCTGCGCCGCCACTTCCAGCGCGTTGTACGCCGTGCGGCAGTCACCGCTCGCGTAGCCCGCGATCAATTCGAGCGCCTCGTCGCCGGCCTCGAGTCCCTGCCCGCCAAGCCCGCGCTCTTTGTCTTCGAGGGCGCGCCTGAGCAGCCGCGCAATCTGCTCGTCTTTGAGCGGTTCGAGCACGTACACGCGGCAGCGCGAGAGCAGCGCGGAGATGACTTCAAATGAAGGATTCTCCGTCGTCGCACCGATCAGCCGGATCGTGCCCCGCTCCACGTAGGGCAGAAACGCATCCTGCTGCGCTTTGTTGAAGCGGTGAATCTCGTCCACAAACAAGATCGTCCGCGAGCGCAACTCCGCGGCCTTGGCCGCATCCGCCATCACCTGCTTGATCTCCTTGATGCCGCTCATCACCGCGGAAAACTCGATGAAGCTGGCCTGCGTGGTCTCCGCAATGATCTTCGCCAGCGTGGTCTTGCCCACGCCCGGCGGACCCCAGAAGATCATCGAGCTCGTATCGTCGCGCTCGATCTGCACGCGCAGCGGCTTGCCCGGCCCCACCAGGTGCACCTGGCCGACGAGCTCATCCAGGCTGCGCGGCCGCATCCGTTCGGCCAGCGGAGCTCTGCCGGCACGGGCGCCCTTGGGGCCGAGCGGCTGCGCGGGCACTTGTTCAAACAAACTCATCGCCGGCTCCTTGCATTCTTCTCCGCCGCAGATTTTCCGTGCCCCATCCATTCTCCGGCGCGCTTTTTCGCGGCGGAGAACGGGTGGGAAGCCGAAAAACTCCGCTGCCGCGACGCTTCATAGAGAAGCACGCTGGCCGCCACCGCCGCGTTCAGGCTCTCCACCGCGCCGGGGCAGGGAATCGTCAGCGCACCGTCCGCCTGCGCGGCAATCTCTTCGGGAACTCCATTGCCCTCGTTGCCGATGATCAGCGCCGCCGGCCCGCGCAAATCCACGCGCTCCACGGGCGCTGCCTCGCGCACCTGCGTCGCCCAGATCGCCACCTTCTCGTCACGCAGGTTTCGGAAGCATTCCGCCGCGCTCGCCTGCAGCACCGGCATGCGAAACACACTCCCCGCCGAGGCGCGCACGGCTTTCGGATTCCACGCGCTCACCGTGCCCGGCAAACTCACCACGCCGCTTGCGCCAAACGCTTCGGCCGAGCGCAGAATCGTCCCCAGGTTTCCCGGATCCTGCAGGCCGGCGAGAATCAGTATCAGCGGCAATCGCGCATCGTCCGGATCGAGCAAGTCGCGCCAGATCCACTCGAAGGGCTCGACCAGCGCCGCCACCGGCTGCGGCGTCTCCGTGGCCAGCACCGCATCCAGCACGCTCTTCGGGACAATCAAAATCTCCGTCTCACGCGGCAGTTCCAATCCCTCGAGCAGCCGCTCGGCCTCCCGCGCCACAAAGACGCACCGCATCGAGAGCTGCGCCCGCAGCGCCTCAGCCAGAAGGTTGCGCCCCTCGATCCCTGCCAGTTCGCCGGCCTTGCGTCCCGGCGCCGCAAGCGCCCGCCGCAATTCCTTCAGCCGCGCATTCTGTTTGCTCTGTACAATACGGAGAGGCATCGAACCAAAATTCCTTCGCGTCTACAGCCGATTCTAAGCTTCCCCTGCGGCCAGTGAACTTGCCCAGCGCGGCAGGCTGTGATAGTTTCCGTTTTTGTGGCGTCTTCTTTTTTCGGGGAGTAGAGGTAGGCCTTCTTGTCCGCGGAAATCTTGCGCGTCCATCCCGATGAACCTCAACCGGACCGGATCGACTATATCGTCGCCTGCCTCCGCAAGGGCGATGTCATCGCCCTGCCGACGGACACCTTCTACGGCCTCGCCGTGGACCCCGTAAATCTGCACGCCGTGGAGCGCATTTACCAGATCAAGACGCGCCAGAAGCACAAACCGCTATCGCTGCTCATCTCCGGCCTGGCCCAGGCGTACGCGCTCGCCCGGGACACCGACTCGATGCTCGACAAGCTCGCTGATCGTTTCTGGCCCGGCCCGCTCACCATTATCGTGCGCGCCAGCAGCAAGCTGCCGCTGCGCTCCACCGCCAACACCGGCAACGTGGCCCTGCGCGTGCCCGACTCCGCCATTCCCCGCGCCGTGGTGGAGCGCTTCGGCCTCCCCATCACCGCCACTTCGGCCAATCTGCAGGGCGCCAGCGAGTGCACCCACGCCGGCTGCGTCCGCGACCAGATCGGCGACCGCGTTCCGCTCATCGTCGACGGCGGTCCCACCGGCCGCTCCCAGCCCACCACCATCGTCGATCTCTCGCTTGGCCCCGGCCGTTGGGAAATTCTGCGCGAAGGCGCGATTCCCACCCACGAAGTCGTCATGGCGCTGCAGCGGTAGCCGGATGCCCAGGCCAAGCGGATCAGGCGGAAAGCGGCGCAGGCCGTGGCTGGCCGTCTTCGCTGCCGTGTGCGTCGTCTTTGTAGCCGTGAGCATCGTCTGGTGCCGCTGGGTCTACGTCCAGATTGAGCGCTACGCGAACCAGGACCAGGCCGCCCCCGCGGATGCCATCGGCGTCTTTGGCGCGGCCGAGTACGACGGCCGTCCGTCGCCCGTCTTCCGCGCGCGCCTCGATCACGCGCTCGATCTCTATCACCGCGGCATCGCGCCCCTCATCATCACCCTCGGCGGGGAGGGCGGCGACGAATTCTCCGAGGGCTCCGTGGGCCGCGATTACCTGATGAGCCAGGGCGTACCCGAGCAGGCCATCATCGCGGAGACGGAAAGCCGCAACACCGAGGAGTCGGCGCGCCGCATCGCCGTCATCGCCCGCGCCAACGGCCTGCGCAGGCTGGTGATCGTAAGCGACGGAACTCACCTCTTCCGCATTCACGCCATCTGCGCCGCCGACGGCCTCGACGTTCTCACTTCGCCCCGTCCGCGCCCCGCAGTCGAAGACAAGACCCTCGAAGCCGAGCGCCTCATCCACGAAATCCTCAGCTACACGCTGTGGCGCCTGGGCCTGCACTGAGAGAATCAGCAAGTCGGCAACTCAGCGAGTCGGCATGCCGGCGTTGCCTCTCGCTTTGTCATCCTGCGCGCAGGGCGTCCGCTTCAGCGGACGACCGCAGCCGAAGGATCTGCGGTTGTCTTCTTTTTTGGCCTCAATTGCGTCGAAAAAACCACGTCCTACCGCACCGCCGTCATCAGTACCAGCGTCACCGCCGCTGCGCTGGTCGTCGAGAGAAAATTCACGCCGTCGTTGTTGAGCCGGCCGCTCTGCTCGATCGTCGCACCCAGAAGGCTGTCGAAGAAAAGCCCGAAGAGCGCGCCTGCGCTGCTCAGCCAGAAAAAGCGCGCGCCGGCGCGCAAGGCAATCGTGCCCAGGGCAGCGATCGAGAACCCCGCGCCGATGCCGGCCACCGTCCCCGCCACGCTCACGGCGCCGTCCCGCCCCGGACCCACGCTTTGGAATGAGGTAATCATGCGCGGCCGCCCGCCGAATACCTGGCCGATCTCAGAGGAGACCGTATCGGCCGCGGCTTCAGCCAGCGCGGCCACGGTCGCGGCAAACAAGGGCTCCAATCCGTGGGTGAACCAGCGCGTGCCGAAGAGCCACAGCTTCGCCGCCTCGCCGCTGGCCAATGCCGCCATGCCCAGGTTCGCCGCTACCTGCGCGGCAGACCGGCCTCTGCGTTTTTCCGCCGTTCCCAGTTTCTCCTTGCGCGCGCGTCCTGTGCGTGTGGCCGCAAAGGCGAGCAGTGAAACCGCCAGCACCGGAACCACAGCTGTGTGCCGGGGATCGTACGGATCCGGCGCCGTCGAAAACATCAGCGCCGCCGTAATCGCGGCGCCCGTAGCCGCGGCCGCGGGCGTGGCCGCGCGCAGAATCCAGGTCACCAGTCCCAGCAGCACGCTCGCGCCCCACGTCCACGCAACCACGCGCGGCTCCTGCATGCTCCAGAAGCGCGTCTCCAGCACCACGTCGGCGCCCACAAAGGGGAGCACCAGCAGTAACACCAGCTTCGACTGCCACTCCAATGCGCGTCGGGCCACGCTTCATCGTATCGTTCCCTTGTCGATGCCGGAAAGCGCGTCGCCCTCCTGCCGCCCACCCCGATACACTGATACACGCGGCATTTTCTCGCTCGACCTGGAGCTCCTCTTGAAAAAATCCTGCTTGAGCGCGCTTCTGCCTTCCGGCCTCGCCCTTGCAGCTTCGCTTGCTCCCGCGCAGGCGCCGGCCGCCGCGCCGCATTCCATTACTCCTGTGCTGAGCACCGCCACGCCGCCGGTCCGCAGCGATTGCCTCGAAATCAACCACCAGGGGGAGACCATCGTCTTCGAGCCCTATGCGCCCAATATCCTGCGCGTGACGCTCAGCCTCAACCACCAGGCTGCTCTCGCCCCTCCCGGGTACGGCATCATCGCCAAACCGGAAAGCGAGGGCTGGCAGGTTCAAAGCAGTGTTGACAGCGTAACCTACCGGTCGTCGCGCATGGTGGCCACGCTCGCTACTCCGCAGTTTCGCACCGGCCCCGGCCCCCGCATTCGAACGCAGGCCGACATTGCGAAGTACTTCAGCGGCTCCACGCCGGGCGCGCACATCACGTTCACCACGCCCCAGGGCGTGAAGCTGCTCGAGCTCACCGCCTGGTCGCAGGAAGTGCTCAATCACAAATCGGGCACTAGCGATCTTTCATACGATCGCCGCCCCACCGATCCCCCGTTTAACACCGTCGGGGCCACGTTTGCTTCGCCCGACAACGAACACTACTACGGCCTCGGCCAGAACCAGGAAGGCTTCCTCGACCATCGCGGCCATCCCGTCGATTGCTGGGCCGATTACCTGGCTCCTGCCGCGCCCAGCTTCTGCGTGCCCTTCCTCCTCACCAACAAAGGCTATGGCCTGCTCTGGGACAATCCCTCGAAAACCACCATCGTCCCCGGCTTCAACGAGAGAACCACGTGGTCTTCGCAAGTGGGCCAGCGCGTATCCTTCTTCGTCATCGCCGGCGCCACGGCCGACGAAATCTTTGCGGGCTACCGCCTGCTCGCCGGTCCCACGCCTTTGCTGCCCAAGGCCGCCTACGGCTACATCCAGTGCAAGCAGCGCTACTCCAGCCAGGCTGAGGTCATGGCCGTGGCGCACGGCTACCGCGAGCGGCATCTCCCGGCCGACGTCATCGTCGTCGACTGGTTCTACTACACCCAGATGGGCCAGATGGATTTCGATCCGAAATACTGGCCCGATCCGGCAGCCATGAACAAAGAGCTCCACGCCATGGGCTTTGAAACCATGATCAGCGTCTGGCCGCGCTTTGTTCCCGGCGACCGCTTTTACGATGAGCTGCGCAGGAACGGCTGGCTCATTCATCTCGCCGACGGCACGCCCATCGACGGCCTGCCTTACGATCGCGCCGGCTCCGATATCGACACCACCAATCCCGCCGCGGCGCAATGGTACTGGCAAACCATCCGCGACAACATCCTGAGCAAAGGCTTCGACGGCCTGTGGGCCGACGAAACCGAGCCCGATCTCCCTCCCAACGGCGCGTACTTCTCCATTGGCCCGGGCACCGAATACTTCAACGTCTATCCGCTCTTCCATACCCGCGCGCTCTACGACGGCTACCGCAGGGATTTCCCCGACCGCCGCGCGCTGATTCTCTCCCGCGATGCCTTCACCGGGGCGCAGCGCAACGGCGACTTCTTCTGGTCGTCCGATATCTACCCCACCTGGGACACGCTCAAGCGCCAGATCCCTACCGGCCTCGATGTCGCCGCCTCAGGCATCGCCTACTGGTCCAACGACACTGGCGGCTGGCAGTATCTCCCCGCCGTGCACCACCCCGCGCATCCGCCGCTGCTCGATCCCTCCGATGCGCG
>JASHTS010000232.1 GCA_030040425.1 Acidobacteriaceae bacterium | reverse complement strand
AAATGCAAATCAGAATCCAGCGCTGCGCGTAGAGAAAGACGCCCTTGCCGAGCGAGATAAGGACGAGCAGCCCGGCGAGAAAAAGAATCTCCGCGCGCGTGCTTCCGTTCTTGAGGTCATCGACGGCCTTTCCCAGAACGCTCGGGAACTGGACTGCGATGAGATTGGTGAAGATGCAGGCCAGCGTCCCGCGCACATATCCCCACCGATAGCGGCCCATGTATCGATAGAGGGGGCGCAGGTCGCGAAGCATGGGTTTATTGTAAGGGCTGCCGTGATCTCGACGCGACGCCCGCGCCCAGAAGAGAGCTAGAGCCGGTCGCATAAATGGTCCGGAGACCAGATGAAAACATTTCTAAGGGGCTAAACCCCAATTTCTATGGGGCCTTTGCGGCCCGGCTGAAGCCGTGCCCTTTTACAGGGCTATTCATGCAACCAGTTCTAAGTGGGCGTACGCAGCAGCAGATAGCCGCCGACGAGGCCGAAGAGCACGTCGGCGGACCAGGCCGCCATGGCAGCCGGCAGGTAATTCGCGTAGCCCAGCGCACCGAAGAGTAGGTTGATGACCCAGTAGACAAGCGCCACGCCGATGGCGACGGCGACGGCAGAAATCGAGCCGCGCCTGCCCATAGAGAGCGCAAAGGGAATGGCGAGCATGGCCATGACGACAGCGATGAGCGGATACGACAGCTTCTGCCAGAGGGCCACGCGGAGGCGAATGGTGTCAAAGCCGCTCTGGCGCAGGTCGCGGATGTAGCTCCGGAGCTGGCCGAAGTTCATCTCCTGCGCCTGGCGGTCTTCCTTGGTGAAATAATCGGGCGGCTCGTGAATCTCAGAAAACGTGGTGGCGGCAAATTCGCGGTACGCAGTTACGTTGGCGCCCTGGATGTCACGCACCCATCCATTTTCGAATTTCCACGCGCCCGCATCGGCGTCCCACACCGCGCGCGCGGCAAAGATGCGCCGCGTGAGCTCGAAATTGGAGGGATTGAATTCGAATACGGAGAGATTCGCAAATTCATTCTTGTCGGGATCGAAGAACTCGTAATAGAAGATGCGGCCGGGCTCGCCCGGGCGGGGCTGGCCAACGATCCACTTCTGCTCCGGATGCAGGTAGGTTTGCGGCGGCTTTCCCTTGATGGTGTTGCGCAGGGCTTCCTGCTTGCGGTTGGCCTGCGGCAGATAGTACTGATCGAAGAGAAACAGGCCGCCGGCGAGCAGAATGGCGATGGCCACCACGGGAATCACGAGGCGGTAGAGGCTGATGCCGGTGGCCTTCATGGCGATGATCTCGCTGTTGCGATTGAGCACGCCGAAGACGACCAGCGCGGCAATCAGCACCGCCAGCGGCGCGATCTGGTAAATCATGCTGGGGGTGAGATTCACGAGATAATCGCCGACGGTGGTGAGGGAGATGTGGTTGCGCAGGATATCGCCGATGAGATCGAAAAAGGTGAAGACGAGCATGAGCAGGACGAAACCCGCCTGCACCAGCAGAAACATGAGGACGAACTCGCGCACCACGTACTCGTCGAGGATGCGGGGAAAGGCGCTGCGGGAGCGGGCTTTGGCCGCGGCAAACGGACGCGGCTGCAACTTGCCCAGAAGGCCGGCGATGGACGAGCCGTTGGCTTGCGCCTCAATCGCCGGAATGCCCCCGGGCGATCGCGCAACCCAGCTCGAGAGGGCGGTGAGAAGACGGCCGCCCGCAGCCATTTGCCAGAGCAGAAAGATGCCTGCGACGGCAAAGAGAAAATTGGCCGACCAGACGGCGACGAAGACCGGAAGCTTGCCATCCTTTCCGAGAGCGACGCCGGTGGAGGAAAGGAAGTAATAGACAAAGACCAGCAGAATGGTAAAGACGAATCCGGAGCTTTTCCCGCCGCGCCGCGAAGAGACTCCCAGCGGGACCCCGACGAGCATCAAGACCAGGCAGGCGACCGGAAACGAGAAGCGGCTGTTGAACTCGATCAGATAGCGCTTGGAATCGGGTTCGCGCATGCGCTGCATCAGGGCGTTCATGGGCAGCGCAAGGATGGGCGTCTCCAGGCGGCCCAGGTGCACGTCGCTCTGCTGGCTCAGGGCCAGGGGCATATCGGTGGTGGCAAAGGTGGAGATGGTGTATTGCTGCGGCTGGCCCGCTTCCGTCTCGTGGCGCGAGCCGCCGCGCAGGCGCATGAGCAGCTCCTGGGAGGTGTCGCTGACCACGGTGGCCGACGCGGCCGTGGTGATGATCGGGTTCGAGCGGTCGCTCACGTCGGCCATGAAGACTTTGCGCCAGTTGGCCGCACCCGTGCCGGCGCGCACGTCCTGCACGTAGAGCACAAAATTCTTGAAGTCCTCGTAGAAGACGCGCGGCTGGATTTCGTAGGAAGCCTGCGAGGTTTCGAGCGACTGCTCCATGTCGAGGATGGCCTGATTGGCGCGCGGGGCCACATAGAGCGAGTTGACCAGCCCGATGAGCGTGCCGGCGACGGCCACGATGGAGGAAACGCGGACGAAATAGCCGATGCCGAGGCCGGAAGCGCGCATGGCCACCACTTCGCTATCCGCAGCCAGGCGGCTCAGGCCGAGCAGCACGCCCACCAGCACCGCCATGGGAATGGTCACCTTGAAGAGATTGGGCAGGGTGAAGAGAAACACTTCCAGCACATCCGTGAGCGTGGAGCTGTTGCGCACCACGACCTCAAGAATTTGCGGGAGCTGGGGCATGAAGAGGATGAAGGTAAACAGCGCGCATCCAATAAGCGTGTGCGAAAGAATTTCGCCGAGGATGTAACGGGTGAGAATGCGCACGGCTGGCTCAGCTCCTAGTTTAGTACGACGGTTCCGCACGCGGAGGCGCGACGCGGGGCGCTGCCAGCGCTCTTGCGCGGTCCGGCAGCGGGCGGAACCATTATCGTAAGGATTATGCAAAGGGAGTACCCAATGGCGCCGCTGGTCGGCGTGGGCGCCGTGGTGGTGGACAAGGGCCGCGTGCTGCTGGTGCGGCGCGGGCGCGAGCCGCTCAAAGGCCACTGGACGCTGCCCGGAGGCGCGCTCGAACTGGGAGAATCCGTCACGGCGGGGGTGATGCGGGAGGTACGCGAAGAGACCGGGCTCAGCGTGGAAGCGGTGGAACTGGTCGAGCTGGTCGACCGGATTTACCGCGAGGGCGACCGGGTTCGCTACCACTACGTGATCGCGGATTATCTGTGCCGCGTGACGGGAGGTGAGATGCGTGCGGGTTCCGATGCGGAGGAGGCGCGGTGGGTGGAACACGCAGAGTGGAACAGCCATAGCGCGCTGGCGCTCGATCCGGTGACGGTGCGGGTGATGGAGATGGGCTGGCGCAGGGCTCAAGCGCTCGCGCCTCGCGAGCGGGAGGGCCGATGAAGAAAGCGAGGATCGCTCTTTGGGCGCTGGTTGCGCTGCTGGTTGCGGCGGGCATCGGCTTCCTGCTCCGGCCGGTCAGTTATTTCGACGAATCCATGTATCTTCGCGAAGCCTTGAAGGGGGTCGGGAGCCGCGACATCCAGGTGCATGGATATCGCGTGCATTACCTGGAAGAAGGTCCGAAGAGCGGAAAGCCGGTGGTTCTGGTTCACGGATTGGGCGGGCGCGCGGAGGACTGGCGGAATCTGGCGCCCTATTTTGCCCGGGCCGGCTTTCACGTGTATATGCCCGACCTGATCGGCTACGGGCGCAGCGAGGCTCCGGCGAATTTTTCTTATTCCGTCCAGGACGAGGCTGGGATTGTGATCGGCTTTCTGGACGCTCTCGGACTGAAGCAGGTCGATCTGGGCGGATGGTCGATGGGGGGATGGATCGTGCAGCTTGTGGCCGCCGAAGCGCCCGCGCGCGTGTCGCGGCTGATGCTCTTCGATGCGGCGGGTCTGCACGTGGTTCCCGATTGGGATACGCGGCTATTCAATCCAAAGACACCGGCGCAGCTCAATGAGCTGGAGATGCTGCTGACACCGCATCCGAAACGGATTCCAGGGTTTGTGGCAGCCGATGTTTTGAGGATCTCCGCGCGCACCGGTTGGGTGGTCGACAGGGCCATGGCATCGATGCTCAGCGGACAGAATGTGACCGACGGCCTTTTGCCCCAGATCAAGATGCCCGTCCTGATTATCTGGGGAGAAAAGGACAGGATCCTGCCCGTGGCACAGGCGCAAACGATGCACCGGCTCGCCGCGCAATCGGAGCTCGACGTCGTGGCCGGTTGCGGACACCTGGCTCCGCTCGAATGCACTCCGCAGATTGGACCGCGCGTGGTGGCTTTTGTGCGGAAGTAGCGCTTCGCGACGTCTGCATCCGCTCTCCATCCGGCTCTCACCCTCGATGCTGAATGTGCGTCGAGCGGGCGTCGAGGGTGAGGTTCCGGAGATTGCTTCGAGTTTTGGGAGGGCCGAGCTACCGTGCGATGTTGACGGTGAGATTCATGGCGATGGGGATGGGCTGGTTGTCGATGCTGCCGGGGCGATAGTGGAACTTGCTTACGGCTTCAACGACGCGGGCATCCCAGACCGGATTGATACCCTTGACGACTTGAATGTTCCGGGGGCGGCCTTTTTCGTCGACGGTAAAGTTGAGAGTGACTTGCGCGTTGACGGGAATCGCATCCTGCGATAAGTCTGCGGGAATGCTGAGATCAATAACCTGGATCAGGGTTGGAACGATGACGCCGGTGCTGACACGAGGGGCCGGGGTTGGGGCAGTGGAATCGTCCGCGGGAGTGCTGGCGCTTGCCGCTGCGGGGAGGAAGAAGGACGAGAGAAGGATGGAGCTTGCCACGATCTGACGCATGATTTACCTCCTTGGAGTCGGTAGTAACCATCACTACAATAAGCGGACAAAACACGTTTGTCAAGGACAAATTTTACTGGTCTAATTTTTCAGCAAGTTATCGACGAAGGACCGCGACTTCTTTGCGGTCCCGTAAATTTTTCGGAGAGGGCCATCCTGCCCGAGCGGGGGCTTCGGCGCCGACGAAAGCGAAACCGCGCCGGCAGCGGAGGCGGGCGATAAGAAGAGTTGGGACGGAGTTTTGAGAGAAACTGCGGATGGAGCGGCGGGGGGCGCGCAAGCGCCGCTGCGCAGCGAAAAGGTTGGCTGCGCAGCGGAAATTTCCTGGAGCAGGTCTACGAGCAGGTCTACGAGCAGGTCTAGCGGTTGAAGTCAGCGCGTGGCTTCAAAGAGGAACCAGGCACGGCGCTCGGCTTCGTCGATCCACGTTTCGATCATGCTGGTGGTGGCGTAGTCGTTGGCCCGGCTGGCCACTTCGTGAGCCGCGCGCAGGCTCTCCACCAGCGCCCGATTGTCAGAGTGAAGTTCGACCAGCATGTCGCGCGCGGAGACGAACTCCTGGTCGTTGTCGGCGATGCGTTGCAGGCGCGCAATGTGGCCGATGGAGCGGACCGTTGTTCCGCCGATCTTGCGCACGCGCTCGGCAATGTCATCGGTGATTTTGAAGATCTGGTCGCCGTGGTCGTCAAGCAGGAGATGGTAGTCGCGGAAATGCGGTCCGCTCATGTGCCAGTGGAAGTTCTTGGTTTTGAGATACAGGGCGAAAACGTCGGCCAAAAGCGCATTGAGCACGCTGGAGAGGTCTTTGATCTGGCCGGGCGCAAAACCATCCGGGTTGCTGGCTTTGACGGCTTTGGATTCCTGACTGGTATGCGTGGACATGGGAGTCTCCTCGGGCAGAGGATAACCCGCGAGGGCGTGCTCCGCCAACACGACTTGGATGCCTGGGGAGGGGCGAGGGTTCTCCGGTTTGTGTTTTCCGCGCGACGAGCGCGCGGCGCAGGCTACTTGCCCGCCATCGATCCGCTCTCGCCCAGCACCTGGCGGGCATGCACCATCTGCGGCAGCGTGGGATCGGCCGAGGGCCAAGCCTTGAGAAACGCCTGATACTCCGTCTTTGCAGCCTGCGCCTGGCCGTCGAGCTCATCGGCGCGCGCCATGCCGTAGAGTTCGAAGCCGGAGTTGGGCCGCTCGAGGAGCGCCTCCTGATACGCCTTCTTTGCGCCGGCATAGTCCTTGGCGCGGAGAAGCGCATCTGCCTCGGTTTCGGCAACCGGACGGATGTAAAACGGAGGCTCATGGTAGCCGAGTTTCTTCTCGGCTGCGATCGCCCGCCGATACATCGCTTGGGCGTCGCCGGCATTTCCCTGAGCCAGAATCACGCCTGCGCGCAATTCCAAAGAGGCTACGGCGAGCATCTTCATGAGAGGCTCGCTCATGGCATCGGGGTGCAGAGGGACGTTTACACCGGCGGCCGCGCCCGCCGTAGCGGAACCGCTCGCGACTGAGGCGGGGTTGGCTCCCGCGCTCGACGGGGCCTGTTTGCCGGCTGCACCGGCGAGCATCTTGTCGAGCATTGTCTTTGCGTCGTCTTCCGTCGTGCTTTGCGTGTCCTGTCCCTCGCGCCAAAGCCCGGCGTCCATTTCCGCGGACGCGGCCTGCGCCGCGGCGAGGTCGCTTTGCTCCAGCGCGCGCATCCCGGACGCAAACCGGCGCAGCTCATCTTTGAGAAAGCGCAGATTGCGCGTGTTCGCGCTGTCGTCAAGCTTCGAGTCGTCGAGCATGGTCAACACACTGTCCCAATCGCCCATGCGCAGGGCCACGGGCAATCGCCGGCTCACGCGCGACACCTGATCGCGCGCGCTCCAGATGTAGAGCGATTCGGAAAGATGCCCGCGCGCGCCGGCAAGCCGGTCTGACAGCTTGTCGGCTTCCTCGAGGCGGCCCTGCTCCATCATGTTGGCGATTGCATACATCATGTTGTGGACGTAATTCCAATCTTCGTCCACGCTCACGTGCTGCTGGCGCATGTATTTTTCGTCGGCTTCCATCGAAGCCTCAAACCAGCGGTCGGCGCTCGCGTAGTCGCCCACGCGGTAATAGATGTGGCCGGGCATGTGCACCATGTGCCCGCTGGTGGGCGCGAGGCTGGCCAGCAATGCTGCGCTCGCAATGGCTCTTTCCGGATGATTGCCGGGCTCCATGGCGTGAATCCAGTAGTGGTTCGCGGCGGAGTCGTCGGGTGCGTCTTTGAGCACGCTCTCGAGGATGGCGATCTTCTCCTTCTGGCCGGGCTTGGGATCGCCCTTGTCATCGAAACCATCGCCGACAGCGTCGGCAAGAAAAATGCGCGCTTCGATGTCTTTGGGCTCCTTCTTCACCAGCTTGCGATAGACGGCGATGGATGCGGAGTGATCGTCGCCCTTCTCATGCGACTCGGCGAGAGCCGCTTCAATGTAAAGACGGTTGGCCTTCCCTGCCCCGGCTTCGAAGCGCGCCGCCTGCGCGAGAGCCTTGTCGGCGTAGGTCTTTTCGAAATCGCCGCGAAACTCGAGGGCGCGCGCGAGGCCCCAGTAGCACATGGCGCATTGCGGATCGGTGCGGACGGCCTGCTCGAAGGCCTTTGCTGATTCGTAATCCCAGAAATCCTGAAGCAGGCTCAGCCCCTGATCGAACCAGGCCTGCGTCTGCGCATCGGCGCGAATGGCGATGTGGGAGTTGCCGATGCCGGTCATGTGGATGGGTGCGGGCAGCTGCTCCGGAGGCGGAATTCTCTCCATGCCGTCCATTGCCGGCATGGAAGCCATGGCGCCCGATTGCGCAGCGGCGCAGGCCACACTGAGAAACTGGATTCCGCAAACCAGCAGAATGGAAACAACCGGGACGCAAATGACCCGGGGAAGCGCCGTGTTTCTCATGCAGACGAATATATCCGGTTCGGAAGCTGCTGTGCATCTCAACAAAAAATGGCCGCTGTTAGAGCTGGTTGCGCAAATGGACCGAAGCCATGAAGAAGCTTCCCCCAGAGCTCAAGCCCGCGCTCATTTTTGCGCTGTTGGCGGCCCGGCTAAAGCCGTGCCCTTGTTACAAAGCCTTTTTCGAAAGAGCTTCAGCGACCTGTGAGGGCGGGCGCGCTCGATGCAGGGCCTGCACAGCTAGTTCCAGGACGACTTGAGGAAATGCGCGACCGCTTTGGCTGCGCGGTCTGCGCGGGTCTCAAACCTTCAGGGCCGGATTCGCGGCGTAATGCAGAAGCACGGCGACCGCGCAGCTGGTCAGCCGCGTTTCCGCCGAGTCGGCGCGGCTGGTGAGGATGGTGGGCACGCGGGCGCCGAGCACGATGCCGGCCAGTTGGGCTCCGCCCAGGTATTCAAGCTGCTTGGCGAGCATGTTGCCGCTTTCGAGATCGGGCACTACGAGGATATCGGCCTGGCCCGTGACCGGCGAGACCAGTTTCTTGATGGCTGCCGCCTTCTGGCTCACGGCGGTATCGAAGGCCAGAGGTCCGTCGAGAATGCCGCCGGTGATCTGGCCGCGTTCGGCCATTTTGCAAAGGGCTGCAGCATCGAGCGTGGACTTGATCTTGGGGTTGACGGTTTCAATGGCCGAGAGCAGCGCGACTTTGGGCTCGGCGATTCCCAGCGCGTGCGCGAGATCGATGGCGTTCTGTACGATGTGCACCTTGTCTTCGAGCTCGGGCGTGATATTGATGGCCGCGTCAGTGATGAGCAGCGTGCGCGCGTAGGCGGGCGTATCCATGATGAAGACGTGGGAGATGCGGCGGGCCGTGCGCAGGCCGGTGTCGCGCTGCATGGCCGCCTTCATCAGTTCGTCCGTGTGCAGGCTGCCTTTCATCATGGCCTGCGCCTTGCCGGCGCGGCAGATGGCCACGGCGAGCTCCGCCGCTTTCTCCTCCGAATCCGCGTCGACAAGAGGAAAGCCCTCGATGGTGACGCCGATCTTGTGAGCCAGCGCCTTCATGGCATCGCGCGGGCCAATGAGCGTGGGCTCGATGAGCCCGGCCGCCGCGGCCTCGACCGCGCCGCGCAGAGCGACGTCCGTCATGGGCCAGACCACCGTGGTGGTGATCGCGGGCAGTTTCCGGCAGCGCTCGAGAAACTGGTGGAAGACGTGATAGTCGGCGGGATGGCCGACCAGCGGATCGACGGTAACGGCTTCAGCGAGGGTGGCAAGGTCGCTCATGGGCTCTGCTCCAGAGTGCGCGGCCTGCGGCCGGCGCGCTCCACGAGTTTATTGTGACCTTCCCGCATTGACGAGGGTGTGTTCCCGATCACATGTCCGCTGCGGGTTTCGCTTTCCGGTACGGGTTTTCGGGGGCGCTCTGATTTGGAACTGTCTGAAAACGCGTAGAATGGGCCTGATCAGCGAAGGAGTGGCGAAGTGAAGCGGTATCGGATCGCCCTGGTGCCCGGCGACGGCATCGGCAAGGAAGTGGCGCCGGCGGGAAAGCGGGTGCTCGAGGCACTGGCCGAACCCGGGAGCGATTGCGCTTTTGACTTCGAAGAATTCCCCTGGGGCGCGGACTTCTACCGGCAGCACGGCGTGATGATGCCCGAGGACGGTCTGGACGCGCTCAAAGCCAAAGACGCCATTCTCTTCGGCTCGGCCGGCGATCCTGCGATTCCCGACCACATTACACTCTGGGGATTACGGCTCAAAATCTGCCAGGGACTCGACCAGTACGCGAACGTGCGTCCGGCGCGCATTCTTCCGGGCATCGATGCGCCGCTCAAGCGCTGCTGTGCCGAGGATCTGGACTGGGTGATCGTGCGCGAGAACACGGAAGGCGAATACGCGGGCGCCGGCGGACGCGTGCACCGGGGATTTCCGCTGGAAGTGGCCGCAGACATGAGCGTGATGACGCGGACTGGCGTGGAACGGATCCAGCGCTTCGCCTTCCGGCTGGCGGCGGGGCGACCGCGCAAGCGGCTCACGGTGGTGACCAAGAGCAACGCGCAGCGGCACGCGATGGTGATGTGGGACGAGATTGCGGCGGAGGTTGCGCGGGAATTTCCCGATGTGGAGTGGGACAAGGAGATGGTGGACGCGATGACGGCGCGGATGGTGAGCCGGCCAGCGTCGCTCGACACCATCGTGGCCACGAATCTTCACGCGGATATTTTGAGCGACCTGGCCGCGGCGCTCGCCGGCAGCCTGGGCATGGCACCGACGGCCAATCTCAACCCGGAGCGGGTGTATCCCTCCATGTTCGAGCCCATTCACGGCTCGGCATTCGACATCATGGGCAAGGGGATTGCGAACCCCATCGGCACCTTCTGGTCGCTGGTGCTGATGCTCGAACACCTGGGCGAAGCGGAGGCTGCGCGGCGCTTGATGCACGCGATTGAGCAGGTGACGGCGAACCCAAAGCTGCACACGCGCGATCTGGGCGGGGCGGCAACAACCAGCGAGGTGACCGAGGCGGTTTGCGCGCGGGTGCGGGCGGCGGCGAAGAAATCAGTCGCGACAGCATAAGCACCTCGGGCGTGAGGCCGTTTCCTTTCGAGGCAGGGCAAGCTGATGGAGCGCCTCCGCGACGATGCCTTTCCTTGCTCAAAGGTGAGCTGCTATGCTGGAACGCTCAAAGAAAAGCGATTTAGGAATGCAGGAGAGAACAGCATGTGGTTCCTGGGCATGGACGTGGGAACGGGCGGAACGAGGGCGGTGGTGGTCGATGGCGCGGGCAAGCCGATCGCCGGCGCCTCGAGCGAGCACGCTCCTTTTCGCGCCGAACATCCGGGATGGGCAGAGCAGGATCCCGAGGATTGGTGGCGCGCGGCGCAGGAAGCCATCCGCATGGCGCTGGCCGCAACTCCGGAGCCACGCCAGCCGATTGCCGCGCTTGCGCTCACGGGGCAGATGCACGGGGCCGTGATGCTCGACGAACGTGGCGCGGTGCTGCGGCCGGCGCTCATCTGGTGCGACACGCGCACGCAGCCGGAGTGCGACTGGCTCACCGAAAAGATCGGCTACGAAAAGCTGATCGAGCTCACCTGCAATCCCGCGCTGCCGAATTTCACGCTGACCAAGCTCTTGTGGGTGAAGACGCACCAGCCGGAGATCTTCGCCAAGATCCGTCACGTGATGTGTCCCAAGGATTATGTCCGCTACCGGCTCACGGGCGAGTTTGCCATCGATGTGCAGGAGGCCTCAGGCACGCTGCTGCTCGACGTAACGCACCGGCGCTGGTCGCGCGAAGTAGCCGAGGCGGCCGGGATCGACATGAGCTGGCTGCCGCGCGTGTATGAGTCGCCGGAGATTTGCGCGCACATCAGCGAGCAGGCGGCGGCGCTGACCGGATTGAAGGCCGGGACGCCAGTGGCCGCGGGTGCGGGCGACCAGGGCGCGGGCGCAGTGGGCATGGGCATCCTGCAGCCGGGAAGCGTTTCGGCGACCATCGGGACGTCGGGGGTGGTCTTCGCGGCGACGGCCGAGCCGACGAAGGATCCGAAGGGACGGATGCACACTTTCTGCCATGCGGTGCCGGGGCGCTGGCACGTGATGGGCGTGACGCAGAGCGCGGGTCTGAGCCTGAACTGGCTGCGCGCAACTTTTTTCCCCAGCCAAAGCTATGACGCGCTGAGCGAGGCCGCGGCGAAAGTTCCGGCGGGCAGCGATGGGCTGGAATGGGCGCCGTATCTGCTCGGCGAGCGCACGCCGCACCTCGATCCGGAGGTGCGCGCGGGGTTTGTGCGCATCGGCGTGGAGCACACGGCGGCGCATTTTGTGCGCGCCGTTCTCGAAGGCGTGGCCTACTCGCTCGAAGATACGTTTGCGCTGTTCCGGGAGCTGGGCATTCCCGTGAGCGGCATCCGGCTGGGCGGCGGCGGCGCGCGCGGCGCGCTGTGGCGGAGGATTCAGGCCGGCGTTTACGGGCACACCGTGGAGGTGTTGATGGCCGAGGAGGGCGGCGCGTTTGGCTGCGCACTGATGGCCGGCGTGGGCGCGGAGCACTGGAAGAACCTCGATGAGGCCTGCGCGCAAGCCATCCAGGTGGCGCAGAGGATTGCGCCCGATCCCGCGGACCGGACGACGTACGCGGCCGGATACGAAAGATGGCGGAAGGTGTATCCGGCGTTGCGGGGGTTGCAAGGAGGCAGGGACTAAGGGACTAAGTGACTTCGAAATCCGCGAAGACGAAGCGGTCGCGGGTGACGATCTCGCCGGTCTGGATAGGCAGCGGCGCAGAGAACATGGGCCCGGCGTAGACGCAGGTATGAAATTCGCCGCGCTCGGCGCAGGGATCGATGCCGGGCGGAAAATCGCGCAGCAACTGCTCGTCGAATTCCCGGCCGGCGAAACTTGACGGCAGCTTCTCGGTGTCCACGCAGGAGATGCGCGCGCGCAGGCCGCCGGCGATCATCGCACGCGCGAGCTCATCGGTAGGAATTTGCCAAAGAGGGAAGAGCGGCTCCAGGCCGGTGGGCGCGAGCTGGCGAATGCGATAGGCGCGAACGTCTTCGAGAAAGAGATCGCCGAAGGCGACCGCATCGATGTGCTCGTCGAGGGCGCGTTGGCAGACGGCGGCCATGCGCTGCTCGTAGATCTCGTTGGAGCAGGGCCAGGGCAGCGGCACCGTCCAAAGCGGGAGCCCGGCGGCTGCGGCCTGCGCCTCGAGCACCGAGCGGCGAACGCCGTGCATGGCCACGCGATCGAATTCCGCATTCAACGTGGTTAACAGCCCGCAAAGCGCGATAGAAGGGTCCCGGCGCAGCGCGTGCAGCGTCCACGCGCTGTCTTTGCCGCTGCTCCAGGAGAGCAGAACTCGTTTCATTGGAAGATGATAAACCGCGGGCCCGGGCGGAAGTCCGCACCGGCTCTTCCGTTTCGCGTGGTTCCCGGCACGCATCCAAGCAAAATGGATCGTGGCCCGGCGGCGATGGAAACGGGACGCTCGGCCGGAGGGTAAACCGTGTTTGACAAGGCGTGCATGCTCGCCTGGGCGATCCTGCTGGGTGCATGCGCGGCAAAGGCTCAGGATGCAGAGCAGATGGTGACCCAGGCCGTGCGCACGGAGCTGGCCGCCGACGCCGCCGACCATTCGCTCTGGATTTACTACGATGTCGATCGCAAGCCCGACGCAAGCGTGAAGCAGTGGGTGGCCGAGACGCGCTCGGGCGAACTGCACCGGGTGATGGACCGCGATGGACAAGCGGTGGACCGGGCGGACCAGCAAAGCGGGATGAACGCCTTCATCCACGACCCCAGCGCCCAGATCAAGCAGCGCAAGGCCGGCCGGCACGACGACGCGCAGGCCACGCGCATGCTGAACCTGCTGCCCAAAGCGTTTGTCTGGAGGAAGGCAGGAACTCAGAACGGCTTGACCACGCTGCATTTCCGGCCCAATCCGAACTTTGATCCTCCTACATGGGAGTCGCGTGTTTTTGCGGCCATGGAGGGGGACATGACGGTGGATGATGCGCAGCATCGCATCGTGAGCCTCAGGGGACGCCTCATCCACGATGTGAAATTCGGCTACGGCCTGTTTGGGGAACTGGAGGCCGGCGGCACCTTCGACGTGGAGCGCCGCCCGCTGGGCAACGATGAATGGCAGATCACCCAGACGCACATCCACATCGACGGGCACGCGCTGATCTTCAAGAACATCTCCGAAGAAGAGGACGAGGAGAAATCGAAATTCCAGCAACTGCCGGAGAATATCACTCTGGCGAGTGCCGAAAAACAATTACTGCAGCGGCCCTAGCGCAGTATCAGATCCGCGTGGAGCGGCGTATTCTCGCTCGAGTCGCCCACGCGAATCACAAACTTGCCGGGGTCGATGGTCCACTTGTGCGCGGCGTCGTCCCAATAGCTGAAAGCGCGCGCATCGAGCTCGAGCGACACGTGTTTCGTCTCGCCCGGCGCGAGTCGAACTTTCTCAAAGCCTTTGAGCTCCCGCTCGGGACGGTCGACCTTCGCGGATGGATCGGAGACGTAGAGCTGCGCCACTTCGGCTCCTTCCACACTGCCGGTGTTGCTCACGTCGAAGCTCACGGGAACGGTGGAGCCGGATTCCGCGCTGGCCGGCGCCTGCAGGTGAGAAAAACTGAAGGTTGTATAGCTCAGGCCGAATCCGAAGGGGAACAGCGGATGCTTGCCCGTGGTGGTCCAATAACGGTAGCCGACCATCAGCTTGTCGCCGTAGCGAATGTGCTCGATGGTGTAATCCAGGGGCCGACCGTTCTCGCCGGTCGTATGGAGCACCGTATCGGCGCCGGGCACGCCGTAATACCAGTTGTACGAGGGATTGTCTTCCCAGGCGCGGTCGAAGGTTACCGGCAGCCTGCCTTCAGGGTCGTGCTTGCCGAAGAGAACTTCGGCGAGAGCCGTGCCGCCTTCCTGGCCGGGATAGAAGTCATCGAGGAGCACGGGAACCTGCGCGAGCCAGCGTTCGGTGCCCATGCCGCCGCCGCCGGTGAGCGTGACAATGGTGCGCGGATTGGCGGCAGCGACGGCTTCGATCAGCGCGTCCTGACCCCAGGGCAGCGTGAAGGTGCGATCGTGGCCCTCGCCCTCGGTTGCGGCGTCAAAGCCGGCGGCGACAACAACGACGTCTGCCAGTGAGGCAAACTGTTTTGCCTCGGCCTGCACCAGGTCCGGCTCGTAAGTAAGCCCAAAGCCAAAGCGCGAGCCGGACGCGTGGGGCAGATAGTCGGCCTGCACATTGACGGTTTGTCCGGCAGCGAGATCGATGGAGGTAAACTTGGGCACCTGTCCCTCGGCATGCTCCTGCTCGAGCGCCGGTTTGCCGTCAACGAGCACCTTGAAGGAATCCTCGCCCGCGGCTGCGGCGATCAGCAGGTATTTGCCCGCGTTGGTTGCGGTGTACGTCGCACTATAACGGATGCTGCGCGGGGCGAGCTCCGCGGGCTCCCACTGGTTGGGCTTCCAATCGGCCACATTGAGCCGGAGGCCGGTTTCCGGCGTGCCGGAGAAATCGACGCTGGGGAAGGTCTGCACCTTCACGCCGCCCTCCCAGTGCGTGCTGCGGAAGACCTCGTTCATCTGCGGGAGGCCGCGGCTATAGAGCACGTGCACGTCCGGGCCGAGAAAGTTGGCGATGCCGGTGACAAAACTCACCGGATCGAAGGCAGTGGCGTTGGAGGAGCCCCCGCCTCCGGGGACAGCCGGCCAGGCATCGGGACCGATGATGGCGATGGTCTTGATCTTTTGGGGATCGAGGGGGAGCAGATGGCCTTCATTCTTGAGCAGCGTGATGCTCTCGAGCGCGCCGCGGAGCGCGACGGCGCGATCGGCCACCGAGTAGGTGGAATCGGCGGGGTCGAACTGCGGACGCGTGGTAAAGCCGTAGCGCAGCTCCGTGCGCAGGAGTCGCAGCACCTTGTCGTCGATGGTGGACTCTTTCACCTCGCCGCTTTGGACGGCGGGCAGAAGGTTTTTCGCGTTCATGAACTTCGGGCTGGGCATCTCCAGGTCGAGGCCGTTGTTGGCCGCGGCCACGCCGTCGTAGGTTGCATCCCAGTCCGACATCAGAATGCCTTTGAATCCCCATTCGCCCTTGAGCACCTTGAGGTTGAGAAAATCATTCTGCGTCGCGTGCACGCCGTTCACCAGGTTGTAGGAGTCCATCACGGCGTCTGCATGACCCTGGGTGACCGCGGCCTCGAAGGCGGGAAGATACAGCTCGCGCATGGTGCGCTCATCCACGTCGGAGCTGGCGTTGTGGCGATCGAATTCCTGGTTGTTGAGGGCGAAGTGCTTCACCGTGGCGATCACGCCCTGCGATTGCAGGCCCTCGATGTAGGGGACGACGAGAGCCGAATTCAGGAAAGGATCTTCGGAGAGGTACTCGAAGTTCCGGCCGGCCACGGGCGAGCGAGCGAGGTTCACGCCCGGACCGAGCAGAAAATTCACACTGCGGGCGCGCGCGTCGCGGCCGAGGCTTTCACCCAGCGCACGGGCAAAGTCGCGATCCCACGTGGCCGCCAGCGCCACGCCACCCGCGTAGGCGGTCGTCGGACCCCAGGTCCGCACGCCGACGGAGGCATCGGACATCTTGAAGCGCGGCAGGTCGATGCTGGGCATGGCGTGGGTGTACATGCTGTCGACCCCGCCGATGAGTTCGATCTTCTGCTCGAGGGTGAGCTTGGCCAGCATCGCGTGGGCCTGGGCTTCGATCGCCGGGGAGTCGGGCACCGGCGCCTGTGCGCCGGCAACGCACGTGAGACCGGCTGCGCAGGCAAGCAAAAAGAGAAACCATGGCGAAAGAACGAAGAATGAAGCAGTTTGCGATGAGGACCGGCGACGGAATTTCATAACGGGCAAGGTTAACGCATGGGGGGCGGGCGTGTATAGAAGTGGAAGGCCCTCGTACGGGAGAGTTGAATTTCCTGCGCCGGCACTCAACATTTTGCGCCACAATTCGTCTCTACCATCAAATTGGAAACCGAGGGAGGTGTTTGCCGGATCTTTGCTCCCGCGTGGGTCTCTCTGCCCATCATGCCTTGGCGGTCCAATAGAGCCAATAACCCCGGCAAAAATTCCTTTTCTGCTCCTCCCGGCAGACGCGTGGTTGTTTCGAACCCGAACACGGGTCACCCCCAAGGCGATCACGCATAAACTACGAAAGGCGGCCTTCGATGCGGAAGTTCTTTTCCCTCCCCTTGGTCACGGCGGCGATTGCGTCCCTGCTTAGCGGATGCGGCATGTCGAACGTGACTTCCACCAATCCAACCCAGCCCTCCGGCGATGCGGCGCCCGTCTCCCTCTCCATGACCGACGATCCTCCCCAGGGCGTGCAGGTGCTGTTCTTCCAGGTGAGCTTGACGGCAGCGTCGCTCACCCCTGCAGCGGGCTCGTCCACCAGTTCGCCGGTCTCGCTGCTCAACGGGAACACGCCGATCCAGATCGACGTGACGCAATTGCAGGCGCTGTCGGCGTTTCTAAGCACGGCTAACGTGCCGGCCGGCAGCTACAGCGGGCTGAGCCTGACGTTTGCGAGTCCGCTGCTCGTCATCTTCAACCAATCCGACGCGTCGATCGCGAGCACGTGCGCCGTGGGAAGCGTGTGCCAGCTCACGCCCACCATCGACGACAGCTCCGCGATGGTGAACGTCACTTCATCGCCCTTTCCGGTGACGGTCTCCGCGAACTCGCCACTCGGCCTGCTCGTCGACTTTCATCTCAACACGATCATTCAATCCGACCTCTCCGTGAATCTGGGCGTAACCAACGGGATCACAGTGGGCGAACTTCCTCCCATGACGACGCCGAGCCCGCGGTTCGGGTTCCTGAACGGGACGGTCGAAAGCGTGAACGCGAGCCAGAGTGAGTTCACGCTGCAGACGCCGTGGGGCAGGACCTTCACGGTTGAGACCACGAGCAGCACCACGTTCAGCGATTTCCCCTCGAGCGCGTGCGCTTCGGAGGGCTTCGCCTGCCTGGCGCAAGGCCAGGTGGTGCAGGCGCAGATTTCCGGCGTGGAGAGCGGCGGCATTCTGACCGCGAGCCAGGTGGCCTATCTGCAAGCTGCCAACCAGCAAACCGTTGAGGGAGTCATCTTCAGTTACAGCGCCACGGGGATGAAGATTCTTCTGCGTGGCAACCCGACCTTCAGCTCGGCTCTGCCGCTCGGCGGCATTGCCAGTGTCACGTTTGCCTCCGGGACCACTTTTTCGGTCGATGCCAATGGCTTCACGATTCCGTCCGGGCTGACCTTTGCCAGCACAGAAAACTTAACGAATGGACAAACCGTGAAGGTGGACATTGTGCCGGGCTCGATTACTGCGACGGGCTCCGGACCAACCGCGTCATGGGGACCGCCCCCTTCGGTTTCGTTTACGACGAATAGCGTGGAACTGGAGCCCGGACAAACCACCGGCACCATCTCGGCCATTGCCTCGCCGGACTTCACGCTGCAATCCCTCGTCTGGCCGCCCTGCATCGCATCTTCCACTTCCGCCTGTCCCGAGTGGGTCGCGCTGATTACGACGTCCGTCGAGACAACCTCGCAAACCACATACACGGGCTTGGCAACGGACAGCTTCGACGGGTTGGCGGTCGACGACCTGGTGTCTGTAAACGGGTGGCTGTTTGAAAACGACAACGGCCTGGTCGATCCGGCGGTGACGCCGCCCGTGATTCTGGCGCAGACGGTCACCGGTCATCCCAACGCAGTGTTCTGAAAGACGAACGGGACGATCCGTTCGAAAACTGAATCTCTCACCTGAAGCGGCCTCCTCCGGCGATGCGTATGCGGACCCGGATGGAGGCCGCAACTTTTTCGATGGGAAATCGACGCATGGCCGCCGGCTTTTTGTCTCCGGTTGTGATCTAAATCACAAAATGGAGTGAATCGGGTCACTGCCGTTACCTTCGTTTCCGCGCAAACTCAAAATTCGAAGGGCCTTTGCGTTGGGTCACGCAGGGATGTGCCGCGCCAACGGCGGCAGAAGGAGGCGGAGATGAGCTTTCACGATGGGTTGAAAACGATCGTCGTGGCCATGGATCCGAAGGACGAGCAAGAAGCAGCGCTCGAGTACGCGCGGAAGCTGGCCGCCGCGTACGGCGCGCGCATTGTGCTGGCGCACGCCCTCGACCCCTTGGAATATGCCACGGTGGATGGCGTTCCCGGCCGGGTGCTGCGGAAGATGAATGAAGACGCCCGCAACGCGCTGGACAAGATTGCCTGCAACCTGCTCAAGGAAGCGATTCCCAGCCACTCGGAGATTCGCCAGGGAAGCGTGGCGCAGATGCTGGTGGCAGTGGCGCGGCAGCATCGGGCCGGGCTCATTGTCATTGGAACTCAGGGAATGGATGGCGTGGGTCCGCTGCTGGTAGGCTCCATTGCAGAAGAGCTGGTGCGGCTGGCTCCTTGCCCGGTGCTCGCGGTGGCAGCGGACTGGAATGCCGGACCCTTCCGTCCAGTTCCCGGAGGGCCGGTGCTGCTGGCCATGGAGAAGAACGAAGCTGCTCATGAGGCCGTGGCGACCGCGTATTCGCTTGCCGAAACCTTCGACCGCCCGCTGGTGGTGCTGCACGCGCGCACCGCGGCCGAGGCCTCGGCCTTTCTGAATCCCTGCGCCACGACGCGCGAGGAGTTCGGCATCGACCCGGGCGGCAAGGTATCGGTGCGGTGCATCGTCAAGGACGGCGCTCCCGCGGACGCAATCGCCGCGGCCATTGCGCAATTCCATCCCGGCATCCTGGTCATCGGCGTGAAGCGGATGAGCGAGACACCGGGGCCGCATGGGACCGCGTTTGCGTTGCTCGCGGGATCGCGTGTGCCCGTCCTGTGCGTTCCGCCGGCGATGCAGCCCGTCAAGGCGTGACCGGCGGCGCCTGGGCGTCCGGATCGAGTTACGGGAATGCTTGAGGAAACTGGATTCCGCGCACCGACTGCGACTGCGCATCCGCTGGCCGAACTGCTTGCGTGTTCTTCGCAGGCGGCCGATTTACTCTCCGGCGCTTCGCGAGTGCTGGAATTCGACGCCTCGTACGTGGTGTTTCGGCAGTACGAAACCTGCAGAGGCCTTTACCTCCTCGCCTCCGGGAGCTTTGCGCGCAGCGCCATCCGGTTGAATACCCGCCTGGCGCTGGGGATGGCGCGATCCGGCGAATTGGTGGAGCTGGCCGCAGCGCTCGGCGACGGGAGGCATACGTGCACGCTCACTGCGCTTTCCCCCGGTTCGCTGCTGTTATTGCCAATGACAGCCCTCAGCCGGGCCTTCGACGTGCATCCTCCGCTGCGCATGCATTTACTTGAAGAACTGGCGCGCGAGGTTTCGCGGGCTTACACGGCCTGCCGTCTCAGCCGTTGCGAAGCGCGTACACGCAGGATGCACGCACAAGCCATGTGATGCATATCACAGTAGCCATTTGCATCCGGGCTATACTTCAAAGAGTCATCCCAGGTATAGCCATGGCCGGTTTTCGTCCCCATCACGCTCCCGAGGATTGTCTCCATTGCGAGCATCGGCATCTGCGCATGTTTTGCAATCTCACGCCGGAGGCGCTCGAGGACTACGACAAGATCGGGATCATGATGAACCACGCACGCGGAGCCAAGCTGTTTTCAGAAGGCGACGCGGCCCGCAATGTGTTTGTGATTTGCTTTGGCCAGGTCAAGGTCTCGTCGACTTCACGCGACGGGAAGACCATGATCCTGAAGATTGCCTCGCCCGGCGACGTGTTGGGACTGAGCGCGGTGCTGGCCAACGTGGCGCATGAAGTGACTGCCGAGGTGCTTGAGCCTTGCCAGGTGAAGACCGTGCGCAAGCAGGAATTTGTCGAGTTTCTCGGCCGGCACGGCATCGCCTCCATGCATGCGGCGCAGTCGCTCTCCAGCGAATACCTCACCGTGTTTCAGGATGCCAAGCGGCTGGCGCTCTCCGGCTCGGCCGCAGGCCGGCTGGCGCGACTGCTGCTCGACTGGGGCCGGAAGGCGGCCGACGGCCGGGCTGAGATCAAGTTCACCATGGCGTTTACGCACGAAGAAGTCGCCAACATGGCCGGCACCTCGCGCGAAACCGTCACGCGCCTGTTGAACCAGTTCCGGCGCGACCAGTGGATCACCATCAAGGGCACAAGCCTCACCATCCAAAAACCTGAGCAGCTGGAGCGGCTGACCGCGTAGATTTCTTCCACCCGATTTTGCAACCGTGGGATGCGGATGCGATGATCTCTTCGGTCGATTTCTGCGGAGGGATCCGGAATGAATCTGCGTGCGCTGGCGGCTGCGGCCGCTGTGGCCGCGCTTTCAGCAGGCGCGGGCCTTTTCGCGCAAGGCTCGGGATGGCCTCCCTCGCCCGATCACCTCACGCTGCCCATCTGGCCGGGCACGCCTCCGGGCGAGCCGGCCAATATGCCTCCGGAAGCGAATGTGAATGCGGCCGGGACCAAGACCATGGCCGGCAAACCATATGTGCGCCTGGGCAACGTCTCCATTCCCACCATCACGCTCTACAAGCCGAAGGGTGCGAATACCGGCGCGGCGGTGCTGGTGTTTCCCGGCGGCGGTTACCAGATTCTTTCCATGGATCTCGAGGGCACGGAGGTGTGCGACTGGCTGAATTCGATCGGCGTGAACTGCGTGCTGCTGAAGTATCGCGTGCCGGATTCCGGGCCGTACCCGAAGAGCGCCTTCGCGCTCGAGGACGCACAGCGCGCGATGGGCCTGGTGCGCCTGCACGCCGCGGAGTGGGGCATCGATCCCGATCGCGTGGGCGTGCTGGGGTTCTCGGCGGGCGGGCATCTTTCGGCGGCGATCAGCAATCACTATGACCATCGTCTTTACGAACCGGTGGACGCGGCCGACATGCTGAGCTGCCGTCCGGATTTTTCCGTGGTGATCTACCCGGGCTATCTGGCGCTGGCCGACAAAGACTTTGCGCCGAATCCCGACATTCAGCCGACGGCGAATACGCCGCCCACCTTCATCCTGCAGGCAGAAGACGATCCGGTGCACGTGGAGAACGCGATCGTTTACTTTCTCGCGCTCAAGAACGCGAAGGTTCCTGCCGAACTGCACGTCTATGCCCAGGGCGGCCACGGCTATGGATTGCGGCCACGCGATCTGCCCATCATGGGCTGGCCCGGGCTGGTGGAGACGTGGATGCGGACGATCAAAGTGCTGCCCGCGCAGTAGGGCTAGCCGGTTGTGGAGAAACTTGTTTGTGCAGGGATTTGCTGAGAACGCGGCGCAGCAGGGGCTGAAGCCCACGCTCAATTTATGCCGTTTAATGGCCCGGGTGAAGCCGTGCCCTTGTTACAAAGCCCCCCATGCTAGAGTTTTGCCAGCCCGCTTGGGGATCGGCCTATGCTGATTGCCGTCATCACCGTCTCAGACCGTTGCACGCGTGGATTGATGACCGACACTGCCGGCCCCGCGATTGTGGCGCGGGTGCGAGGCGAGTGGCCGGAGGCGGAGATTCGCGCACAGTTGCTCGAGGACGATGAAGCCGCGATTGCCGCGGCGCTCGGAGAGCTGAGTGCGCAGGATGCGGATCTTGTACTCACCGTGGGCGGAACGGGACTGGGCCCGCGCGACCGCACGCCGGAGGCCACGCGCCGCGTCATCGACCGGGAAGCGCCCGGAATTGCCGAAGCCATGCGCGCGAAAGGAGCGGAGCGCAATCCCTACGCATGGCTCTCGCGGGGCATCGCGGGGCTGCGCGGAAGCACGCTGATCGTGAACCTGCCCGGCAGCCGGCGCGGAGCGGAAGAAAGCTGGATGGCGGTTGCGGCCCTAGTGCGGCACGGAATGGAGATTGCGGGTGGCGGGCAGACGCATCCGTAGCGGGCGGCCGGGCGTTAGGAGGAGTTCCCACAACGGCTGTTGAGGGCTCGAAAGATGATGTCCGGGCGTCGTCCCTACGGGACTCCGAGCGATTTTTTGGGGGAGTGTTCCCCACGGTGAAGCGCGGGGCCAACAGACTCCGCGCCTCCGGCGCGGGCCAAGTATTCCTTTGCGGACCGAGCTACTGCGGCGTTACCAGGTGGTGGGCGATGGCAAAGAGCGCCAGTTCCAGGCGCGTGGAGACGCCGGTTTTGTCGAAGATGTTGGAGAGGTGCCGCTTGACGGTTTCTTCGCTCAACGAAAACTGCTTGGCGATGTCGCGGTTGGAGCAGCCCTCGACGATGCAGCCCACCACCTCGAGCTCGCGCGGAGTAAGCCCGTAGGTTTTGCGCTGGGGCACGGCGGCCTGCTGCATGAGGTCGTGCAGGGCGGAGACGAGGTTCACCACGCGCTTGCCGCCGATCCAGTAATCGCCCGCATAGACGGTGCGGATGGCGGTCTGCAGATGGCTGGCAAGGGCATCCTTCAAAACAATGCCGCGCGCGCCGATATGCAGGGCCTCGATGATCTGCTGGGTGGTGATGGTGGAGGTGAGCAGAAGAATCTTCGCCGTCGAAGTCCCGTTCACGATGGCGCGCATGGCCTCCAGGCCGGGCAGGCGCGGCATCTGCACATCGAGAAGAAGAATGTCGGGCGCAAGCTCGAGGGTCGCGGTGATGGCCTCGTCGCCGTCGGCGGCTTCGCCTACGATCTCGTAGCCATCGGCTTCCGACAGCATGTTGCGCACACCGATGCGCACGACAGGATGGTCGTCCGCAAGGACAATACGAATAGTGGGGTGCTCCATTTGCGAGGCTCGCCTCCGTTGGCCCGGTCCACGGCGTTCTGGATGCTATGGGTCAGGCGGGCAATTCACCATCCAGAATACGCTCCAAGTCTTGCGCGGCGGAACGTAAATCATTGAGTAATTGGGAGCTGTTATCCGATTGGTTACCTGTGGAATCGAAAGACACAGCCTCAAGCCGCGCGCCCACGCGGGCTGCCTGCATGGCTCCCGCCATGGCGCAGCCGCCTTTGACCGCGTGGCCGATGCGGCGAACTTCCGATGCATCGCGCTTGGCCATGGCGATCTCCAGCAGATTGGAGCGGCGCGAAAGATCGGTGACGATGGCCCGGTAAATCTCGCGCACGGACGACTCCGGCATCAGCTGGCGAAGCTTGGCCAGTGTTTCCACGCTCACCACCGGCACATCGGCGCCCGCAAGGGCCGATTTCATGGATTCCTGGATGGCGGAACGGCCCTCAAGGAGCTGGCGCAGGGCGGCAACTTCCAGCGGCTTGAGCAGCGAGCCATCCGCCGCCGCCGAAACCTCCGCCGGCGGCTTGCTGCCGCTGACCGCAATGATGCGGGCATGGCTCCGGCCCCGCAGCGCTGCGATCAGCGCGGTCCCGCTCAAGCCCGGCATCTGCGTATCCATCAGGATCACGTCCGGCGCAACCTCGCCCATGGCCAGGCTGGCGAGCGCCGCCGTTCCGTCATCGGCCGTATGCACCGTGAAACCGTTCATGGTGAGCACAGTGGCCGTCACCTCGCGGCTGACGAGATCGTCGTCGACGAGCAGAACGGTCAGCTGATCCTGCCGAACTCCAAGATCGAGCATGGCTTTGGTGTGCATGGCGTTCTTTGGGCTTTGACGAAAATTATACCGGCACGATGCACTTTCAGCGAAACGCGACCATGCCGTGAGGTGTAACTTCGGTCAATGGGAGCTCTGATCCGGCAGCCCCATCGATGCCGGCGCGGGCAGGTCCATGCCGTTCTGCCAATCGCGCGTGGCTTGCGCGAAATGTTCGCCGCGCCGCTGCCAACGCTCAATCGCAAGGTCATAGCGCACAGTGACGTTGTTGAGCCAGTAGGGCCGGTTCTCGCCGAGCCACACCTGAGAATACTCTCCCCGGATGGCCGAGAAGGCATCGCGCAGATCCTGGCAGCGGCCGTTGTTGCTGCTGATTTCGTCGAGCTGGCGCTCGGTGTCACTGGTTTTGGTCTTATCGTGCTGCTGGGCCAGCGCCTGCGCATAGCCGGATACGATCTGCGCGGCGAGCTCGAACTTCATGCCGATGAGATCGAGGCGGCGCGCGCCCAGATCCATGGCGATGAGCGCGTTGGGCTCGCGCAGGCCGGGATTCGATGCGCGCGCCTGATCGAGCAGAATTATGGCCTGCTCGGCGTGCGTGCGCAGATCCGCGATGGTTGGCTGCAGTTTTGCCGCAACCGCCTGCCCCTGCGCGCTCCACGGATCGAGCCAGAAGACTTCGTCGCTCGTCATATTGGTCTGCGCGTTGTCCAGCGCCTCCTCGGCGGCCATCAGCTCCTTTTCGGCGGCGTTGATCTTGCCGGTGGCGTCGCCGTGGAAGAGCTGCCCGTAGGCGTCCTGGTAGTTGGCGATCGAGCTCTCGCCCGGCTGCCATGCGGCCACCGCGCCAAAGAGCACGCCGTACCAGTCCATGTTGAAGAGCCCTTCGCCATCGTCGTTCCACACCGTGGTGAGAGCGCCGGTTGAGCCCAGCTTCTGGCCTTCGCGGATGAATCCCTGAATGTTCCACAGCGCGTTCTTCTCCACCGGATAAACCGAGTTCCAGTTGGCGTCTCCGGGAGCCACCCAGGTCTCCATCCCGGCCTTGGCAAAGGGCTCGATTAGCTTGTCGAAATCCGCAGTGGGCGAGTAATTCCAGGGCACCGCGATCATGTCCTTGGGAAGGCCCGGGACCGCATCGGGGTTGGCGTCGCCGATGTCGCCCCAGAAGAGCAGCCGGCGATTGAGCGGCGCGAGGGCATCGTGAATCTGCTTGAGAAAGTTCACATAGACGGGCCCGTAGCCCTGCGCCTGCACCTGGTCGCGGGTGCGGCCCGCGCCCAGCTCAAAGGTTTCGTCGGCTCCGATGTGGATGAAGGGCGAAGGAAATTCCTGCGCGATCTGCGTGAACCAATCCTTGATGAGCGGCAGGGTGCCCGGCTGGCCCGGCGCGAGCACATGGCCATCCGGGGTCTCGGCCACATCCTGATAGATCTCATACTTGAGCACCTGATGCAAATGGCCAAAAGCCTCCTGCTCGGGAAGAACCGTAACGTGATATTGGCGGGCATAGGCCACCAGGTCTGCGACTTCCGCCGGCGTGAGCGCGCTGCCCGGAGGCGCAGGGAGGGGATGGTCGGGATAGAGTAACGTGTGCTCGAAGTACGGGGAATAGATGTTGATTTTGAAGGAGGCAAAGATGCGGATCTGGTGCTTCTGAAATTCGAGCGTGGGAAACGGGCCGCGGGAGAGATCGTCGTCGATGCCGCGATAAGCCATCGCCGGCCAGTCGCGAATGGTTCCCGTGGGAATCACGCGCGGCGCACCGGCAAGGGGAAGCATCTGCTTAAGGGTCTGCACGCCATAGAAAATGCCGGAGCCGGTGGCGCCGATGATGGTTGCCCCGTGCGCATCGAGCAGGAGAATGTAGCCCTCCGACTCCATGGCAGGATCGAAGGCGAGATGCTCGCGGGCAAGCAGAGCCTTGGCCTCAAGCGAATCCGTGCGCAAGAGAACGACCCGATAGGGCACCAGGCTGCTCTGCGCCGGGGCCGGCGCAAGCTGTTTGACGGCACCCGCAAGATCGTTCGCAGCAAATTCGTCTTCCGCATTCCGGCCGGGGACCGAGATTAGGATGCGTGCCGGCAGATCGACCGCAGTGCCCCATTGCGCTTCGCGCGGAGCCGGTTGCAACGGGACCGGAACCTGGGCCGATGCAGGCGGCGAGGAGACAGCGACGAGCGCGGAAAAGACAGCGAGAGCGGAAACCAGGGCGGCTGAACTCGGGCGACGTGGCATCGGAATCGACCTTCAGCTCAAAAATATGAGCGTTTGAATTCAATACGATCATTGTAGACTAGGGATTCACGGTTCTCCGGTTTTTGTGTGGAATCGCCGCACGGCGGCGCGAAGAACCGGCTGAGGAGACCTTTGCCCCGATGAGCGCCAACGGCTCCACGCACCCTGCACCGGCGGAGACATCTGCTTCCCTGCGCCGTTACAATGCCTTCCTGCTGCTGGTCTCAGGATTGGGCGGATTGCTCTACGGCATCGACGTGGGCATCATCGGCGGCGCCTACCCTTACCTAGAAGCCACATCGGGCTTCACGCCGTCGCAACTCTCCGACGTGGTGGCCGCGGTGCTGCTGGGCAGCGTGATTTCCACGCTCTTCGCGGGCCTGCTCGCAGACTGGCTGGGGCGCCGGACGCTGATGAGCCTCAGCGGCCTTGCCTTTGCGCTGAGTATACCTGTCATTGCGCTGTCGCATGGATTCGACTCCCTGTTGCTGGGGCGCCTGCTCCAGGGCGTGAGTGCGGGACTGGTGGGCGTGGTGGTGCCGCTTTACCTTGCCGAATGCCTGGCAGCCTCGCATCGCGGAAGAGGGACGGCGATCTTTCAATGGATGCTCACGCTGGGCATCGTGGCAGCGGCCTTGGTGGGCATGTACTTCAGCTATCGCGTGGATGCGGTGGCGAAGCTGGCCGATCCCGCAGCGCTGTTCCGCTTCAAGGAGCACGCATGGCGCGGCATCTTCTGGGTGTCGCTGCCGCCGGGAATCCTGTTTGTGCTCGGCAGCCTGATGGTCACCGAGTCGCCGCGCTGGCTTTTCCGCCGCGGCCGGCGGCAGCGCGCCCATGCGGCGCTGTTGCGCTCCCGCAGCCCCGAACAGGCGGCGCTGGAGCTCGAGGAGATGGAGGCTTCGGCGCGGAATGCCGTCAACTCCGCCTCCGGCCCGCAAATTCGCGAATCGCTGCTGCGGCGAAAGTATGTGATTCCCTTCTTGCTCGCCTGCGCCATTCTCGCCTGCAACACCGCTACCGGCGTCAACTCCATCATCGGATACAACACCGGCATCCTTCTGCAGAGCGGCCTCAGCGATCTTTCGGCGCACTGGGGTTACGTGATCTTTACCTGCATCAACTTCCTCATGACCAGCGTGGGTATGATGCTTGTGGACCGCAAGGGGCGCCGCTTCCTGATCATTCTGGGAACCGCGGGCATCATTGTCGCGGAGACGTTCGTGGGCGTTCTCTTCAAAACCACAGAGACACGCTCCGTGGATTGCCGCTCGGCCGTGCAGGCGCTGGTGGGCCCGAGCGAGCAGCTCACGCTGCGCTTCGACGCTGCCACGGCAGAAAAGCTGCTCGCCTCCCAGGGTTACCGCGCGAGCCGCATCGACAGCCGGCGCGCTTCGCTGGCCATCATCTATTCCTATGGCGACTTCACGGCGACCACGGATTTCGCCCGTTCCGACGACGACGCCGCGACGCCGGTGGTCATCACGCGCGCAGACTGCCTGCCCTCGAATCGCATCGAAGCGCTGTTCAAGAATCCTTTTGCCAATCTCGATGCAGCCCGCAGCGCACCGCTTAAAATCCAAAAGGCGCTGGTGGGCGAGGTGCCGCAGCCGGGACACGGATGGCTGGTGGCGCTGGGCATCTACGCCTTCATGGCGCTTTACGCCATGGGCCCCGGCGTCGTGGTGTGGCTGGCGCTTTCCGAGCTCATGCCCACGCGCATCCGCTCCAACGGCATGAGCATCGCGCTGCTCATCAATCAGCTGGTCTCCACCACGCTGGCCGCCATCTTTCTTCCTTTCGTAGCCCGCCACGGCTACTCGTCCATGTTCTTCCTCTTCGCGGCGTTTACGGTGGTGTACTTCCTCGTGGCCACGCTCTTCCTGCCGGAGACCAAGGGCAAGACGCTCGAAGAGATCGAAGCGCATTTTGCAGGATAGGTTTACGGCCCGCGAGCCAAATGAATTTGATGTAAAAAATATTTGACATTCGATCCAGCCCGCGGTACATTCTCCGGTGTAGCCTTGCAACCTGCATGAAACCGAACCGATCCATTCCGCAGCCGACGGTGATTCCCGTGCTCTATTACCCCGATGTGCGCGCGGCGGTCGCGTGGTTGAGCGCCGCGTTCGGATTTCGCGAGCGCGTGCAGATCGGCGAGAGCCATCGCTCGCAGATGATCGCGGGGGACGGCGGCGCCGTGATTCTGGGCGACATTCGCCGCGATCGCTGCCCACCGCGCGCGGGCGAGGTGACGCATTGCGTGGTGGTGCGCGTGGAAGACGCGCGCACCCACTGCGCGCGGGCCCAGGCCCACGGAGCAATCATCCTCGATGAGCTGACGGATTTCCCTTACGGCGAGCGCCAATACACGGCCGCCGACCTGGCCGGCCACCAATGGACGTTCTCCGAGACCCTTGCCGACGTGGCGCCGGAGAGCTGGGGCGGGATCAGTGTTCACCCCGGCTGAGCCGGCGCTTGGCTATTTTTCCACTACGGCTTTAGACAGGTTCCGCGGGCGGTCCACGTTTACGCCGTGCTCGATGGCCATGAAATAGGCGAAGAGCTGCAGCGGGACCACTTCGAGGATCGGGAGCAGATATTCGGAGGCCGGACGCACGGGAATAAAATCGGAGACGAGGGCCTCCACCTGCGCATCGCCGGCGTTGGCCACGCAGATGACCCTGGCCTTCTGCGCCTTCATCTCCTGGAGCAGTTGGATGGTCTTTTGGTAGCGGCGCACCGAGGCTTCAAGACCGTGGTCGACCGTGGCAATCACGACCAGCGGCACACGCTCGCTCACCAGCGCATTGGGCCCGTGCTTCAGCTCGCCCACCGGGTAGCCTTCGGCGTGCACATACGAAGCTTCCTTGAGCTTCAAAGCGCCTTCGCGGGCGATGGCGTAGTGGATTCCGCGGCCAAGATAAAGAAACGTCGCCGCGCCCGAGTACTTGAGCGCCAGCGCGGCGGTCTGCTCGCGCCAGGCATCGAGCTGCGCTTCGAGCGCTTCCGGTACGGCACGCAGCCCGGCCATTTCCTGCGCAAGGATCTCCGGGTCCATGACACCCAGGTGCATCCCCTCGTACAGCGCGAGGATGTAGAGCACCGCAAGCTGGCAGGTGAAACTCTTGGTTGCGGGGATGGCCCGTTCCTCGCCGGCAGCCAGGGGCATGGAGACATCGGCCTCGTGGGCGATGGTGGATGCGGGCGCGTTGGTGATGGCCAGAGTCTTGTGCCCCTGCCGGCGCGCCTCCTCGAGCGCCGCCAGAGTATCCGTGGTCTCTCCGGACTGCGAAAGCAGGAGAACGCTGGGATGCCGCCGGTCAACATATTCCGGTCCGCCGCGGTAACTGTATTCGCTTGCGTACTCCACGTCGACGGCCAGGCCGCACAGGTCTTCGAGGAGAATCTCGGCGTACAAGCCGCTGTGACGGCTCGACCCGCTGGCAGCAATCAGGATCTCCCCGTGGGGGTTGATCCAGTTGGAAAGCCGGGCGCCGATCTCCGGCTGGAGCCCTTTCTCGCCCAGGTAGAGAGCCAGGGTGCGGCTCAGGGCCTGGGGCTGCTCGTAAATCTCGCGCAACATCTCATGCGGAAAGATGGGCATGGGTGCATCCTTCTTGAGGCAGTTCAGGAATAAGCCCCCGCAATGATCATACCGCATGATTTCAATCATAATTTTGAACATTTCCGGCGGGATATTCGCGCTAAACTTATCGTTAACGGACTTCTTATTCCCGGCATCCCAGTAGTTTAGGTAACTGGAAAGCTTTCCCGCACAAGGGAAAGCTTTGTTCTCTTGATCCTCAGGCGCAATTTACCCAGACGCAATGAATCCTGGAGACCCTCCGCATGTGGAGATGGTTTGCGGTGCTTCTTACGGCCACTTTGCCGGCGCTCGGCCAGAGCAACAGCGGCGAATTGCGTTTGAGCGTCATCGATCCTTCCGGGCATGCCGTCCGGTCCCAGGTCCAGCTGGTCAGCGAGGCCAATCAGTATCGCTCCATGTTCAAGACAGACGTTCAGGGATATCTGGACGCGCGGCGGCTGCCGTATGGCATCTACCAGGTTGAGATCGAGGCGCCGAACTTTGCCCAGGTTTCCGAATCGATCGAGATACGCTCCGCTCTTCCCGTGGACCGCAGTATCCGGCTGGAAGTGGCTCCGGTCTCGCAGTCGGTGACGGTGAGCGCGTCCAGCACGCTGATTGATCCTTAC
>JASHTS010000231.1 GCA_030040425.1 Acidobacteriaceae bacterium | reverse complement strand
ATTCGGCTCGCTCACGCTTGGCTGCGTCTATTAGCGCGACAAAGGCTTTCTTTGTTTCTTCATTCTTCATCGCAAAAGCAGAATACCACAATCCGTCCAATAAGTCAACTGCTGCAACCATCATTTGCACAAACGGCGCAGTTTCGGCCAGACGAACTCGCTTGAATTGTCCAGAACTGGACAAACCTAGACCAGCTTCGCTGTCGATGATTTGTTCATCAATCATAGCTAAACTCCTTATTTTGTGTTGGAAAGAGGAAAAGGCGCGTTGATCGCGGCAACGCATTGTTAGGACATGACCTGAAGTCCGTAGCAAACCCGGCAAAACCCGCATTCCTTCGTAACGCGCGCTGCGTGCCATGAAAGCAAGCTTTCAGCGCTCGAATAGTCAGTCAAATCTCCCCGGGAGCGCCTCACGCGTGTTTGCGGGCAAAAAAATTTGCCGCACCATCAAAAACCTAGGGACATCCCCGGGCCAGCCGTTGTCATCGAAGCATGTGAGTTCCCCGTCGTGGCTTCTTCTCCCTATCGCAGATTAGCTTCCATGCTGCGCGAGACGCTTGCACGGGTTGAGCTGGCCAGCGACCTTTCTCCCCAGGATCCGGCGCTTGTGGATTTGAAACGCATATTGCTGCTCAAGATCGCCGCGCTCGAATCCAGGGAGGGGCTGCGAACCGTAGAGAACGATCCGGCTCCCCATCGCTGAGGCGCCGCAGACCGGAGCAAATCCCGAGAAAACCCGGCGTTCCGCGCATTCCTTGGTAATGCGCGGTTTGTGAGCCGAAGGAAAATTTTTGCGCGGGCAAATGCGTCTGCGCAGCCGGCGTCGCGTCAGTCCGGCGCGGGCTCCTGGAAGGTGTTCATTTGCGCGTCTTGGCGATTTCGGGACCGAGGAAATCCTCCACCGTCCAGCCCGCCATCAGGTCTTCGTCGTGACCGGCCGCACGATGGCTGGCCGCCGCCACTTCGGCCGCGAGATAGTTTTCCGTCAGCCCGCGGCGCAGGATTTCGAAGGCCTCGTCGGGCGTGTCGGCGAATTGAAACAGCTCGATGTCTTTGGGTGAGATGGCGCCGGCATCGACCAGGGCGTCGAGATTCAGCACCTTGCTCCAGTATTCCTTGCCGTAAACCACGACGGTGATTTTCTTGGCCAGCTTCTGCGTCTGCGCCAGGGTGAGGATCTCGAACATCTCGTCCAGGGTGCCGAAGCCCCCGGGAAAGACGACCAGCGCCTTGGAGAGATAAGCAAACCAGAGCTTGCGCATGAAGAAGTAGTGGAACTCGAAGTTGAGCGACGGGGTGATGTAGGGATTGGGCGCCTGCTCAAAGGGAAGGCTGATGTTGAGGCCGATGGTTTTTCCGCCGGCTTCGCGTGCGCCGCGGTTGGCCGCCTCCATGATGCCCGGACCTCCGCCGGAGGTAACCACGAAGCGGTGCTTGCGCGAAGGAATGTTGCGCGCCCAGCGCGTAAGCAGTTGCGCCAGCCGCCGCGCGTCCTCGTAGTAGCGGGCCATCTCCACGGCGGCCACGGCGCGCTTGCGCTGCAGGTCGGTAGCCTCGCCGGCAGCGATCTCCGTGGCTTTGGCCGGCTGCTCTTCACTGGGCGCCGGGCGCGTGGAGCCGGTATTGTCGAGCAGCTCCAGCGCGTGGTCGGCTTCGTCGCGGCCGCGGAAACGGGCCGAGCCGAAGAAGACCACGGTGTCCTGAATCTGCTCGCGGCGAAAGCGGGCCAGCGGCTCGAGATATTCGGAGATGACGCGGATCAGGCGGCCGTCGGCGCTGTTGAGGAAGACGGGATTCTCATAGGCAAGCGGCGCAGCAGAGAGCGGCGGAGGCGTTGCGCCGGCCGCGATGCCGGGAACGCCGGCCGCCTCGCGCCCTGACGCCGGGCCGGTTGCCGGCGCGCCGGCACTTTGATCCTGCGCATGCTCCCGGCCGGTCCGCTGCTCCCGATTCCCTGCCCCTGGGTCATCCATGCTCATTCGTCCCGACGCCGGCACATTCGTCCCGATGGCCGATCATGCGTCTCGGTGGCGGATTGCGTCTTGCAGCGCAATCCACAGGTTCAGGAGTCCCAGGCCTGAAACCAGGCCGCGGACGGCGCCGTTGGTTACAAAAATCGAAAGCGATGGAAATTGAAGAAAGATCGGGTTCTGGTCCCAGAACGTGTGCGACCACGGAGCATAACAGACAGCGAGCCCGATGTACATCCGCAACATCACACGCAAAAACAGCTCCATCCGCACCAGCCAGCGCGGAATGCGCTGGGGCGGATGCGGCGCGGGCTGCGCTGCGCCCGCCTCCTCCGGCGATGGAGGCCGGGGAGAACCAGGGACAACGTCGCCTTCCGGCCCGGATTCAGGTCCGGGCAGCGAAGCCGGAGTCGAAGCAGGACTAAGGGCGAGGGATGGCGATGACATTTCCGGCTGCTGCATTCCTGTATAACGCCCGCCGTCCCTCCTCCATGTTTCCCATGGCCGCGGGCTCTTTTCAGCCCGGGGCCGGCCGGGGGACGCCGTATTCAAACGGTAACACAGGCGGGGGCGCCGGATTTGCGGGGAGGAAGACGCGATAAGCGGGCGGAATGTGCCATTTGTTCGCGGCTGGATTCGGGAGTATGTTGTTGGTGTGCGCGAGGAGGAACTCATCATGAAGGCTTCAATCCGTGTTTTCCTGGCAGTTGCGCTCGTGTCGCTTTCGGGCTCGATGGTCGGGGCGCAGCAGAGTTCGCAAACGGGCGGGTCGTTGGGCGTCGCGGTCGGCTCACAATCCGCGGCCACGCCCGCGCACACGGCGGTTCTCGAGGCCTGGAGCCGCGCGGCGGCGCCCTGCCCCGTTTCCCTGCGGGCGCAGCACAAGGCCGACGGGACCATGGTTCAGACGGGGACGCAAACCCTCAACGCACATCCCAAGGGGCTGGGCCAGTGGCTGCACCTGACGCTTGTCGATCCGCAGAGGAAGAGCGCCGCGGCCGCGCTGATCACCGTGCACGGCTTCTCCGACAAGGCGCGCATGACGCAGACTTCCGGCAACGGCTCGGACGCAAGCCAGACGATGATGGTCACCTTCCGCGCCGCCGGGCAGACCGCGGAGGCCGATCTCTGGGTTCCGGGAATGACCGCGATCCAGACCATCGATCTTCATTCCGTTACCTTCAACGACGGATCCATGCAGAGCTTTGCCGAAGACGCAGGCTGCCGCATCGCGCCGGACCCGCTGATGCTCATTGCCGGTAAATGAGGGCCGCGACGCTCTTCTCGCCGGCATTCGAGCCCGGTATCCGCAACTCTTCGCGTCTGGGAGTGCTGTTCGCCCTTCGCCGACCGGTTCAGAACTTAAGGTACGCGCCGATCATGGGCTCGGCCGTCTGCGTGAACTTGCCGGTCGAGGAAAAGGCCGTGGCGAGGCCGGGCGCGTGGTAAAGGTTGCCGCGGTATTGGAAGCGCAGCCCGAGGTGCGGCACCAAGCCCCAGTCAAGCCCCGCACCGTAAAGGAAGACCGGCTTGGTGGCCGACGTGGTGTTGCTCTGGCCGCCGGCGGGCTCGTTGAGCAGCAGGCCGACGCCGGCGAGCGCAAAGGGGCGCAGGTTGGCCCCGTGCACCGAGACCACCCAGTCGCCGGAGAGCTCGTGGGCGTTGGCGGAGACGGCCTGCGCGGGAGCGCAGGTTGAAGTTGAGCTTGCCGGAGCGCCGCAAGCCAGCGGACTGTAGCTCTGGTTGGCGCGGTTGTAGGAGTAGGTGACATCGTAACCGACGAGAGGATTGCTGATGTGGCGCAGCTCGACGAGGCCGCCGGCCGCGTTCGACGGGCTTTGCGCCGTGCCGTTGCCGCTGGTCGATCCGCTGAAAGCGCCGTAGAGGCTGAGAGCCACGTCCGTCTGCGCGTGAGCCGCGGCGCAAACCAGCGCGGCGCATGCGATGAACAGGAATGCCGATGGAATGAGTTTTTTGCTTCTCACAAGAACTCTCCTGGGGGTGGGTTTGTTCTTCGAGGGCCGATGGGACGCCGCTGCTCGATTGGGACGCAAGAAGCCCGGCGCCGTGCTTCCGTATAAGAACACGGAAGAGTGAGAATTGTTGCCGCAAGAGATTCCGTGCCCGGATTTGATTGGAGACTAAAGAACGCAGCGACAATAGCTTGCCACCGCGCCGGAGCGGGAACGGGACGGAGTGGGCGCTATTTTCCGGCTGAGCCCTGGGGCGCGCCGTTGCCCGAGCAGGGATCCCAGCCGCTCACCGCCAGGTAACCCTCGTAGTAGCCGCAGGTGCCGCTGATCACGTCGCGGAAAGCGGTTGCTGTTTTGGCATTGGCGTAGATCAGCGTCTCCTCCGCCAGCGTGGACGCGCCGAAGTGGCCGGCGTGGTTCACAATCCCCGCCCACAACGGCGAAGCCACGCTGGTGCCGCCGAGGATGTTCCACGCGTAGAGCGTGCCGCTGAAGTTGTTGTCGTAGCTGTTATAGACCCAGACGCCGGTGCGCGGATTGCCGACCGCGGCCACGTCGGGCACGCCGCGATGCGCGCCGACGACCGTGGCGATGCTGCTCTGGAACGAGGGCCGAGCTTCGAAATAGCTGTATCCGCCGCCCGTATCCTCCCACGCAGCCTCGCTTTCAAAGGCCAGCGTCGAGGGGTTGCGGGAGACGGTGGTGCCGCCGACGGCAATCACGTTGGGCGAGACGGAGGGGTAGATCGTGCCTTCGCTGTCGCCGCTCGAAGCGAAGAAAACCACGTTGGCGCCGGTGAAGACCGAATCCGATTGCGCCTCGGAAGAGAATTCGCCGCCGCCCCAGCTCATGGAGATTTCGCCGCCGCCGGCTGCCTGCACCAGCGCAACGGCTTTGCCCACCGCGGCGAAGAGGTCGTTGTTGTCATTGGACGCCGCTTCAACCAGATAAATGTGCGCCGAGGGCGCAGCCGCATGCGCCATCTCGATGTCCAGGGCCGACTCCGTGGCCCAGCAGTCCCAGCCGCCGTAGTTGGCGCAGTCCGGATCGGGCGAGGGCTTGGACGCGGTTGCGTAAGCCACGGTGAACGTAGACGAGGTGGGCGCCGGCAGTCCGAACTGCGCGGAGTAGGCGGTCAGGTCGGCCAGCGCGGTCGGGTAATCGTAGGCGTCGACAATGGCAATGGCCCTGGCGCCTCCCGTGGCCACGGCGGTCGCGGTGGAAGGATTGCAGCCCGCCGAGACCGTAACCAGCGCATAGAGGCAGGCCAGCGATGCCGGCGTCTCCGCGTAGTATCCGGCAATGGGCTGGGCGGCATCGCGCACGACTTCGTCCACGCCGAATCCCACCACGCCCTCCGGCCGCCCGGCGGGAACAAATATCTTGTAGAGCGTGCGCGAGCGGATGCCGACATCGTTCGCGCTCTGGATTCCCGAGTGGGGGATGACGACGCGGCCGCTGCCCGAGGGCATTGCCGGCGGAGAGAATCCTCCGTCGTCGCGCACGGCGATTTGCGCCGACACAGCACATGGAATGAAAGAGAGCAGTAGAAAAAGTCCAACGAGAAAGCGAGGCATTCCTGGTCTCCACGATCCCGGCGCACGCAGAGAAACGTGCGTGGCGCCGATGGGACGGCTTTGCGCATCGTCCCATCTGGGTCATCGGAGGGCAGAGATTAATCTTTATTAATCTTTAGATAGACACGAAAGTACCGCAAGCGAGCGCGGCGTCAGGATGCCGTCTTGCGTTCTTCCTCAAGCACCTCATCGAGCAGGCCGCGCAGCGTGGCCGTGCGCAGGCGGCCCAGCGCCGGATCGGCCGAAGTGGCCTGGTCGAGCTCATCGGCCAGGTTCAACGCGGCGAGAACCGCAACGCGCAGCGAGTCGACGGTGCGGCCCTGCGCGGCCACGGCGCGCATCTTGGCGTCCACGCGCGCAGCCAGCGAGCGGATGTGCTCGGCGTTCTGGCCGGAGAGATGATAGAGCTGGTCGTAGATTTCGACAGTGATGTATTCGGTTGCAGTCTCGTGGGTGGTCTCGGTCATCTCAGGTCTCACAGCTCCCGGGGTTCGCGGATCAAGGGTTCACAGAACAGGAGTTCATAATTCAAGTCCGTCGAGCTGCTTGAGCAGCCTCTCCACGCGCTGCCGCACCTGATCGCGCTCGGACTTGTGCGCTTTGAGCTCCGTCTGCATCTGTTCGAGCACCGGAATCTGCTCATGCAGTTGCGCCTCGGCCAGGCGGGCGCGCTCGGCGATTTCCGCAATGCGGTCCTCGGCGCTCTTGATGCGCGCTTCGGCTTGCTTCACGAACTCATCGTTGTGGCCGGCGCGCTCTTCGGCCTGGTTTGCCCGCGCCGTGGCCTGGTTTGCGCGCTCTTCGGCGGCGCGAGCCCGCTCCTCGGCCTCGCGGGTGAGCGCCTCGGCGCGCGCGCGTTCGCCGCGCTCGCGCTTCACCATCTCCACCGCGCGCATGATCCGCTCCTCGAGAGCGGAAAAGTCGTCGGCGCTCACGGCCAGCGAACCCGCCTCTGCTTGCGGCCCCTTCGGCGCGGCTTCCGGCGCGGGTTCCACAGCCACCCCCTGTTCCCAAAAACCTTCCGGCATTCGTTCCACCTTCTGCGCAGGCGCGGTCTTTCTTCTTATGAGCAGGCGACGGGCGCCGTTCCGCATCGAGTATAGCGCCGAAAGTGCGCGAACTTTTCCTTACTTGCGAAGATGCGCGCCTGCCTTGTTAACAGCTGCCACCACGCGGGAGTGGAATTCCCTGAGTTCCTCCTCGCGCAGGGTGCGATCCGTCGCCTGGAAGGTGGCGCCGAGCAGCAGCGCGTACTCGCCGCGCGCAAGCCGCGCGTCGCGGAAGACCTCGCGCACGCTCCACTCCACGAGCTCCGGAATGCCCAGCGAAGCCATGGCGTGGTCGATTGTTTCCCAGTTGACGCTTTCGTCCAAGACCAGGGAAAAATCGCGCCGCACCGGCTGGAAGCGCGAGAGCTCGCGCGCCAAAGGCTTGCGCAAGGGCAGCTTGAAGAGCCGGTCGAGATAGATTTCGCCCACGAACACCGGTTGCTTGAACTTCCGCGCCGCGGCCTCGCGCGCATGCACCTCGCCGAACCAGCCCACGGTGACGCCCTCAGCGGCCACGCGGGCGGCGCGATACGGATGCAGCCACGCAGGCGTGAGCCCGGCTTCGGCGGGAAATCGGTCGAAGTAGACCGCGCGCATCTCGAAGCGCTCCAACACCTGCTCCACCGCGCCCTTCCCATCGAAGAAATCCAGGGCGCGCGGGGCATGCAGGGGACCGAGTTCGGGCGCAAGGCCCGTCGCGCCGAAGGCCAGCGCCGGCCGCTCGTCGACTTTTTCAACGATGCCGCGGGCGCCTTTCTCGACCGAACCGTTGGCCGCGGAACCGCTGAAGACGGTTCCCATTTCGAAGAGGCGGACGTCTTCGACGTCGCGGTGCAGGTTGCCGGCGATCATGGCCAGCATGCCGGGAACGAGCGAGGGGCGCAGGACGCCGGCTTCTTCACTGAGCGGATTGCCGAGGGGAACGATTTGACCCGGCTGGGGCGCGGTCAGCTCGGCATCCGCAGCGGAGCAGAAGGTGCCGGCGATGGCTTCGTTCAATCCCAGCGCCAGCAACGCGCCACGCACCGCGGCTTCTTTTTCCGCCCAGGGCAGCGCCTTCACGCCCTCGCCAAAGGCGGGCAGGGTGTTGGCAAAACGGTTGTAGCC
>JASHTS010000230.1 GCA_030040425.1 Acidobacteriaceae bacterium | reverse complement strand
CTCGAGAAGCTGCGCTTCAACGTGGTGGGTTACGGATGCACGACGTGCATTGGGAACTCGGGTCCGCTGCCGGCCGATGTGTCGAAGAGCATCGATGAGCATGGGCTGGTGGCGGTGAGCGTGCTCAGCGGCAACCGCAACTTCGAGGGGCGCGTGAATGTGGACGTGCGGGCGAATTACCTGATGAGCCCGCCGTTGGTGGTGGCGTACGCGCTGGCTGGGAGGATCGGGCACAACTTCGAGACCGAGCCGCTGGGAATGGATAAGGCGGGTGCGCCGGTTTACCTCAAGGATGTGTGGCCGACGCAGCAGGAGGTGAGTGAGGCGATCGCCCGGAGCGTGAACAGCGAGGGATTCCGCAGGGAGTATGCGACGGTTTCAAAGGGAGACGCGAGCTGGCAGGGGCTGAGCTTTCCCACGGGCGAGGTGTACGCGTGGGAGCCGGACTCAACGTACATCCGGCAGGCGCCGTACTTCGATGGGATGGGTAAGACGCCGGCGCCGGTTGAAGATATTCGCGGCGCGCGCGTGCTGGCCGTGCTGGGCGACTCGGTGACCACGGATCACATTTCGCCGGCGGGCAATATCAAGGCGAACGGGCCGGCGGGCAAATATCTGAGCGAGCACGGCGTGAAGACGGCCGACTTCAATTCTTACGGATCGCGGCGCGGGAATCACGAAGTGATGGTGCGAGGCACGTTTGCCAACGTGCGGCTGCGCAACAGGCTGGCGCCGGGAACCGAGGGCGGCGTGACGCGGCTCTTGCCGGAAGGCGAGACCATGTCGATCTTCGAGGCCAGCGTGGAGTATGAAAAGCGCGGCGTGCCGCTGCTGATACTTGCCGGAAAGGAGTACGGCTCGGGGTCTTCGCGCGACTGGGCCGCGAAGGGGCCGAAGCTGCTGGGCGTGCGCGCGGTGATCGCGGAGAGCTTCGAACGGATTCACCGGTCGAACCTGGTGGGAATGGGGATTCTGCCGCTCGAGTTTGAGGCGGGAAAGAATACGGAGCAACTGGGGCTGACGGGCGAGGAGACGTACGACCTTCTCGGCTTCAAGGAGCGGCTGGATGGGAAGTTTGCCAACGGACGCACGGTGGCCGTGACGGCGACGGCTCCCGATGGAAAGAAGAAAACGTTTGAAGCAAGAATTCGCATCGACACGCCGCAGGAGATTCTCTATTACGAGCACGGCGGGATTCTGCAGTACGTATTGAGGCAGCTGGCGGCGCGCTAAGCGAGTCAGCGGGATAGCGCGCCTTCCCCGGCCCCAAAGTCGGGACCGGGGGCACCCGGCACCCGGCCGGAATCAAATCAGACATCGCGCGGCGCGGTTCCCTCTGGAGTATGCTTGAGGCGCAATCGCCAGACCGATCGATTCGATGCCTGCGGATTCAAACAGCCCGCCGGAGCTGAGCCAGGGCGCAGCCGGATGCGTTCCCGGCATGACGCGGTGGGAGCGGTTCGTCTTGTGTCTCTGGCCGGCCTGGCTGGCGCTGTTGGCCATCCCGCTTCTCGCTGTGACGGCGTTCGGCCTAATCAAAATCAACATTGCCTTTTGGCCTAATTCTCATTGGTATTTCCACCACCGCGACCGGCTGAAGATGGTGATGGAGACCGTGCTCGCGGTCCTGGCCTACACGGCTGTCATTCTCGGAGCATTGCTTGTTTACCCCGCGTTGTTCTTTCGCAGGATGCTGCGCAGAAAGAAAGAGACCGGGAGCGTGTTTCCCCAGGGCGAAGAACTGGCGGCGCACCGCCGGAAGAGGAAAACCCCTTCGTTGTGGACGAAGACGTGGGTTGTTGGCGTCTTTGCGCTGATCGCCGCGGGGTGGACCCACGTGATGATTCGCAACGCCCCGCATCACCACTTTGTTCTCGCCTGGAGCTTTCCGGCTTTGATGTGGGTGGTTGCGATCATGGTGGCGATCGACGCCTTCTTTCCCCGGCGCGAGAGGCTATGGACGGGCGTCATCTTCGCGGCCGCGTTTGGCGCGTTGACAGTGTTCTATGTGATCGCGCAGCGGCACATCTCGGAGCGACGCACGGATCTTTGGTTTTTCCCGATTCTGTGGGGCTCGATCGCAATTGCGGCCGCGATTGCGGTGATTGGGGACTGGCGGCAGAAACGCGGCCGAGCTTCGGGTGCGAACAGGGCGCCGTGATGCGCCGGGGCGCGACATTTCCAGCTATGCACGATCCATGCGGAATGAGTTCACGGCGATCATCGAACCCGATGGAGATTGGTTCTGACAGTGCCGGAAATTGGCAGGTAACCATCGCAACCGCGCCGGGACTACTTGCGGCGTTCGGCGGGTGGTTTGGCGCGCGCCGCGTGCTTCTTCTGCGCGGCCTCGGAGTCCGCGGCGGCTTCATCGAGGCGCGGGGTCATGAAGCGCACGCCCTCCAGGCTTTGCTCGCCCATGGTGTGCAGGCGCAGGAAATTGGTCGAGCCGGATTTGGTGCGCGTGCCGGCAACGATGGCGATCACTTCGTGCGGACGGACGTATCCGCCTTTTTCGAGCAGGGTCTCGGCGCAATTGACCAGCGCCTCGGTGGTATTCACCTTGGGACAGCGAACGGGCGTGGTTCCCCAGAGCAGATTGATGCGGTTGACGGTCACTTCGAGCGGGCTCAGCGCGAAGATGGGCGCGGTGGGATGGTACTTGGAAAGCTGCCGCGCGGTGGCGCCGGACTCAGTGAAGAGCGCGATGCCGCGCAGGTCGAGATCGTCGGCGGCATGGGCCGTGGCCTCGCAGATGGTCTCGGCGATGGAAAGGCCGGCCATGCGGGTGCGCGGCTCCTGGCGGCTGTCGAGCTTCATGTGCTGCTCGGCCTCGGCCACGATGCGCGCCATCATGGCCACGGCTTCAATGGGATATTTGCCCACGGCCGACTCGCCCGAGAGCATCACCGCATCGGTGCCGTCATAGACGGCGTTGGCCACGTCGGAGACTTCGGCGCGCGTGGGGCGCGGATTTTCGATCATGGATTCGAGCATCTGCGTGGCCGTGATCACGGGCTTGGAGTATTCGGCGGCACGGCGAATGATGTGCTTTTGGATGGCGGGCACTTTTTCCGGCGGCATCTCCACACCCAGATCGCCGCGGGCCACCATGATGCCGTCGGAGGCGAGCAGAATGTCGTCGAGATGCTCGATGGCCTGCGGTTTTTCGAGCTTGGCAATGATCCAGGTCTCGCCGCCGAGCGCGGCGACGCGGTTGCGGACCAGGCGCACATCTTCCGCCGAGCGCACGAAAGAGACGGCGATGGCATCGACGCCGTTCTTGAGCGCGAACTCGAGGTCGGCGGCGTCTTTTTCCGTAAGCGAGGGCACGCGCACGGCGATGCCGGGCAGGTTGATGCCCTTGTTCTCGCCGAGCATGCCGCCATTGACGATTTCGCAGACCACGTCGTGGCCATCGATCTGGTGCACGCGCAGCTCGATGAGGCCGTCGGAGAGCAGAATGCGCGAGCCCTGCTCCACATTTTCCGCGAGAGTCTTCAGGGTGGTGCCGACGAGGGACGCGGTGCCGGGGACGTCACGGGGAGTGATCACCAGCCGATGGCCGGCCTTGAGCTGCACCGGCTGACGGTCTTTGAGCTTGGAGGTGCGGATCTTGGGCCCCTGGAGATCGCCCAGGATGCAGAGCGGTCGGCGCTCGGCGCGGCTCACCTTGCGAATCAACTGAATGAGCGCCAGTTTTTCCTCGTAGAGACCATGGGAAAAATTCAGGCGGACCACATCGACACCGGTGCGAATCAGGTCGCGGATCACGCCCTCGGAACTCGAGGCAGGCCCGAGCGTGGCGACGATCTTGGCGCGCCGCGCGGGCAGCGAATCTTTGTGATTGAGATCGAAGTAAGACACCGGGACAACTCCATTGTAAATGGAAGTCGACCGGGCTCCTTAGCAGGAAAGACGGCGCCGGCCGCGGAGGTCACCGGCGGACCGGATTGGAACGCCCGGCCTGGAGCATGGAGGCGGGTTCGACGGGAGCGCGCAGTTGCTGGCGCTCGCGGTAGAGCACACCATTCAGCTCCGCCCCCATCAGCACCGTGAATGAGCTGATGTAAAGCCAGACGAGGGTGGCAATTCCAGCTGCGAACGGGCCGTAAAAGCGGGAATAATTTTGATCGAGCGTGACGTACCACCCGAAGGCGAGGGTAGCCGGAAACCAGATGAAGGTGGCGGCGATGGCGCCGGGCAGAACCCCGACCCAGCCCTCCGTGCGGCGCGTGCCGAAGTGATAGAGGGCGGTGAGAACGGTCACGCTGGAGGCCATGGCAATGGCCCAGCGGCCCATGCGCCAGAAGAAGAGCACGATATGGCGAAGGTCATGGCCGGTCGCCTCGACCATCCACAGCTCGATCTGGTGGCCGAAGACAATCAACAGGGAGGCGACGGAAAGCGGCACGAGCACGATGGGCACCAGAAGCAGAGCGCGCGCGCGGCGCGCCCAAAACCCCCACTGATCCGCGGGCAGCCGGTAGGCGCGGCGAAAACCCTCCATCAGCGACAGCATGACGCCCAGCGCGGCAAAGAGGCTGAGGCTGGTGGCGGAGAGGACGACCTGGGCGGAATGGAGATGGTGCGCGAAGACCGCGGACTGGAGCAGGTAGATGGTATCGGCCGGGAGGAACTGATCGAAGATGTAGCGCAGGCCGCCCAGCATTCTGCCGCCTTGTTCCACCTGAGCCACCAGGGTGGTGATGACCAGGAGGGCGGGAAAGAGCATGAGCATGCTGGAATAGGCAGCGGCCTTGGCCGTGTTGATCATGTCATGGGCCAGGGCCTCGAGGGCTGCTTCGCGGATTCGCCGGAGAGTACGGGTCATGGAAGAAGGACGAGGTTCCCCGCCCAGCGTAGTCGATTTGCACGATGCCGGGCGACAAGTCTTTGGAAAAATAGCCGAACCGAAGAGCGCTCCGGATCGGCTGCATCCGCAGGGCGAGGACAGATTTGAGGAGGCATGCCTCTTTGAGAATAACCGGGCGCGGGAGGAAGGAATTGCTGTTTGCACCACCAAAGCAGCTTTTTAATCAGCGGTTTAGCAATTCGGCAAGAGGACAACTGAGAGCGCCCGGCGGGGCATCGAAGTGAACTTGATGCGCCCGGTTTGGGGAGGAGTCGGATGGCGAAAGGGCACGCGCAAAGGCGGAGGGGACGCCCAATCTCAAGCAAATCTCAACAAGGAGAAAGGAGGAAGCGAGAATGCTCTCAAGAGGAACGGGCAAGGGAATTCTGATGATGGCCGCCGTGGCCGCGTGGGCCTGCGGGACGGCGGTGGCGCAACAGCCGGGCGGCACGCCGCAGCAACCCTCGCCCAGCCAGCAACAGCAGATGCCAGGACAGCAGGGTGCTCCCGGAACAGCGGGCGCAAGCACGGGGCTGCCCTCCACGAACCAGCCGAACCAGACCGCCTATGGCGACCAGATGTTTGTGCATGACACGCTGGAAGGCGACGACGCGCAGGTGGCGATGAGCCAGCTCGCCGCACAGAAGTCTTCAAGCCCGGATGTGAAGCAGTTCAGCGCCAAGATGGTGCAGATTCACACCGAACTGAATAACCAGATGAAACCGGCGGCCAAGGAACTGGGCATCAGCGAGCCCAAAGGACCGTCGAAGAAAGAGCAGAAGGAGATCGATCATCTGCAGGCGCTCTCCGGACCGGACTTCGACACGGCCTACATCCAGGCGATGGCGAAGCAGCAGCGGCACGATCTGAAGGCGTTCAAAGACGAAGCCCAGACGGGCCAGACACAAAACATCCAACAGGCAGCGAAGCAGGATGAGCCGATCCTGGCGCAACACTATCAGGTGCTGCAAAAGCTGGCGCAGGCCCACAATGTAACGCTCGAAAGCAAGAAGTAGCAGGACAGCAAGCCAGCAAGTTGGCGAGTTAGCGGGTTAGCAAGTCAGCCGGTCGGCATCCCCGTCCCACCCTCGGCGCAAGGATAGAACGAGCCGAGGGCGGGGCGCGCGGGCCCGCGTCGAGCGATGAAATGGAAAGACGGCTGCACGCTTCTGCATATTCCGATCCCTCGTCCTCCATTCCGGTCCGCGAGTAGTAAGGCGTAGGGGATCAGTTTGCAGGAACCATCCCTCAGGAAAGCCTCTCATCAGTTTTGGCCGGCATTTCGGCCCGGCTAAAGCCGTGCCCTTGTTGCACGGCCCCCGCCGGAAGAGTTGTTCAGCAGCCTGTGAAGGTGTGCCCTTTCAAAGCGAATTCGATCTGATCCACTGCCCGAAAATCAGGCGTGGCCTCCGGGCAACGCTGTCCAATTGCCCTGCCCAGTTACACTGTCCTCAAAGAGAAGGAGGCGACTGGCGATGCAGACCCGGATTCAGGGCACCACCATGCCCGTGCTCGAAGTGCAGCTCGACCCCAACGAGAGCGTGTTCTCCGAGAGCGGCGAGCTTTCCTGGATGACGGCTTCAATCCAGATGATGACGCACACGCAGGCAGGCGGAGGCGGCGGGTTGTTCGGTGTGCTGAAGCGCGTGGCCGGCGGCGGCAGTATTTTCATGACCGAGTACCGGGCCTACCAGTATCCGGGCATCGTGGCCTTCGCCACGAAGGTGCCCGGGCATATTGTGCCTGTGGAGCTGGGTCAGGGGCCGGAATACCTGGTGCACCGGCATGGGTTTCTGTGCGCCACCCCGCAGGTGACGCTGAGCGTGGGCTTCCAGCAATCGCTGGGGGCGGGCATCTTTGGCGGCGACGGATTCCTGCTCCAGAGGGTGGGCGGCTACGGCACGGCGTGGCTGGAGCTTTCGGGCGAGCTGATCAAGCAGGACTTGGCGCCGGGCGAGGTGCTGCGCGTGCATCCGGGACACGTGGGCGCGTTCCAGTCGACGGTGGGCTTCCAGATCACCATGGTACCGGGCATCAAGAACATGATCTTCGGCGGCGACGGCATCTTTCTGGCGGTGCTCACCGGGCCGGGCTCGATCTGGCTGCAGACGCTGCCCATCTCGCGGCTGGCGCACCAGATCAGCGAGTACCTGCCGCACAACGATGCGCGGCAAATTGGCCCGGCGGTGGGCGGAGGGTTGCTGGGCGGCATCGTGGGCTCGATCCTGAGCGGGGACCAGTGAAGCAGCGAGTTAGCGAGTGAGCAAGTCAGCGAGCCAGCAAGTGAGCGTCCGCTGCGCGGACGTTAGCGAGTTCGCCGGTTGGGGGCGAGCGCGTTGGCAAATACTTGATAACTCCACCGGGTCCTTGAGCGGCGCCGGCAGCGCTGGCTCCGTTTTTCCGCGCATCTAACTTGAAGTTCAGGAATGGCTTGAGATGACGGAACGCAAGAGCCGGGACCACGATTATCGCGGAGAGATCGTTTTTGCGTTTGCGCTGGCGAGCGCGGGCTATCTGGCCTGGCTTTTGCGCGACGTGCTGGTGCTGCTGATCGTGTCAGCACTGTGCGCCGTGGTGTTCAAGCCGCTGGTGCGCATGGTCGGCCATGTGCGCATCGGACGCTGGCGGCCGTTTCACGGCAAAGCCATTCTCGTTCTCCTGCTGGCGGTTGCGGGAGGGTTGACGGCCTTCGGGTTTCTCGCTTTCCCGCCGGTGATTCACGACCTGGAGCAACTGAGCGGCACGGCCCCGGCGCGCATTCCGCTCCTGATCGGAAAAATTCACAGCGTTCCCTTCCTCGACCGTCTGGATGCCGGGCAGATCATGGCGAAGGTGCAGGGATTCGCCAGCCAGGCCGCAGCTTACACTCTTCATTCCATGAAGAGCATCGCGGGCAAGCTGGTGGACCTGATCACCGGATTCGTGCTCACGCTGTACTTCATCGTGGAGGGGGACTACGCCTACGCGTGGGTTCTTTCCTTCGTGCCTTTGCCGCGGCGCAAGCGGCTCGACGAGACCCTGCAACGGGCGGGCGTGCGCATGGGCAGATGGCTGTTCGGGCAACTCAGCCTGATGGCGATTTTCGCCGCGGCGAGCACCATTGTTTTTCTCTGCCTGCGCGTGCGCTACGCGTATGCGCTGGGGCTGCTGACCGGCATGCTCAACATCATTCCCGTGCTGGGCGACGGGGTTTCGCTTTCCCTGGCGCTGATTGTGGCCGCGCTCGACTCCTGGGGGCGCGTGCTGGGCGTGGCGATTTTCTTCGCCGTCTATCTGCAGATCGAAAACTCGTATCTGATTCCGCGCATCATGCGATCGAGAGTGGATCTGCCGTCGCTGGCGATTCTTGTTGCCCTGCTTATCGGCTTTTCGCTGGAAGGAGTGGCCGGCGCGCTGGTTGCGATTCCCATGGCGGTGCTGGTGGCCGTGCTGCTGGAGGAGTACCTGGTGCATAAGGACCCGGAGGGCGAGGCAGTGAGCAAGTGAGCAAGTCAGACACGACGGAAGTCGCGCCCTGTTACAGAACGATTGATGCGGGCCGCTCTAAGAACAACCGCAGATCCTTCGACTCGCTTGTGCTTCGCACAAGAGTTGGTTGCATAAATGGTCGGAAGACGAGATGGAAACATCCCTCCGGGGGCTAAAGCCCCAATGTTTATGCGGTTTCTTGAGGCCCGGCTAAAGCCGTGCCCTTTGACAATGCCATTTATGCAACCAGTTCTAGCTCGCTCAGGATGAGAGCCGAGTTTTGGCCTGGTGCTTCGGCTCAAGCGGCGGGGGCACGCATGGCAGCCACGGCGGTGGTGAGGTCTTCGCCGAGGGTGCGCTGGGCTTCAGGGGGCAGCTTGGAGCCGCGGCTGGTGAGATAGAAGACGTCGATGGCGGTTTCGCCCTCGGTATCGATGAGCGCGACCTCGATATTGCAATGGTGCGTGGAGAGGGTGAGCGCGATCTGGCGCAGGAGGCCGGGGAGATCCTGGGCGACGACCTGCAAGAGGGTGGAGTGGGTGGAGGATTCGGAGTCGAACTCGAGGCGGGTGGCGACTTCGACCTTGATATTGGCGGGGTGGTTCAAATGGCGGCGCGCTTCGAGGAGCTGCTGGACGGAGGTTTTCTGCGCGACCACGTCATGCATGTTCTGGAGGAAGCGGTCTTTCTCGGTGGGGTTGAGCTCGATGGTGCGGAAGCCGTCGGTGAAGTGGAAGCTGTCGACGATGACGCCGGCATCGTTGGAGAAGGCGCCGGCGCGGACGATGTTCATGCCCCAGGCGGCGAGGGCGCCGGCCACGTCGGCGAAGAGGCGGGAGCGGTCGCGGGTGATGACGGTGAGGTCGTAGAGCTGGCGATTGGGCCGCAGATCGAGCTGGACGGGATCTTTCTCGAGGTTCAGCGCCATCTGGAAGTGGCTGCGAATCTGCTCGGGCAGGCGGGTCTGCAGGTAGCGCTGCGGGAGCCCCTCGAGAAACTGCCTGAGGTTGTCGTACTGGCTGGAGGGAACCATGGAGCGGATGCGATTGAGAAGCGTGGGATCGATGGCGGCGTGATAGCGGCTTTCGTCGACGGAGCGGTCCATGAAGTTGGCTGTCGACATGTAGAACTGCCAGAGATTTTCGGCCTTCCACGGGGTGAGGGCGTCGGGGTTGACGGCCTTGATGTCAGCGAAGGTCATCAGCGTAAGCATCTTCAGGAGCTGCGGGCTGCCGATCTTCTCGGCGAAGCTGCGCACGTTCTCGTGATCGAAGATGTCGCGGCGCATGGCCGCGGACATCTCCAGATGCAAGCGGATGAGCTTGAGGATGGACTCGCGCTCTTCGGCGTCAAAATCGAGGCGGGCGAGAAAACTGTCGGCGAGCTCGACGCTCTGGCCGGCGTGCTCGCCGTTGCGGCGCGCCTTGCCGGTGTCATGAAGCAGGAGGGCGAGCAGGAAAAGGTCGAGGCGGTCGACTTCAGGCAATAGCTGCGCCAGGCGCTGCTCGTACTCGTGGGCGGGCTGGCGCAGGCTGTGCACATTGTCGATGGTGAGGAAGGTGTGCTCATCGACGGTGTAGCGATGGTAGCTGTCGCGGATGACGAGGGCGTCGATGCCGTGGAACTCGGGGACGAGCATTTCGAGGACGCCGAGAGCGTGCATGGTGCGCAGGGCGTGGGCGGCATGGGGGCCGATGAGCACTTCGCGCAGCGCGTTCCAAAGATAGGGACCCTCGGGAATGTGGATGGCGAGGACGGGGAGCGCGTCGGAGATGCGGTCTTCGGCGGCCTGCGAAAGGGTGTAGCCGTGGGTGGCCATGAGGGAGAAGATGCGCAGGATCGCCGCGGTGTCATTGAACTGCGCGCCGGGCTGGATGTCGATGCGGCCCTGGTCGAGGAGAAAATCGGTGCCGGCGATGGGAGTGCGGCGGCGGCGGAACTGGCGGTAGAAGCTGACCGGGGCGGGCAGGTGCTCCATGAGGAGCGCAGCGCGGCGGTAGACGACGCGCGCGTGGCGGTAGTAGGTGCGCATCCAGTAGGAGGGGTCGGCGGTGCCGCGGGTTTCAAGGCCGATGGAGCGGGCGGCGGCTTCATCCTGCGACTGCCAGTCGAGGGTGTTGTCATCGCGGCCGTGGCGGAAGTGAAGGAAACATCGGGCGGCGGCGAGAAAATCGAAGGCGGCCTCGGCGTCGCCGCGGGCGCTCTGGAAGACGCCGCCGCGCTGGCGGGGCCATTCCTTGGATTCCTTGAGATGAAAGAGGACGGCGAACCAAACGGCGAGGTGATAGTCGCGCAGACCGCCGGGACAATCTTTGAGGTTGGGCTCGAGATGAAAGATGGTGTTGCCGTACCTGGCGTGGCGGGCGCGGGCCAGCTCGTTGAGCTTCTGGGTGATGGTGTTCCACTCGCTCAGGACGAGGCCGGGAAAGCTGACCTGGTGCAGCTGCTGGTAGAGGGGAAATTGGCCGGCGAGGAAGCGGCGATCGAAGGTGGCGAGGGTAAATTCGAGGTTGTCGGGGTCGAAACGTCCGGCTTCTTTTACGGTGCGGGAGCTGGGACTGGCCCGCAAGCCGATATCCCACATGCCCTGGATGATGGCGCGGACGGCCTCGCGGGATTGCTCCTCGGTTTTTTCGTCGGCGAAGGCGAAGAGGACGTCGATATCGGAAAAGGGGAAAAGATCCTTGCGACCGTAGCCGCCCAGAGCCAGCATGGAGACGTTGAGCGGGGGCGAGCCAGTGAAGGCTCTGCGCCACATTTCAATGAGGATACGGTCCACCACGGCCGAGCGGCGGCGGATGGCCGCAGTGCCGTCCCCGGTGCGCTCGCAGGTCTGGCGCACAAGCGCCATCTCCTTGAGATACTGCTCCCGAAGATCGTCTACCCCTAGAACGATTGGCTGCATGAGATTGTTCGCGTGGCCTGCCGAGGCAAGTAGGAATTGTTAACAGCATAAGACATAATCGCCGGGAGGCCTAGCGAGGGGCCAGGCCCCGACGGGCCGCGGCGAAAAAGTTTCTCCTTGACAGCTTAGGAGAAGCCGGGCTAATCTCCTAAGCACCTTAGGAGACTCCCATGGCCGACCGGACAAGTGAACGAGGTTCGGACCAGGCGCAGCTTCTTCCCGGCACGCTCGACCTGCTGATTCTGAAAGCCGTGTCGCTGGGCCCGCTGCACGGCTACGGCGTGCTGCTGCGCATCGGGCAAATCTCCGGCCAGGCGCTGCTGGTGGAGCAGGGCGCGCTGTATCCGGCGCTGTTCCGGCTGGTGCGGCAGGGGCTGCTGAAGGCCAATTGGGGAACATCAGAAAACAACCGGCGGGCCAAGTTTTATGAGCTGACACCGGCGGGGCGCAAACGGCTGCGCGAAGAGGCGGACGGCTGGAACCGGCTGGCCAATGCTGTGGCGGCGGCGCTGGCGGCGCGCCCGGAGGAGATATGAGCCTGCTCGGGAATTTGCGCTCGCGGGGCGCGAAGATCTTCGGTCGCGAAGAGATGGCGCGCGAAGTGGAGGAAGAACTGCGCGCACACCTTGCGATGCGGGCCGACGACCTGGAGCGTTCAGGCATGAGCCGAGCGGAGGCGGACCGCCGCGCGCGCATCGAGTTCGGCGGGCGCGAGCGGTACAGGGAAGAATGCCACGAGGCGCTGGGCGGGCATTTCCTTGAGACGCTCTTTCAGGATGTCCGCTTCAGCCTGAGGGTGCTGCGCAAGTCGCCGGGATTTACGGTAACCGCAATTTTTACCCTGGCGCTGGCGATCGGCGCCAACGCGGTGGTGTTTGCCGTGCTCAACGCGCTCATTCTGCGGCCGCTCGACGTGCCCCATCCGGAGAGCCTCTACACACTGGAGCGCGGGGTCACTAAGGACCAGAGCACTTCGTATCCCGATTATCTCGATCTGCGCGACCGGAGTCGCAGCTTCGACGGCCTGACGGCGTACATCCTGGCCCCGGTGGGTTTCGACGCAGGAAAGAACGCTTCCCAGTCATGGTGCTATGAAGTAGCGGGCAATTACTTTGACGCGCTCGGCATTCAGCCTTATCTTGGCCGCTTCTTTCATGTTGCCGATGAGCACGGGCCGAACAGCGCTCCCTACCTGGTGCTCAGCTATGCCTTCTGGCACAGCCACTTCCAGGACGATCGGGGCGTAGTGGGCCGGGTTGTCGAGGTGAACAAGCATCCTTTCACCATCCTCGGCGTGGCGCCGCCTGGATTTCGGGGGACGTTGTCTTTTTTTTCTACCGACTTCTGGCTGCCGATGGTGCAGCAGGAACAGGTACAAGGGATGGCGGTGTTGAACAACCGCGGGATGGCCACCATTTTCATGGTGCTGGGACATCTGAAGGCTGGAGTGACTCCGGCCCAGGCGGTTGCGGATTTGAACTCGGTCGGCGCGTATCTGGAAAGAACCTACCCGAAGGATGATGCCGACATGACATATACCCTGGCGCGCCCAAGTCTTGCCGGCGACATGCTGGGGCGGCCGGTGAAGGGTTTCATGACAGGGATGATGCTGCTCGCGGGACTGATCCTTCTGGCTGCCTGCGCCAACCTGGGCAGCTTGTTTGCCGCCCGCGCCGCCGACCGTGCGAGAGAAGTTGCATTGCGCCTGGCGCTCGGATCAAGTCGCAAGCGTATTCTGCGCGGCGTGTTTACCGAGGCCGTGCTGGTGTCGCTGGCCGGAGGCGCCGTTGGGCTCGCGGGCAGCCTCATTCTGTTGCGGGAGCTGGGCAACTGGAGGCCGATTCCCGAGTATCCGCTGTTTGTGCCCGTGACTCCGGACGCGCACGTCTACCTGGCCGCTTTGCTGCTGGCAATAGTGAGCGGTTTCCTTTTCGGCGCGGTCCCGGTCAGGCAAATCCTGCGCACCAATCCCTACGAAGTAGTGAAGGCGGGTTCAAGCGGGATCATTGCGGGTCGTGCGGGGAGACGCATTACGCTTCGGGACTTTCTGCTGGTGATGCAGATCGCCATCTGCGCCGTGCTGGTGACTTCCTCGCTGGTGGCGGTGCGCGGCCTGGTGCGCTCAATGCACAGCGAGTTTGGATTTGAACCGCAGAACGCCGTGCTGGTGGATACCACGATGAGCATGGCGGGTTATAGCGGCGACCGGCTGCCCGCCATGCAAAGACGGATGATCGATGCTTTCGAGGCGATTCACGGCGTAAAGTCAGTTGGACTGATCAGCCAGATTCCCCTGGGAGGGGGCGTCTCGACCGAGGATGCCTTTGCCGACCAGACAACGGATTTGCGCCCGGCGAACGCTGCGGTTGCGAATGTCGCCAAATTCGAAATCTCTCCCGAATACTTCCAGGCGGCGGGCACTTCGTTGCTCGCAGGCAGGGCTTTTACGTGGCAGGACGATAAGGACGCGCCGCGCGTGGCCATCGTGAACCAGATATTTGCGCGCAAAGTCTTCGGCTCCGTGGCTGCAGCGCTGGGCGGTCACTTCAAGCTGGAAGACGGAACGCGCGTGCAAGTGGTGGGAATTGCACAAGACGGAAAGTATTCTCTGCTGACCGAAGATCCGAGGGGGGCGCTGTTCCTTCCCTTCCTGCAATCGACCTCGAGCTTGACTTGCCTGGTGGTGCGCTCCGATCGCGATCCCGGGCAACTGGCCGGCGCGCTGCGACAGACGCTCAACGACCTGGATTCGAGCCTGCCAGCCAACATCCAGACGTGGACGCAGGGACT
>JASHTS010000229.1 GCA_030040425.1 Acidobacteriaceae bacterium | reverse complement strand
GCTCCCGCAGGCAATTGTTTTAGCCGCCTATGTTCTTTTCCAGGCAATCGAACACGTAGATGGTTGCGGCGGAGAACAGCACATCGGCATCTTGCGACATGGCGGGGGAAGTGAATTTCTCGATCCGCCGACAATCCGGGCTATTGTGCATCAGATCGAAAGCATCGATAAGGAATCAGCTAAATTGCTATTGGCCGCAGCCAATCTCGATCTACCAGATGACGAATACAGCCGATGGATAGAGCACTTGCGACTTTCGCTGTCAGGGACGAGAGATCAGCACAGGCGCGAGCTTGGAATTTGGCCGGACGTGAAGAGGATGGTAATCGAAAACTCACGGCTGAAAAGGCATATTCCTACGCCGTCAGAGCCTCGAACGTCAGAGGATCAGCAGTAACCATGTGGCGAAGAGTATCCACAAACAAATCCTTTGAGTTGCGCCGGTTGAAGCGGAACTCCATCTCTTCGAGGTAAGCGCCAAGATGCTTTGCAGAAATCCGATGCCAAGTTCCAATAACACCACGCTTCAAGAGCGAGAATGCGGATTCAACAGTGTTTGTGTGAATCTCGCCGTCAACGTAGACTTTCGCCTTGTGCTTGATCGTTTTGTGCTTTTGGGCGATTCCCAGCGACTTCATGGCCGAAGGATAGGCGTTGAATTCATCGGTGACGATCACATCAACATCTTCGCTCACGTTGTCTTTGATGTACTGCGCGAGCGTCCCACTCTTGGCGTCCTCTGCGTGAAAGAACCGGGTTTCCCCACCACGTTGGCGCAGCCCAATGACAATCTGTTTCTTGCACTCGGGATGTCCAGGCTTGTGCTGATGGCCGCGCTGGATTCCGCCTACGTAGGTCTCGTCCATTTCAACTGTGCCGTACAGCATCGACTTTTCCGCCGTCGCCATCGCTGCACGAATCCGATGGCACAAGTACCATGCCGTTTTGTAGGAGATGCCGAGCGTCCGCTTTATCTGGTTGGCGCTCATGCCCTTCTTAGCTTCGCAGAGCAGCAAGACGGCCAGAAACCATGTGGGCAGCGGAAGGTGAGTGTCATGGAAGATCGTGCCGCTCATCACAGTGAATTGGTATTCGCATCCAACGCACTCGAAACGCGCATACTGTTTCATGCGGGAGACGCGCCGATCTTTGCAGCGCGGGCAGGTAACGCCCTCGGGCCAGCGAAGCCGCTCAAGCAATTCGCGGCACTTCTCATCTGTCGAAAACAGCGTATTGATCTCAGGGAGCGTCATGGCCGAACCTCGTAAACCGAAATCGCCGATTCAGCGTGTACCGACTCGAAAGTTGGTTGCCAGCATTAAGCGGGATTTACGCCGTCTGCTCCCATCCGAACAACCAACGAAACCAAAGAAAGGGAAGGAGTAACGACCGGCATGAGAGTATATTGCCAGAATCGTTACCCTTTGTCAAGTATATAATCTTGACTTTGGTCACCACTTCAGCCGGATCGCTGTTTATTCCCTATCAGAACGGCCCGCCGCCGTCGGCTCCGGCCAAGCGCTGCCCGCGTCGCTGCGAGATCGATTCGAAGGCTCGCTCGGCGCCGACCTTTCCTCGGTGCGGGTGCATACAGGCTTGGATTCGGCGCGCGCCGCGCAGGCCGCCCACGCTCAGGCCTTCGCCCTCGGCCAGGATATCCATTTCAGTGACGGTGCATACGATCCGGTATCAGGGGAGGGGCAGCGCATCCTCGCCCACGAAGTCGCGCACACCGTGCAACAAGCGGATGCGGGCGGCCTTGCCGATGGGATGACCGAACCGGGCGACGCCGCGGAACTGCAGGCGGACGCGGCGGCGCCCGCGATGGTGGCGGGCCAGAGCGCGCGGGTGAGCCAGCAGCCGACAGCGATCGCCCGCATCCTGGAAACGAACCTCCCGCGGCCGAGGACCGATTTTCCGCCCGGTCTGCTCGCGGTCTGCCCCACGCTCGCCGATTGGCGCAAACTCAAGATGGACGAGGACCTTCACAGCCTGGTCGAAGCCTATAAAGCAGCCTATCTCGCCAAGCTTGCCTACGACGCAGCCAACGAGGCGCTGGACACGGCGGCGGCAACGAAACCATCGCAGGGGATGTCAGACGAAGCGCAGAAGGCCGCCGGCGATTTCATCAGAGCGTCAACTGAGCTCTCGGTGCAGTGCAGGAGCCTCGCCTCGCGGCTGTTCGCACCGAAATTGAATTTGGATCCGGCGGCCCCGGAGCCCGTCCGCCCTGCGCTGCAGCAGACCGCGCTCGGTCTCAACACTCCGCCACCGCAACCTCAGCCAGGACTCGCTGCGGATGCGCTCGCCGCGAAGCTCGGCAATGAATTGCTCGCGCTGGCGGACCGGCAGGGCGGCATCATCAGCGGCGCCGTTCGCTCCAGCCGCCACGCCAAGCAGGTTGTTGCCACCTTCGTGCCCCACTATCGCGAGACACTGCCGTTTGCCTGGAGCACGGTGCAGGAGGCCAACGACGAGGCAATCAAGTCGTGGTTCTCTTATTACGAACTGAATCTGCAGAAGGACAAGAGCCAACCGCGCAACTACGGCGACGACGCCATCGTCTTCTTCAACGGAAGAGACATGCGCTTTGGAGACGTGCTCGACACATTCATCTCCGAGGGCAACAAGGCCGGCTTTACCTTCAATCGCGACCACGTCTGGGAAGTGACAGGCGACATACTTAATCGCCGGCAGAATCTGGAAGACGAGCTGACCGGCGGACCACCCGAGACGAAACCCCTCGACGACAAGAGTAAGAAGCTGGCGGCGCCAAGCGTGGCGTTGCAGTCGCAGCTCAACTTCACCGGCCACCGTACGCTGGTGAGCAGGGGCGCGACCAACAGCCAGGACCCACCCACCTGGCAGGTCACCGGACAGATCACGGTGCCGCTCCACCCGGAGGGGAAATCCGGATTCGAGATCAGCGCCCAGGGATCGGTCTCGTTCGTAATGACCCAGGACGGGAGGATCATCGACGGCACATTGAAGCTGTCCGATCCCAAGGCGACAGTGACCAACGTGCAGGGCGCGCTGCAACTGGCGTGGGTCAAGCCGTTCCTGGAAGGCGCCCTGCAATTCCAGGCCTTCGCGCAGGTGGTCGGCGGAGCGAGTTGGGTAGAAGACTCGGTGAACGTTACCTCGGGTACTGTCACGCTCAAGCCGGCGGGGATGGTACAAGGGGTGACCGGCATGCAGCTGGTCTTTGTCGTTCCCGACACTGGCGGACACGTGCAAATGTTCATCCAGTTGCAAACATCAGTGACCGGCACTTCCGGACAGCCCAGCACGCTGGACTTGCAGGGCTCCGGCGGCGTTCAGATTCAATTCAACCTTTTCTAGCCCTGCACGCGCTCGCCCGGCAGGTTGCGCGAAGAAGGCAAGCTGGATCTGGACGAAGGCTTCATCGACGGCAGCTTCGCGGCGACAAAAAAGGGGGGCCTGGCGCGTGACCTGATGGTTCAGAAATCGACCATCGCGGATCTGGTTGAGAACGGAATCATTCTCATCTCTGTAGCCGAGCCGGATTTGATGGCTATCGATCCGACCCCGATCTTGATGCGCCAGATGATGGGAGCGGTGGCACAGTACGACAAGAGCCAGATTGTTCTGAAACTTCGTGCGGCGGGGATGCGGAAACGGGCCGCCCAGGGTCGATGTGAGGGGCGTAAGCCATTTGGCAGGGACGAGGGCGAAAAAATGGCCATCGAGCGCATGCGTGCTCTCAGGGCCGACGGTTTAGCATTCGACAGGATTGCCGAGCGCCTCAACGCAGAGGGAGTCGCCACCAGGACGGGTAAACGCTGGCATGAGGTAGTTGTGAACCGGATTCTGCAGTCGGTGAGTCGTCCTCAGGTGCGGAAGACTGATAGATGAATCTCAACAAAATTGGCGATCCGGTCCGGGCAGCCGATTTGGATGCGATTCTCGCCTTCCTCCCTCGATTCCGTGGTCTTGAGCCAGATCTGGCGAAGGTCTTCAGTTTTGATTGACATATCAAACCCAAGAACAGTACGCAGATGTATGCCGACAACAAGAAGATAAAAATAGAGTTACCAAAAATCTGTTGATCGTCCATAACGTTTTCTGACATAGTAGTTATACTGGACCTTGTGCTCGCGCTCGAAGGGCGAATCCCGGCACGATGAACTCCGAGGCCGTCCCCCGCAGTGAAGCAGTGGCCAAAACCGTGAATCACGTCAATCGCAGACAATCCCTCGCATCGGCGGCGGCAGCGGTCCCGTCGCCCTGGATACCTTCCGCGCTGGCCCGACTGCCAGGACGCTATCACGGCTTTCCTCTCTCCCAGCTCAAGGATGATCCGTACATCGAGCGGATGCCAATAAACGGCTACCGGAACGCGCCCGCAAGCGCTTACGAAGCCTTTCAAGACATGAGATTCGGGGCCAGGATTCATTGGGGCATTTCTTCCATCCGGAATCAGGGCCCGGAGTCGTGGCCATTTCTCGATCTGTCTTTTGCCGAGCGGCAGAAGTACAACGAACTTTATAAGACCTGGAACCCGGCCGGTTTCGATGCCGACACGTGGATGAACATCTTTTCCGAAAGCGGGATGAAGATGTTTGCCTTCACTTCAAAGCATCACGAAGGCTTTTCGATGTCCGATACGCGCACGCGGGTAAAGAATCGCGCCAACTGGATGGCACCGGGCGGACCGCGCATTGAGTCCTGCGATCTCGACTGCTCCATCATGGAAACGCCATTTCGGCGCGACGTGGGAAAGGAGCTATGCGACGCGGCGCACAGGCGTGGCATCAAGATCGATCTCTATTTCTCGCGTCCCGACTGGTATGACGCGGACTTTCGCCCTTACGTCGTCCATCCCCTGGAGGTTCCTTCCTCGGCAGAGCTGATGACCGCCCGCGATATCGAGCGCTCGCTGCGTACCTATCATGGACACCCGGTCATCGTACCCGATCCCACGGACGCGAAAGTCGCGCGCATGATGCAGCGGCATGGCGCGCGACTGGTGGAGCTGCTGACCAATTATGGAACCATCGACATGATCGGCCTGGACATGTGGCTGGGCCCGAAGGTGTGGCCGCCACTTCGCGCCACCATCTTGGAGCTGCGCAAGATTCAGCCCAATGTGATGCTGCGCGACCGCGACATTGGCAACTACGGCGATTACTTCACCCCGGAGCGCGCTGTGCCCGCCTCGCAGGTCGGTTCCGACAAGCCATGGTTTTCAATCGATCCCCTGGGCACTGACTTCTCGCACGAGCCAGACGCCTCCAAATACAAGGGAACCGCATGGATCGTGCGAATGCTCACCGACACGGTGGCGAAGGGCGGGGGATTGATGGTAGGCGTTGGCCCCAGCGCCATGGGGGAGTTCCATCCCGAGGCTGTCCGCCAGATGAAGGCTGCCGGCGTGCGGCTGCGCGTAAACGGCGAGGCAGTTTATGCAACGCGTCCGCGCGATGACGGAAATTGGGCGGAAGGCGACACCATTCGCTATACCCGTGCGAAGGATCTCCGCCTCATCAATGCAATTCCCACTGCTTGGCCAGGCACGCAACTGGTGCTCAAATCTGTGCGCCCAAAAGAGAACTCGTCAGTGAAGCTGCTCGGGTTGGATCAGGCCCTGCAATGGCGCTTCGATGCGGACCGCGGCACAACCATCGTCTTTCCTGAGAATCTTCAGCAGCAAGTGAATCGTCCCTGCGAGTACGCCTGGACGCTGAAGATCGAACCAACGCGGGTTTAGCCAGGCATGTATACGAGATTATCCATTTTGGCGTGTCTTCTCTTTGCCGGAGCCCGAGCCGGTTTTAGTGCGGCGCCGGCAAAACTCGACTCGGTCAAAGTGCTTGCGACGGCATCCGGCTTTGAAGCCACAGTCGGCACAGAAACGGTACGTGTGATTGCGTGCACCGACTCGGTCATACATGTGCTCGCGTATCCGGGCAGCGCGCCGGTGCAAGCCGCATCGCCGGCGCAACCCTGGATGCTGCCTCAATCGAAATCGTGCCCCGGTGTAAAAACGACCTTTGCGCAGGGCAGCGACAGCGCATCCACGAACACTGGCAGGCTGACGGTTCAGATTTTGAAGAGCAGCGGCAGCCTGGTTTATTCGACCTCCGACGGTACGGTGCTTCTACGCGAGGGTCCCGATATCCCGCGCACCTACGACCCTGAAGTCGTCAACGGCGTGCACGCATTTCATACCGAAGATCGTTTTTCGCCCACCATGACCGAGGGCCTCTACGGACTGGGTCAGCACCAGAACGGCATGTTCAGCTATCGCGGGGCGACCATCGAGCTTGGCCAGGACAATACCGATATCGCCGTACCGTTGCTGCTTTCCACCTGCGGTTATGGCCTGTTGTGGAACACCGCCTCCCTCACTTATTTCGATGACCGCTACCCGCAGGTTTACAGCTTCAGCTCTGCGGCAGAAGACGCGATCGATTATTACTTCCTCTACGGGCCGGAGTTCGACAGCATCATCCGCAGTTATCGCCAGATGACCGGCGAAGCTCCGCTCCTTCCCAAGTGGGCCTACGGATTTCTGCAGTCGAAAGACTCGTATCGCTCGGAGAACGAGGTTCTCGACATTGCCAAACGCTATCGATCGGCGAACCTTCCGCTGGATTGTATTGTGCAGGATGGAGGCTGGTGGAAGGCAATGGGCGATCTTCCTTTTCGGTCCACCTATCCCGATATTCCCGAAGAGTTGAAGGAACTGCACAACGAGAATATCCATGCGATGCTTTCGGTCTGGGGTGACTATAAGAGCGACTCGATCAATTACCAGCGCATGAAGGCGAATGGATGGCTCGTTCCCGGCACCATGGCCTATGACGCCACCAATCCCGCCGCGCGCGACTTTTTCTGGAACTCTCTCCCGGGTCCGCTCCTTGCACAGGGATGGGATGCGTTCTGGCTGGATGCGTCGGAGCCCGACTCCGGTCCACATCAAGGCGACGTGCTTCTGTTCGGCAAAAAGCTCGCGATCGGAAGCGGAACCATGTACACCAACGTGTATCCGCTGCTCCACACCGGGGGCATAGCGGACCATTGGAAGCAGACAAATCAGGAGAAGCGAGTGGTACTGCTGACGCGCTCGGCATTTTTCGGCGAGCAGCGCAACGGCATTATTGTTTGGAGCGGTGACACATATCCTACACATTGGTCATTCCGGCATCAAATTGCAGCCGGCCTGAACTATGCGGCGAGCGGCATGCCGTATTGGACGACCGATGTTGCCGGATACTTTCCCGATTATCCCGGCGCATCCATGACCTCGCCGGATTACCAGGACCTGTATCTTCGCTGGTTTGAGTTCGGCGTCTTTTGTCCGATCTTCAGAACGCACGGCCGACGCCCGAACAACGAGATATGGACCTACGACAAAGTTGCGCCGGCACTGGGGATGTACGATAAGCTGCGCTACCGGATGATGCCTTACCTCTACTCGCTGGCGTGGAAGGTCACGAGCGACGATTACACCATTCAGCGGCCGCTGGTGATGGACTGGCGCACTGATCCTAAAGTGGAAGATATCGCGGATGAATACATGTTCGGCCCCGCGTTCCTGGTAAGCCCGGTTTGGAAGGATGGCGGGCAACAGCGCGACATCTATTTCCCGAGCGCGCCAGCCTGGTATGACTTCTGGTCCGGCGAGAAGATAGCCGGTGGTGAAGAGCGCGCTGTGTCCGCACCGCTTGAAACTTTGCCGCTCTTCATTCGCGCCGGCTCCATCGTTCCACTCGGTCCGGAGATTGATTACGCCAATCAGAAGCCGGAAGATCCGATCGAACTGCGTATCTATCCGGGCGCTGACGGCGAGTTCGACCTCTACCAGGACGAGGGCGACAGCTACCGCTACGAAGACGGCGCGCACGCCGTCATTCGAATACGCTGGAATGACGCGCAGGGCAAGCTGACGATTGAAGATCGGATTGGCAGTTTTGCGGGAATGCCGCAACGTCTGAAGTTTCGCATCGTGGTTGTACGGCCCGGCCATGGTGTGGGAGAAGCTGCCTCTAGGGATGCTGATGGAGAAGTAGATTACGACGGCAAGGCGACTGCCGTGTCTGTGGCGCCGAATTCGTCGCAAACGGGGAACTGAGTTGCCGCGGGAGATCGCGGGGCAGCGTTGCCGCGCCTCGTCTCGTGACTTTTCAAGTGAGAAGGATGGAAATCCTCTATTCCAAGCTCCGGCGGCTGCTCTACGATCGCAGCTGCGCCCGCAGAATCACGGGTCGACACTCCGGCGCGCGGAGCTTGCTTATTTTCAGCTTCAAACGAGTCTGAGGGAGATGCGCATGTTCTCAGCCAGATATGGGACCCGGTGGGGAATGCTAGCCGGTTTCCTCGTCCTTCTCATGGCGTTCATGGCGACTGAGCGTGCTCGTGCGCAGGAAACGTCCGCTTCGGCAAGTCTTCCAGCGGCAATGACGGAGACAGAATGCACGGGAGAACAATGCGCCCCGGATACTGGGGTGAGCGGCACATGGAGATTCAGCGGCGTGATGGGAAGAGCCGTTTGGAGCAACGGCGCCGAAGCGACTGTAGTCGTCGAGCGCTTGGATGACGGTGGTGTTGAGATTCGGCGCATCGATCTTCCCAACAGCTCTTCGTACGGACTGACCGCAGTGTACAAGGGAACGCTTCGCGGCGATCGCGTAGAGGGTACAGTAGTGTGGTCCTGGAACGGGCACTGGAATGACGAGCACCTGGCGGGCCGCTGGTCCGCGGAGATGCGAGCGTCCCTTCCCGCGCCGCCGCCCGCTTCGGCCGTGACGATTCCTGCTTCGATGATCGAATGCGAAGCCGATCAATGTGCGCCTGGCCGAGAGGGAGGTTGCCGCTGGACGTTTCAAGGACGCGAAGGCGAATCGCACTGCCGTAATGGTGCTACCTCCAAACTTGAGGTTCTGCAGTTCGACACAGACGGCGTCGTTATCCGCCGCACTGAATTGCCGAAAAGCGTTTCGGTGGGACTGACTGCGCTGTATACCGGAATACTGCGGGGGGACAAGATCACCGGCGTCGGAACCTGGTCATGGCCCGGCCACTGGAACAACCACAACCCTTCGGGCAAATGGTTCGCAAGCGTTGATGCCGCCAGCAGTCAAGCCCTCCCGCCCATTCCGGGACCACTCGTCTCGCCGGAGGTGCATCCTGACGGCAGCGTCACCTTTCGCGCGTTCCGGCCTTCATCGCTGGAGATGTTCGTTCAGATCGACGGCGAGAAGCCGGTCATCATGCAGAAAGACGACCTGGGCGTATGGAGCCTGACGACCGAGCCGCTCGAACCGGATTACTACGGCTATATCTTTCAGGACACTGGAATCCCCGTCATCGATCCCTTGAATCCTTTGCTTCTTCCCAACCTTCTGCAAAGCGAAACCATGGTCCATGTGCCGGGACCTGCGTCGCTGCCGTGGGAGATCAGCGACATTCCGCATGGGGTTATCGATCATTACTTTTTCAAGTCGGCAGTGGTGGGCGACGAGCGCGATTTCTATGTTTACACGCCGCCGGGCTACGACGCGCACACCCCTACCCGGTATCCGGTGCTGTATCTGCTGCATGGCTATGGGCAGATGTCGAGCAGCTGGCTCGAAGTTGCCTATGCCAATCGCATCCTCGATCACGTAATCGACGAAGGCAAAGCCAAACCGATGATCGTAGTGATGCCGACAGGGTATGGCGGGGCGGAGATTCTAAGGCCAAACGCGTACTGGAACGACGAGCTGCGAGCCCGCAACTTTGAGCGGTTCAAGGAATCGCTCTTCAACGAAGTGATGCCGAGGGTTCAGCGCGACTTCAATGTGCTCACCGATCGCGACTCGACAGCCATCGCCGGACTGTCCATGGGCGCAGCGCAGTCGGCGATCATCGGGCTCAACAATCTTGACCGGTTCGGCTGGGTGGGCATGTTCAGCTCGGGCGGTCTGCGCGACAACTTCAACCAGGAGTTTCCAGAATTGAACGCTTCCATCAATCCCCGGCTGCACCTGCTGTGGGTTGCTTGCGGCAAGGAGGATGGTTTGCTGAGTATCAACCAGGACTTCAACCAATGGCTGACGAAGGAAGACATTCGGCATACTTATATTGAGACACCCGGGAATCACACGTGGATGGTCTGGCGCCGCAACCTTGCCGCGTTTGCGCCGCTGTTGTTCCGCTGAGGCAGGTATGCGCCGGCACCCTCTTATTTGACGGCCGCCCGGGGAGACAACTTCTCCGCTGGGAGATGGCCGTCCTTGTCGCCGCCGTGGGAACGCCTCCGTCTCCAGTCGTTGCTTGCCGGGATGACGCTTTGCTCAATCAGATCGGAAACTCCGTACTTGACATGAGCGCGCATGGCTTCATCGGCGGCAAGGGGATCGGCCCCCGTAACGACCTGCAGAAGCTGCGCATGAAATGCGGCGGGAAGAGTGCGGCGATTGGTGGCCAGGTCGAAGAACCAGTTGTAGATCAGCACTTGATTCTTTTCGATGGCGTCCTTGAGTTCTTCGCAGCGGGCATATTCAGCTATGCGCATGTGCAACTCGAAATGAAGGGTGTGAACCGCGTACTGCAACTCCGAATCGCTGCCGCTCCGCCCGAATCGGTCGTAGAGCGTGTCCAGCTGCTGGGCCAGTCGGATCAGCTCCACGCGCTCCTTCATGGTTGCATTTAGCGAGCAGAGCCGCGCCGACTGCGCCTCGAGGGCTTCGCGGACGATGCAGCGGCCGCGAATTTCCTCGGGCTGGGGAACGCGGACTCGGGTCCCGGCGCGGGGGCGGCTTTCCAGCAGCTTTTCGCTCTCCAGCTGGCGAAAAGCCTGGGAGATCGGGAGCAGGCTCATGCCGAATTCCCCTGCAAGACGCCGCGCGGAAAGAGCTTCGCCGGGGCTCCACTCGCCACGCAGAATGCGCTCGCGGATGCGAAAATACGCCTTGTTCCAGAGGGGCGCAGAGAACCCTGGAGCATCGCTATGGCGATGACTTCTCATCTCCAGGCCATTCAATCCGGTTTTTATTGCGATGTCAATATCGCAGAGAGGGCGCCGAAGCTTCTTGCCAATCTGCAGCCTGCTTTTCCGGCCGCGAGCGTAGGAGCAGATCCGGGGGGCCGCTGGAATGCCATCCAAAAAATTCAATAGTCGACTGATTGTAATAGGCTTAGAGAAATGCGGCCGAGGAAGTGCAAATTTGCTTGACTTCCTTGAAAACATTCCACTAATCTGCTCATAATTGACATGTCAGTTATGAGCAGACTTTGAACTGGCTCTCGACCCTCCCCCTTCATCGCCCCGGAGCGGATCGGCTTCTACGGACTTTCCTTCGGAGGCAAGACGGCGGTGCGCGTTCCGCAGCGTCTCGGCCGCTATGCGCTTTCCATCTGCGCCGGCGATTTCAATGCATGGGTGTGGAAGAGGACAACCGTGCTGGCGCAGCAGAGCTGCATGTTAACCAAGGAATGCGACATGTACGAATTCAATTTGGCCAACATCGTGAATCAGGCTGAGCTCGCCGAGCTCCTGGCGCCACGGCCCTTCATGGTCGAGCGCGACCACGAGGATCCGGTCAGGATTAAAGAAATGCTCCCCTTTGAATATGCCCGTGTGCGCAGGTTCTACGACGTGCTGGGTCGGGGCGACGAGACTGAGATTGAGTTGTTCAACGACCCGCACGAGATTCATGGCGTAGGAACATTCGCATTCTTGAAGAGGCATCTGCACTGGACAGGATAGCAACCGCTCCCGCCGCAACCGCGGCAAGAGCCTATTGATCAAAAAGAAGATCATGATCGCCTGCGAGGGACGCGTGAGATCGAAGGTCATCCGCAATCATTTCCGAACCCTTCCAATCTTTTTGCTGGGAGCTTTAGCACTGCCGCCGGCGCCCGCTGCGCGGGCTCAATCCACGGGCCCTGCGGCGCCGCCCAGAAGCAGCTACCGGCCCGTGTATCCGCTCAGGTTGAGCGAAAACCATCGCTATCTTGTCGACCAGAACGGCCATCCCTTTTTCATGGTGGGCGATTCTCCGCAAGGTCTGATGGGGAGGCTCACCGAGCAGGACGCGGAGAAATATTTTGCCGACCGCGAGGCGCATGGCTTCAACACTGCGGGATGGATCGATGTGAGCTGTGCGGGAAGGGATTTTCCTGATAATGAGGAGGGCCGCACTCCGGATGGCATAGCTCCGTTCTCCGGCTATGTGGCCGGGGGAACCGACTACACCCATTACGACCTCACCAAACCCAACGAGGCGTACTTTACGCGCCTCGATCACATGGTGGAGATTGCCGCAGCGCATGATATTTACGTCTTTATTGATCCGATGGAGACCATTGGCTGGCTGCCAACGCTGCGCAACAACGGCGTGAAAGCCGCGTATAGCTACGGCCAGTATCTCGGCGGCCGATATAAGAAGTACGCAAACGTGGGCTGGATCAGCGGCAACGACTTCAATAATTGGCGCGTGCCCGCCGACGATGCGCTGGCGCAGGCGGTAGCGAGAGGCATTCAGTCGCAGGCGCCTGACCAGTTACAAACCGTGGAACTCAATGTCAACACAAGCTCCTCGCTCGACGATCCAGGCTGGGCGCCGCTGGTCTCAATAAATGGCACTTATACGTATTCAGCCACTTATATCCAGATGTTACACAGTTATAACCAGAAACCGGTGATCCCCTCATTTCTGGTTGAAGCGCACTACGATCTGGAGCAGGTGGGTACGCCAACCGACTACGGCACGCCCGAGGTGCTGCGGCGCGAGGATTACTGGACAACCTTGAGCGGCGGCATCGGCCAGTTTTATGGCAACCGGTATACATGGAGCCTTACGCCCGGATGGGATGGATATCTTGATACGCCCGGCGTTGCGCAGCTGGAAATCTGGAAGAATTTTTTCACTTCGCTGCCGTGGCAGGACCTGGTGCCCGACCAGCAGCATGAAACCGTAACCGCAGGGTACGGCGCGTTCGGCAGCGACGAGATCCATTTCGATTCGCAGCAATTGAGTGCGCGTATGGACCTTAAGGTAAGCGACAGCGACTATGCAACAGCCGCCCGAACCGCCGACGGTTCCTATGTGGTCGTTTATATGCCCACCGCTCGCGCGATCACCGTCAACATGGCTCGCTTGCGCGGTCCGGCTTCCGCCGAGTGGTTCGATCCAAGCTCTGGAACGTATCAAGTTATTGCGGGCTCGCCGTTCCCCAATACTGGCAGCCGTAAGCTCACTCCTCCAGGAACAAACGCCGCTGGCGACAGTGACTGGGTGCTTCTGCTCGACGCCGTGGGTTCGGCCAGCAAATAACGGGAGAGGCTGCCAACTCTCCTCGTCCGCACAAACATACCGACTGCATTGAATAACACGGTTCAATGGAAGGTAGCGAAAGGAATCATCAGCCGATGCACGTTCACCTTGGCGCGATCGACTTCACCATCATCATCCTTTATTTTCTCGTGGTGCTGAGCGTTGGCTTTGCCTTCAAAGGCAAAATGAAGACCTCGTCCGACTTTCTGCTCTCCCGGCGCAACTTCTCACATTGGGTTACCGGCATCGCCTTCATGTCAGCGAACCTGGGAGCGCTGGAAGTGATGGGCATGGTCGCCAATGGCGCAAAGTACGGGATGCGCACTAACCATTGGTACTGGATCGGCGCTATTCCGGCCATGGTGTTCCTGGGCATGTTCATGGTGCGCTTCTATTATGCAAATCAGATCCGCAGCGTGCCTGAGTATCTGCGCTTGCGTTTTGACCAGCGGGCCCACCTCCTCAGCGCCCTCAGCTTTGCCGTGCTCACCGTTCTCATGGCTGGCATCGACATGTTCGCATTTGCCGTGATCTTTCAGACCATGCTCAACTGGCCATTCTTTGTGAGCGTCTGTCTTGCGGGGGTCGTAGTTCTATTGTTTGTCTTCTGGGGAGGGCTTTCCTCATCGATCTACAACGAGTGCATCCAGTTTGTCCTGATCGTTCTCGGCTTCCTTCCCCTCACCTTCCTCGGCCTGCATGCAGTAGGCGGATGGCACGCGCTTCTAGCGAAGCTGCCCTCAGGTTACGTGCACACGTGGCGCGGCATGGGCGCCGCTGGAGATCCGCTGGGAGTGCCGTGGTGGGTGATGGTCGTTGGCGAAGGTCTTTGCGCGGCACCGGCATATTGGTGTACGGACTTCCTTCTCGTCCAGCGCGCCATGGCCGCCCGCGATCTCTCCTCCGCACGCAAAACGCCGCTCGTGGCCGCGGTTCCGAAGATGCTGTTTCCGGCGGTGGTCACGGTGCAGGGCATGCTCGCGCTGGCCATCGCGCCAGCGGTCGTGGGCCGCAACTATAACCTTGCGCTGCCCGTCCTGATGTCTACCTTTTACGGTCCTGGCATGTTGGGTCTGGGAATTACTGCCCTGCTTGCGAGCTTCATGTCGGGAATGGCGGGCAATGTCACTGCATTCAACACCGTCTTCACCTACGACATCTACCAGACCTATCTCGTTAAGCAGAAGCCGGATCGCCATTACTTTATTGTGGGCAAGATCGCCACGGTCGGAGGCACCCTTCTGGCCTGCGCATCGTCGTTCATCGTCCTCCGCTTCAATAATCTTATGGACTACATGACTATGGTCGCCGGGCTCTTTATCTCCCCGTTTTTCATCGTGTTTCTCCTGGGAATGCTGTGGAAGCGACCCTCGGCGACCGCGGGATTCTTGGGGATGATCGCAGGCCTTGCCGGAACAGCAACCGAGTACATTCTTTACCGGTCGGGCGTACTGCACCTGGCGTCAACTATGGCCGCTACATTATGGGCAGCTGTATGGGGTCTTTGCTCCGGATTTGTGGTCGTCATTGTGCTTTCATTTCTCTCCAAGCCTCCGAACCCCGATCGCCTGAACGGGCTGGTCTTTTCCCGTCAGGATACAAACACGTCAAGAGACGCCGAAGTGCCGTGGTTTCGAAGGCCGGTCTTCTATGCCGCAGTGGTGCTGGTGATGTTTACCGTACTCAATATTTTCTTCTTTTGAAGATCAGGCCTCAGGAGCAGGAAAGGTCAACGGATGCCCGCGGAACATGCTATTGAGTGCGCCGTCGCTGCCGGCGATATCTGCGGCGAAGGGGCCGTGTGGCACCCTCAGCATTCAGCTTTGTACTGGGTCGATATCAATCGATTTCTCGTACACGAATTTGAGCCCACGCAGCGGACGACCAGGACGTGGCTTTTCGGCGAGCCGGTCACTTCCGTGAACCTCACTGAGGATTCAGAAGTATTTTTGCTTGTCTTTGCCTCGAGAGTAGGGTTTTGGAACCCGCAGACCCATCCGGAAGTAAAAACTCTCTACATGCTCAAAGAGGCACCGCGGATGCGGTTCAATGATGCCGGCGTCGATCCGCTGGGAGTGCTCTGGGCCGGGACGATGGCCAACAACGTTGGTCCGAACGGTGAAGAGGTCGCGGCCGATTTCAAAGACGGGAAGCTTTTGAGGATTGATGCGAATGGGCGAGCTACCGAATGGAAGCACGGAGTCGGCATTGCCAACACGGTCGCCTGGAGTCCCGATTCCACTAAGTTTTATTTCGGGGATACTGTGGCCAATGTTCTGTATGCGTATGACTACGACCGCGGCACAGGGACAATCTCGAGAGAAATGCCATTCCTCTGCCGGTATGAGCACGGCGTTCCTGATGGCTCGGCCGTGGACGAGGAGGGTTTCCTCTGGAATACACGGCCGGGAGCCGGATGCATCATCCGCGTTGCTCCGGATGGCCGCGTCGATCGCACCGTGCGTCTTCCGGTGCAGAACCCGACTACCTGCGCCTTCGGAGGAACTGATCTCGCGACCCTCTACATCACCAGCGCGCGGTCCGGCGAAAGGCTTTCCGGAAGCGTCTTTTCCTTGACGCCAGGCCCCAAGGGAACTCCAGCGGCGCGTTTTCGGCTTCATTCTCATCAATCGAGCTTTGCGTTCCAGGCGGACTAGGAGAGTCCGGGATCGGGAGGATTGACGGGCTCGCGAAACCAATTCGAGCGAACTCCAATGAAAGCGGGTCAGGCAATGAGCCGGGCGCTGCCGGCAATCTTTGCCGTAGCCGCAGGTCCCTACCAGATGGCTGCGCAAAAGAGAGAGCCCAACAGGAGCGCGGCCAGATCGAGGATGACTCGGCTCAGCCCTCCCTCAGGCGCAGTTTCAGTTTCGTATTTAGTCTCTATCTTCCTGGAATCTTCTATTGGTCACGCTTGATGCGGCGGCTGCATTTTGCAAAGGGTTTGAGTAGTCGCACCTCAATGGACGCGCACTATCCGCAAGGCGATGTCCAATTCATATTCGGGTGTCGCAAGCTCTTGATTGCCGCCCTGGTGGACGAACGTGGCGGAACCGAGCACTGAACCCAGAGCAGGGTCAACCCACTCTGCTTTGTAGGTACCTCCGGGTATATTCAATACCAGAGCTTCACCAAGGTAGTGTCCGGGAGTCGCGACGTAGTACATC
>JASHTS010000228.1 GCA_030040425.1 Acidobacteriaceae bacterium | reverse complement strand
CCTGACGTGGCCGCCGCCGAGCGCACGCTGGCCGCGGCCAACGCCACCATCGGCATCGGCTACGGCGCATTCTTTCCCAATGTGACTATCTCGGCCGAAGGCGGCTTCGAGTCGGCCACGCTGAAGCATCTTTTCGACCTGCCCAGCGGCATCTGGTCTTTCGGCACATCGGCCTCGCAGATCATCTTCGACGCCGGGCTCTACCGCGCCGAGCTGCACCAGTACACGGCTCAGTACAACGCCGACCTGGCCAATTACCGCCAGACCACGCTCACCGCGTTTCAGCAGGTCGAAGACTCTCTCGCCGCCACGCGCATTTACTCACAGCAGATTCTGCGCCAGAGGGAGGCGGTCGACTCATCGCAGCAGTATCTCGACATGGAGATGCAGCGTTACAACACCGGCGTCGATCCCTACGTGGACGTGACCCTGGCGCAGACCACTCTGCTCAGCAACCAGCAGTCGCTCAATGCGCTGGAGGTCAGCGAGATGATGTCGGCCGTCGAGCTGGTGCAGGCCCTCGGCGGCGGATGGGAGAACAGCCAGTTGCCCACGCCCGCGCAGGTGAGCGCGCATACCAGCAACGCGGATTACAAACTGCAGCAGTAGGCTCGCCGCTTCACGATCGAATCGTTCTCGCCCTTTCCGCACAAAACGCGGAAAGGATGGGGCAACCTCTTTACTGCGCCTTGCGGTAGCAGATGCTCTCGCCGTCGAGACGGTATTCGGCGGTGCACACGTCGGCGCCGCAGATCATCATCTCTCCGCTGTATAGCTGGCGCCGCGTGATGAGGCCGAGCGTGCCGCATCGCGGGCACGACATGACGGCTACGTAAGGATTCTGCGCCTGGCCAAGCTTCGCCTGGTTTTCCAGCAGGAAAACCGTGCCGGGGTCCATTCTTTCGGGGATCCATTCTTCCAAATATTCAAGGTCGGCTGCCATCTTTCCCTCCCTGATACGGATGTGGGGTGCTGATGTGGTCACGCCGCGGCCGGCTCTGGCGTGCGCCGGCTCTCTCTTCTTTTAATTTCTAAAAAAAACAACCGCAGTGAAGAAGGCCCTGTGACGATGGTTGAAAGACAGTGTTGCCGCAGGCCCCGGATTCCGTCAATCAGATTCGACGCAGAGGAGTATCCGGCGTTACTCCCCATTCTGGGTACCTGCGTCCCTATCCTCGCCAATTCGGATGCTCCTTTCCGGTTACCGCTCCTGCTTGCCGCGCCTCGCTCTTCGCCCCTGCGTCTATTTAGATGCTTCCATGCCGGCGCGGTCATGGGCGGCGGCAAATTCGTCGATGGCCTTGTAAGTCTCCTCGTTGCGCAGGATGGCTTCGACGTATTCGCGGGTCTGCGTAAACGGGATCGACTCCACGAACTCATCCATGCCGCTGTACGGTCCCGCGGCCTCCCAGTCGGTAACGCGGTTATCGCCGGCGTTGTAAGCGGCCAGCGCGTACTCCTCCACGCCGTTGAACTTGTCCAGCATCTGGCGCAGATAACGCGTGCCCAGCTTGATGTTGGTTTCGGGATCGAGAAGCTGGAAGGTCTGAAAGTGCGTCATGCCCAGCTCGCGCGCCATCTGGTGGCCCACCACGGGAAGGAGCTGCATGAGCCCGTAGGCGTTGGCGTAGGAGACGGCCGCCGGGTTGAACTCCGATTCCTGGCGGATGAGCGAGGCAACGAGGTAGGGGTTCAGGTTGTAGCGCGCCGATTCGGTTTTGATCGTCTCCCAGTAGGGTTCGGGATAGAGGATGCGCCAGTAGATGAGCGGAATCGAAGAGATGGATGCGGTGGAGGCGTAGGGCAGCGCCCGCTTCAGCGCGTGAATGGCGCGGAAGGTTTCGCCGTAGTTCGAGTAGATCTGGGCTTCGGCGAGCGCGCTCCAGGAGTCGGAGTCGGGATCGGCCTTGATCTCGGCGGCGATAAACTCGTTCAGCCCGGCGTTGGCCAGCAGCTTGGCCTTGGCCAGATGCGGGCTGTCCACGGGGAAGCTGTCCATGAGCTTGGGCTCGGGCAGGGGCTGGAACTGGTCCAGTTGCGGATCGGGCTCGGGCCCTGCCTCCGAAGCGGTTTTGCTCAACTCGGCCAGCCGCTCGCGGGCCATCTGCGCGTAGAAGTAATGCTGGTAGGCGCGGATGATGGCGCGGTAGTTGGCTGCGGCCAGCGCGGGGTAGTGGTCCTGCGTTTCATAGAGGCGCCCGCGCCAGTAGAGGGCGGAGACGGTCTCGTCGGCCGAGGGGTAGAGCTTGATCTGCTCGTCGAAGAGACGCGCCGCCTCAGCGTAGTTGCCCAGGCGGTAATTCAACCAGCCCGCGCGCCAGTGCGCCGCGGCAGCGTCTTTGCTCGCGGAAAAATGCGCGGCGAGGTAGCTGTAGTATTCAATCGCCTTGGGGTAGTCGCGCTTGAGCAGGTACATGTTGCCGGCGGAGAAGAGCGCCTCGGCCAGCCACGGGCTGCGCGGGAAGCGCGTCTCCATCTCCGAGAGAATCTGTTGCTGATCGGGCTCGTCGTCGCGATCGCGCGCCAGCTCCATCAGGAGCTCGAGCCTTCTGGCGCCGTTCTCGTCGTCGGTATCGGGCAGCGCCTGCAGCTGCGCGGGGGTGAGGCGCTTCAGTTTCCATTGGCACGCAGCTTCGGCCACGGCAAAGCCGGCGCGGTCCATGGCGCTCAGCTCCGGCGCCTGCGCCAGCGCGCGATACTGCTCTTCGGCCTCGCTGTAGCGGCCGGCGTCATAGTAGGCGTCGCCCAGGGTGCGCAGATCGGCCACGGTCAGCAGCGATGCGGCGCCGGTCTGCGTGAGCTTGAGCAGCGCGGTCTGCGCTTCCGACGTCAAAGGATGGTCGAGGAGCAGCTTCTTGAGGACTGCGTTCGCCGCCGTCACGTTGCCCAGCGCCAGATCCACTTGGCCCTCGGCGAGCTGGTAGCCGGCGCGGTCCACGGCGTCCGTGTCCGCGGCGTTCTCCAGAGCGGCGCGCGCGCCGGCAGGATCGTTCATGGCAAGAAGCACGCTGGCTTCGAGCTCCGGCGCCTGGTCCACGAAGATGCTGTCGGGATAGCGATCGGCAAAGCCCTTGAGCAGTTTTTCCGCGGCGGGATTATCGCCGCCCTGGTGGCTCGCCTCCGCATCCAGAAAATCGGCGTAGTCGGCCAGATCCTCGCCCGAGCGCCGCGCCGCGGCCAGGCTGGACTCCGCTTCAGCAAAGCGCCGGTCGAGCAGATACGCGTGGCCCAGCGCGAGATAAGCCGCGGCCGCCGCTTCACCGGCGTGCCTGTGCGCATATTCGGTCACGCCTGCGTAGGCCTCCGGCGTACGCAGCAAAGCGAGCTGCTGCGCCATGGGCCGCAGCTCGGTGGAGACCACGAACGCCTGCCGGATGCGGGCCGTGCGCGCCCGGCGCGCCGCGCGGCTGGCCACATACCGGCGCCGGCGATGGTGGGCGGCCGGCGAAGTGGTATGCTCGGCCGGTTTCTTCGCTGTGGATTTTCCCTTGGTCACCGTGGACTTGGCGCTGCGCGCGGCGGCGTCGCCTGTGCCGCTTGCGCTTTGCGCCCAGGAGGGCTGCGCGGGAAGGAGAAGCACACACAAAACCAGGAAAAACGGCAGCAACGAGAGGCGCCATCCCCGGCGAACGGGGCGGCCATGGCTATGCAAGAAGCAGGGGGAAAACCGCGAATCCATGTCTTCACTCTAGCGCCGATCCTCCCGCCGCGCGGATGGGTAGGAATCTCGAGCGTTACGGATATTTAGACGCGCCCTCAAGGCACATCTCGCACGTAATGGCCTGGAAGTGGTACTCCCGCGGTGGGGATTTGGGAAAAGAGCTTTGTGCGCGCCCAAAATGCGCCCTCCGCGGCGCATGCCTGCAGGATTCGGGAAGCCGCTCCCCTCGATGGAGCGCGGACTCCCACGGAGGGGTCAATTTTCGCGATGTGACCCATCGGTGTCAGGCCCTCACCCGATGGCGTGGAGGCTCGAGGCCGGGATTCAGTCATGCGGCCGGGGAAGGCGCGGGGCTCAGGATCGGGCCAGCCCCGCCGGGGCGGTTTGGCCCTCCACAGCCCGGTCCAGTACACTTTGGCTATGGGTTCCGGTCAAATGCCGGATGGACCGGATCGAAGCCTTCCCCCTGAGTCCGTGGAATCCTGGAATTCTCGCATCCTACCGTCATGTCGACCATCCAATCGATTGCAGGACAAAACGAGCAGCACCCCGATCTGGCCCTCGTAGACAAGGTGAGGGCGGGGGATGTTTCGGCCTACGACGAGCTGGTCCGCAAGTACGAGCGGCAGATCTTCCGCATTGCGCAGCACATCACGCAGAACCGGGAAGACGCCGAGGACGTGATGCAGGACGCGTTCCTCAAGGCCTACGAAAAGCTCGATCAGTTCCAGGGAAACGCGAAGTTCTATACATGGCTGGTACGAATTGCAGTGAACGAAAGCCTGATGCGGCTGCGCAAGCGGCGCACCGGCAAAATGGTCTCGATCGACGAGGATCTGAAGACCGAAGAGGGCAGCGTACCCCGCGACTTCGCCGACTGGGCGCCCAACCCGGAACAAAACTACAACCAGTCCGAGCTGGCCGAGATTCTGCGCAAGACCATTCAGGGCTTGCCGCAGGGCTTTCGCGTGGTCTTCGCCCTGCGCGACGTGGAAGGCCTGTCGACGGAAGAGACCGCGGAAACGCTGGGCTTGAGCGTGCCGGCGGTCAAGTCGCGCCTGTTGCGCGCGCGGCTGCAATTGCGCGAGCGGTTGAGCCGCTACTTCAAGAGGAAGTCCGCACCCGCGGCTCCATCGGGAACCGATGGGGCGCTGGCGCCCAATAAGGGGTAGTGAGAAGTGACCTGCACCGAGTTTCTTGAGCTTCTCGACGACCTGATCGATGACACGGTTTCCGCCCCCATTCGATCCGAGATCGAGCAGCACATGCGCAAGTGCGGCCACTGCGAAGTGGTCTTCAACACCACCCGCAAGACCATCGAAATCTACCGCTCTCACGAAATATTCGATCTGCCGCCGGACCTGCGCGAGCGCCTGCACTCGGCGATCATGGCGCGCTGCAAACGGGGCTGCTGAAAAAGACAGGGATCAGGGGACAGGGGTCAGGGTTCAGAGTTCAGGGGTCAGGCTGCCGGTCCTGTTTCCGGTTTCCGCCGCGCGCATCGTCCCGCTGGAATCTTGCCCTCGCGCCTTTTCTGTGCCACGCTTAGCCTGAAATGATCGCTCGGCGCATCCCCCTCGTCGCGCTGATGGCCTTCGCCCCCGGCGCATCGGCCCAGCAGCCGGCCAGCCCCTCGGCTGCGCCTCAGAAGAAATCCGCCCCGGCTCCGCAGGCAAGCCAGCCGCAGGCTCCGCAGGGAAATCTCATCATCCAGGTGATGGCCGACAATGGCGCGCCCGTCCCCGGTGCGGCGATCGAAGTGGACGGCATGCGGTCCGGCGGCGCGCCGGCAGGCCCCGGCACGGGAAGAAGCAGCACCCTGCCCTCGGGCACGCGCATCATCGGCGCCGATCCCAGCCCCAGCGAATCCGGCGCCAGCCCGACCGGTCCCGGCGAAGCAAATCCCAGCGAATCCACTATCGACCAGTCCGGCCTCTTTCGTCCTCAGAAGCGACCGTGCCCCGCTCCTCAGCCTGCGAACTCCCGGCCAGGCAAGAGCCAGTCTCAATCCGGTGCAACGCAAACCGGCCAGGCCGCCTCCGGAAGCGCCAAGCCCAACACCGGGACAGCCCGCCAACCCAGTCAGCCCCCGCCCCCGCCCGACTGCGGCCTCACCAACATGGTGCAGGCGGGGACGGCCGAATCCATCTCCGAACTGGGCGGCACGCCCAGCGACGCAGCCGCTGCGGCGTTGCCTCCCGGAGCCGTGCCGCTCGAGACCGACGCGCAGGGCCAGTTGATTCTGCAACTGCCTCCGGGAGAACACACGCTCTCCGTCTCGGTGTACGGCTTCGATCCCTTCACCGGCCATTTCACTCTCGGGGGCAAACATCGCCAGATCGTGCAAATCAAGCTCAATACGGCGCCCACGACCTACGTTCTGGCGGTGGGTCCGGATGGCCGGATCCAGCCCGAGTCGCCGGACCTGGGCACGCTCATCCCGCTGGAGCCTGTGCAAACTTTAGATTCCCTGCCCGCGCGCAACCGCAAGCATCTTCTCTAGCGGCGCCGCAACTTTCCCCTAAAATGGGCGTTAGCCTACTCAGGGTCGACCTTTTTGGGGGATAATCCCCCCTCTCGCGCGCTGGAACGTCAGCACCCATGGAGCTGAATCGAGTGCCGAAACGACAATCGAAGCAAGAGTCTCTTCGCGCCTGCCTCGCCACGCTGCTCTGCTGCACGCTGTGCTCGCCGGCTCCCTTCGTCTTTGCGCAATCCGCACCGCAACCGGCGCAGTCGTCGCCCGACGCAGCTCCCGCCGACCCTCCGCAGCAGCCCTCAATACCAGCCAACAAGCGCACGCGCCGTCCCGAGTACAGGTCGCCGGAGATGCAGGGCGACCAGCGCATTCTGCAGGCGCTGAACCGCTTCACCTTCGGCCCGCGCCCCGGCGACGTGGAAGCGGTGCGCGCCATGGGCCTGGACGCCTGGTTCCGGCAGCAGCTCAACCCGTCGGGCCTGGATGAGACGGAGCTGAACGCGCGACTGGCCGCGTTTCCGGCCATGCAGTGGAGCGTGGAGAACCTGCTCTACCGCATGCCGTCGAATGCCGTCATCCGCCAGGCGATGAACGGGCGCGCGCCGATTCCCGAAGGGTCCGTCCTGCATGCCGTCTACGAGAACCAGATCTACCGGCTCGACGAGAAGCGGCAGGCGCAGGCAGAGAAGAAAGCCGAGCAGGCGCGGAATGCGCAGCCCAATGAACAATCGGGCGCGCCGACCGCGGACGCGGGCATGAATGCAGCGCAGGCGAGCGGGCAAGCCGGACCGGCGGATGCGAACAACATGGCCGGCGCGGCGAGCGCGGATTCACCGAGCCGGAACGCGCAGGAAGACGCGAGCCGGAACGCGAGCATGGGCGCGAATCAAAATGCGAATGCGGCATCCGGCGAAAGTTCAGGCGGGTCCGTCTCTTCGAGTACGATTCTGAACCAGCTCGATCAGCTGAGCGCGCCCGCCCCGCAACAGGCGGATGCGCTGCCGGCCGCCGGAAAGCAACCGCCCACGGCACAGCCGATGGGCGCGGCGGCCGGAGAAACCATCGCGGGCGAAAACGGCAGCGCCGATCCCACCTTCGCTTTAATGGCTGAGCTGATGGCGCTCCCTGGCCCCCAGCGTGTGGGGCAGCTTGCAGCCATGCAGCCGGAGGAGTTCGAGGGCTTCATGAAGTCGCTCAGGCCCGCGCAGCGCGCGCGGCTCGACGCGGACATGGCGCCGGGCCTCAAGGAGACGGTTCTCGACCTCGAAAATCCCGAGCGGCTTGTGGCCGAGGAGCTAATGGCGCAGCGCCTGGCGCGCGACGTCTACTCAAACGCGCAGTTGCAGGAGGTGATGACCGATTTCTGGCTGAATCACTTCAACGTCTACCTGCGCAAGAACGAGCAGATGCCCTATTACCTGGTGAGCTATGAGCGCGATGTGATTCGCCCGCACGCGCTGGGTAAGTTCGAAGACCTGCTCGAAGCGGTGGCGCACAGCCCGGCCATGCTGATTTATCTCGACAACGCCGAGAGCATCGGGCCCGATTCGATGGCGGCCGACCGCGCGAAGATGGCCGAGTTCCGGCGTCCCAACCAGAACAAGGCGCCCGAGGGCCTGAATGAGAACTACGGCCGGGAGCTGATGGAGCTGCACACGCTGGGCGTGAACGGCGGCTACACGCAGGCCGATGTTATTCAAGTGGCGCGCGTGCTCACCGGCTGGACCGTCGATCAGCCGCAGCGCGGCGGCGGATTCCTCTTCGCGCCCAACCGCCATGAGCCGGGCACGAAGAAAGTGCTGGGCAAAAAAATCAAGGAGAACGGCGAGCGCGAGGGCGAAGAGCTGCTGCACATGCTCGCCGAGCGGCCGGCCACGGCGCAGTTCCTCTCGCGCAAGCTGGCGGTTCGCTTCGTCAGCGACGATCCGCCGCAGCCGCTGGTCGACCGCATGGCCAAGAGCTATCTGTCCTCGCACGGCGACATCTCCGCGGTTCTGCTCACGCTCTTCCGCTCGCCGGAGTTCTGGGCCGCGAGCGATTACCGCGCCAAGGTGAAGACGCCGATCGAGTTCGTGGTCTCCGCGGCGCGCGCGTCGAATGCGCAGATTGAGAATTACCAGCCGCTCGAGAATGCGCTGCGCCAGATGGGCATGCCGCTCTACGGCTGCGTGCCGCCCACGGGCTACAAATGGGAGGCGTCCGATTGGGTTTCGACCGGCGCGCTCGTCGATCGCATGAACTTCGCGCTCAATCTTGCCGCCAATCGCCTGCCCGGCATCACCGTGGACTGGAGGCCGCAGCAGCAGCCGGCGGTGGAGAACGCGGGGCTTCTGACCGATCCCAGTGCGGGCGGGAACGAGCCGACGCCGGAAGGTGAAGAAGCGCGGCTGGAGCCGCTGGTGGTGGCCGGCGGCGTAAGCGAGGCCACGCGCGCGGCGGCGCTGCAACAGTTTGAGGCGCAGATTGCGCAGGATGCGTCTTTGGTGCGTCCCGTATCCGCGCGGCCGCAGAATCGCGCCAAGGCGGCAACCGCGCTCGAACGGCAGGACCAGGTTCTGGCCGGATTGTTGATCGGCTCGCCGGAGTTTCAGCGGCGGTAGCGGGGTTAGCGGGGTTAGCGGCGCTAGCTGGTTCGGTTGTCATCCTGAGCGAGTCGCCGAAAGCGACGAGTCGAAGGATCTGCGGTTGTGCTTTTTTTTGGCAAGAACTTTCGCGCCTGCGGGAATGAGCAGGATTGAGGAGTTCACCATGGCAATGAATCGTCGTTTCTTCCTTCGCAACGGCGTGCTGGCCGTAGCCGGCACCGCGGCCATCCCCAGTTTTCTGGTGCGCAGCGTGCTGGCCGAAACGCAGGCCGCGCCCAATCGCCGTCTCGTGGTCATCTTCCAGCGCGGCGCGGTGGACGGCCTCAACGTGGTGGTGCCCTATCGCGAGAAGAACTACTACTCCATGCGCCCGACGATTGCCATCCCTCAAGATCAGGCCGTCGATCTCGACGGTTTCTTCGGCCTGCATCCTTCGCTGGCCGCATTCAAGCCGCTCTACGACCAGGGCCACCTTGCCATTGTGCACGCCGCGGGCTCGCCCGACATGAGCCGCTCGCACTTCGACGCGCAGGATTACATGGAGTCCGGCACGCCGGGCGTGAAGGGCACGGAAGACGGCTGGCTGAACCGCGCGCTGCAGGCGGAAGACCTGCTGCATCGCTGCGCGGGCACCTGCGAGCACACCGCGTTTCGCGCCCTCGCCCTCGGTCCCGATGTGCCGCTCACGCTGGCGGGCAAGATTCCCGCCATCGCGCTCAACAACGTGAACGGCTTCACCATCGCCGGCCGCGGACCCACGCTCTCGCCCGCGGCCAGCGCCTTCGAGGCCATGTACGCGGGCTCGGGCGACCAGATTCTGCACTCGGCCGGCGACGAGACCTTTGAAGCCGTGAAGATGCTGCGCGACGCCGACCCCGCGCAGTACCAGCCCGCGCACGGCGCCGATTACCCCAACTCCGAGTTCGGCAACAGCATGAAACAGATTGCGCAACTGCTCAAGGCCAACCTGGGCGTGGAGGCCGCGTTCACCGACGTGGGCGGCTGGGACACGCATCATGCGCAGGGCGGCGTGAACGGGCAGCTCGCCAACCGGCTCACGGATTTTTCCGCGAGCATCGCGGCGTTTTGGGTCGACTTGGGCGACGACGCGGAGAACGTCACGCTGGTCACGATGTCGGAGTTCGGACGCACCGCGCGCGAGAACGGCACCGGCGGCACCGATCACGGCCACGCCAATGCCATGTTCGTGCTGGGCGGGCGCGTGAACGGCGGGAAGGTCTACGGCAAATGGCCGGGCCTGAGCAACGAGCAGCTCAACCAGGGCCGCGACCTTGCGCTGACAACGGACTACCGCGCCGTGCTGGCCGAGGTGCTCACGCACACGCTGGGCGCTGAAAATCTCGAAAAGGTCTTTCCCGACGCCGGCATCGATTCCAGCCGCTTCCTGCGCCTAGTGTGATCAGACACATTCTTGAGTGCCCATCCTAAGCGCGTTCCGTGCGTCCAGAGGCGGGATAGCGGGCGCCCCATCCATTCCGCGTTTTTTGCGGAACGGGTGGGGATGCACAGGACCTCACTCGCGTTCTGTCCTCCTGAGCGAAGTCCGCTCGCCGCGGCGGGCGGACGAGTGGAAGAACCTGCAGTTGCATCTCGCCTCGCGCGTCTCGTCCTGGGTTTTACACAACGGCGCTATAATTTCCTCGAGAATCATTCCATTCTCCGCAGCGAGCATACCTGTGAAATCATCCCGGCTTTTTCTTCCCTTCCTCGCAATCTTCGTCTCGGTCAACTGCGGAGCGCAGGCGCCCTTGGCAGCGCCGGCAACTGCTCCCGCGACGGCTCCCGCATCCGCGCCCGCCTCAACGACCTCTGCGTCGGCTCCTTCGGCCCCGCTCGAGTTCGACGTGGCCACGGTCAAACCGGCCGCTCCGCTCAACTTTGCCCAGATTCGCGCCGACATGCAGGCGGGCAAGCCGCCGCGGCTGGGGCCGCACGTGGACGCCGCGCGCGCCGAGTACATCTACATGACGCTCAAGCAGCTCATCGCCATCGCGTATCACGTGAAGGAGTATGAGATTGAAGGCCCGGACTGGCTGGGCGAGCAGCGTTTCGACATCGAGGCGACGATTCCCGCAGGCGCCACCAAGGACGATGCGCCGGCCATGCTCAAAGCGCTGCTTCAAGATCGCTTCAAGCTCGAAGCGCATCCGGATACCGAGGAACGCAAGGTGCTCGCGCTGGTGGTCGGCAAAGACGGGCCGAAGCTGAAGACCTCGCCGCCGCCCGCCGCCTTCGACCCCAATGCGCCGCTCAAGCCGGGCGAGCAGCAGATGGATGGGCCCGACGGGCCGGTGCGCATGATGCGCAATCCCGACGGATCGACGACCATCAACCTGGGCGATCGCGGCGTGGTCACCAATCGCTTCGACGGGCAGGCGCAGGCCCTGCGCATCGAGTCGAGCGGCGTCACCATGGCGGGCTTCGCGGAGATTCTCACGCGCGTGCTGCAAATCGGCAATACCGGCGGACCGCAGGTGGTGGACCAGACCGGCCTCAAGGGCTATTACGAAGTGGAGACGGAGATCTCCTTCGCCGATCTGGTTGCCAGCGGGCGCGCATTCGCGGGGCAGCCGCAGGCGGCGAGCGGCGGCGCGACTACTGCTTCCGGCGCGGCCACGGCTGCCGATCCCAGTGGTGGCCAGACCGTTTATGCCTCGGTTGAAAAGCTGGGATTGAAGCTGGAAGACCGCAAGGCGCCGGTAACCGAGCTGGTCATCGACCACGCCGAGAAGACACCGACAGAAAACTGAGAGACAGGGACCAGGCAGCAGGGAACAGGGGATTCCTGCCGGCGCAGATCCCGCGGGACCCGGTTTCTCCGGTGTCTCTCATTCCTAGTCCCTAGAGTTGGTTGCATCAATGATCCGAAAAGGAGATGGAAACATCCCTCAGGGGCTGAAGCCCCGATGTTTATGCGGTTTCTTGCGGCCCGGCTCAAGTCACCCCATCGAGCACAAATCGCTCGATGGGGACGCGCGACAAGCCGTGCCCTTTTACATTGCCATTTATGCAGCCAGTTCCAGTCTCTAGTCCCTAGTCCCTGTTCCCTGTTTCTTCAATGCTGGGCGAACATGGCCATCACGTCGCTGCGCAGCGCCACGCGGCTTGGCTCGCGCGTGTAGAACATATGGCCGCCGGGAAACTCATGCACGGAGAGGCGGGTGGGATCGCCCATGACGGGAATCTGATTGACGGTAAGTACCGAGCCCATGAAGGGGCAACTGAGGTCGTTCCAGCCGTGAACGATCATCACGCGCAGCTTGGGATCGGCGGCGATGGCCTGGCGCAGTTGCGTCGCCGAGCCGGAGCGCAACTCCTCGTCGCGCGACCAGGCACGGTTCACCTCGCCGGAGAGCGCGTTGTAGCGCGCGTCCACCTTCCAGCCCACGGTGTTGGTGATGAAGTTGACCATGGCCGTGGTCACGGGCGCAATGATGCTGGCCAGAATGGGGTCGTTGGCCTCCTGCTCCGGCGCGTAGGGGAAGGGATCGTACGAGGTCACGTTGGAGTCGTAGATGGAGCCCAGCTTGCCCTGCTCGCGATGCGCCTCGCGCAGGTAAGCGCCGATGGAGAGACGGCCGCCCGAGTACTTCACGAATTCGGGATCGAGGCCGGTCATTTCCGTGACCTTGGCGATCATCGCGTCATTATCGGCCTTGTCCGCAGGCCCCTTGATGAGCGTGGTGGCGTATACGCCCTCGTCGTAGGCAATCACGTCCTGCATCGCCGCGGATGTGAGCTTGTGCTCGCGCTCGAGATTCGCCGCGGTGATCGAGGGCAGCGTGACCATCCACGGAATCGGCGAAAGATTTCCGTTCTGGCCGATGGTCGGATTCAGATAGGGCGACACCAGCACCACGCCGTTCATGGCCACGCCCAACTGCGACTGCAGAAAATAAGTGATGCGCGGGCCGCGGAATCCGCCGTAGCTCTCGCCCACAAGATACTTGCGCGAATCCAGCCGGTCGTTCTTCACCAGCCAGTCGTAGATGATGCGGGAGAGATACTCGATGTCGGCTTCCGTCGAGTAGAACTGCTTCCGGGTCTCGTCCTCGCTCACCTCGGAGCGGCTGAAGCCGGTGCCGATGGGATCGATGAAGACGAGATCGGTGAAGTCGAGCCAGGTGCCCTGGTTGTCGGTGAGCACCGCCGGGTCAGAGGGACTGTCGCCCTCGTTACCGAACTGCAGATGCTTGGGCCCGATGGCGCCGAAATTCAAATAGACGCTCGACGCGCCCGGCCCGCCGTTCAGCGCGAAGGTGACGGGACGATCTTTGCCCGGCATGGTGTATGCAGTCACCACCACTTCGCCGCTCACCTTGCCACTGCTGTCGCGCACCGGAAGAGCGCCCACGGTCACGGTGTAATGCAGCGTCTTGCCATTGAGCTCGGTTGTCTGGTCGACGTGCGCCTCGGGCGGCAACGGGGGCAGCTCATTCTTTTCCGCCTCCGGCTTGGCCGGCGTTTTGCCGCCGCTATCGGATTTACCGGTGTTGTCGGCGGAAGGCGCCGGCCGGTCTCTTTGCGCGGCGAGCGGTGCGGATGGGAAGGCGAAGCAACTGAGAGCGCACACGAGGAGCCCAACGCGCCAGCGAGGGCAAATGGGGGAGAGAATGCTCATGGGATTACCATACTAGAGTTGGTTGCATAAATGGTCCGAAGACGAGATGGAAACATCCCTCAGGAGCTGAAGCCCCAATGTTTATGCGGTTTCTTGCGGCCCGGCTCAAGTCACCCCATCGAGCACAAATCGCTCGATGGGGACGCGCGACAAGCCGTGCCCTTTTACGATGCCATTTATGCAACCAGTGCTAGAGCCGGCGGCGCGGATAATCGTTTTTCCACTTAGCCGCGCGCTGGTCTCGCGCCCGCCGCGTGTTGTACCCTCAAATGCGGTATGAAGTTCGCACTTCCTCGCGTTCTCTCCGCGCTCGCCGCTTCTGCTGCCCTGGTTACGATGGCGTTGCCCGCGCGTGCGCAAGACTCCTCTTCGGGACAAGCCCCGGCCGCCCGGACGTCACCGGCGCAGGCGCTGCCGGATGCGCCCCAGGCTACGCCGGCCGCCAGCATCGTGCCCAACGGGCCATTCGTGGTGATGGACACCTCAATGGGCCGCATCACCTGCCAGTTCTACCAGAAGCAGGCGCCGAACACCGTCGCCAACTTCATCGGCCTTGCCGAAGGCACCAAGGACTGGACCGACCCGGCCACCAAAAAGGTGATGCACCACAAGCCGTTTTACGACGGCACCACGTTTCATCGCGTCATTCCCGAGTTCATGATTCAGGGTGGCGATCCGCTGGGCAACGGCACGGGCGATCCCGGCTACGCCTTCGACGACGAGCTCGATCCGGATCTGAGCTTCGACCGTCCCGGACGCCTGGCCATGGCCAACTCCGGACCCAACACCAACGGCAGCCAGTTCTTCATCACCGAGCAGGCTTACCCTTCGCTCGACATGCATTACACGCTCTTCGGCCAGTGCGACGACCCCAGCGTGAACGTGGTGAAGACCATCGCGCGCGTGCCGCGCGACGACAACGACAAGCCGCTCACGCCGGTGGTTCTGAACAAAGTCACCATCGTGCCCGAAGGCGCGCCCATGCCGCCGCTGCCTGCGGGCGAAGTTCCCGCGCCCGGCGCGGAAGGCGAGCCCGGGGGCAGTTCGCAATAAAGGCCGCAGAGTTCGGCGGCTCCAGTACGTTCGGTCATCCCGTGGGACGGGATGGCATCTCGTGGACCGGGGCACAGCCTTGGGCCCTGGAACAATCCGGTCAACAAGGTGAGAACGGGCTCGAGTTCCTGAGGATTCGCAGTTCAGGGCCGGAGCACGCTCCACGCCGGCAAACAAGTCAAAAGGAGAACACATGCCACACTCACCCGGGACCTACGCTGTTTTCAGTACCTCCGAGGGGAAGATCACGGTGCGGCTTTTTGAGCTCGACGCGCCGGCCACGGTCAAAAATTTCATTGAGCTGGCCGAGGGCAAGCGGGAGTGGACGCATCCCGTGAACAGTGAAAAATCGAAGAACAAACTCTACAACGGCACGGTCTTTCACCGCGTGATTCCCGACTTCATGATCCAGGGCGGCGATCCGGCGGGCACCGGCATGGGCGGTCCCGGCTACCGTTTTCAGGACGAGACCCGGGGCTCGCCGCACAGTTTCGACAAGCCGGGCAAGCTGGCCATGGCCAATGCCGGACCCAACACCAACGGCAGCCAGTTTTTCATCACCGTGGCGCCCACCACATGGCTCACCGGCAAGCACACCATCTTCGGCGAAGTGGTGGAGGGGCAGGAGATCGTGGTGAAGATATCCAAGGTGCCGCGCAACAGCCAGGACAAGCCGCACAAGCCGGTGGTGCTGGAGAGCGTGACCATCGAGCACGTGGCATAGTGGGAGAACAGATGCCGTCAAAACACGAACAGGTGACCGCGATGTACGCGGCATTCAACCGGCGCGACACGGACCGGGTTCTCGGGTTCATGCGCCCGGACGTGGACTGGCCGAACGGAATGGAGGGCGGGCGCGTGCATGGACACGAAGAGGTGCGCGCCTACTGGAAACGGCAATGGGGCATGGTTGACCCGCACGTGGAGCCGGTGCGCATTGCAGACGATGAAGCCGGCGACACCGTGGTCGATGTGCACCAGGTGGTTCGCGATCTCGAGGGAAAAGTCCTCATGGACCGTATGGTGCAGCATGTGTATTCCTTCCGCGACGGCCTGATCGAACGGATGGAGATCCGGGAATCGGCGCCCGGGGCGACGAACGCAAATCCAAACTGAACAGCTGGCGGATTTCCCTTCCCTGCGCGCAGGCTTTATCATTCCCTTTCGGCCTCGCACGCAATCTCTGCACGCTCCCACGGTGCGTGTGTGCCTCCGTTTCCATGCGCTCCACCATTCTTCCCGCACCGGAGACCCGCTCATGATCTTGTCCGCGGCGCTGCGCCGTACTGTCTTTGCCTTGTCCATCAGCCTTCCCTGCGCGCTTTGCCTGTGGGCGCGCGCGGCCGATGCACCGCCGCTCCATCGCGGCTACTACACGGACCCCGCGCTCAGCGGAGACACCATCGTCTTCACCGCCGAGGGCGACCTGTGGACGGTGAGCGTCCATGGAGGGGCGGCGCACCGGCTCACCTCCGGCTCCGGCGTGGAAGACGAGGCCACCATCTCGCCCGACGGCAAGACGGTGGCATTCCGCGCCAACTACGAAGGACCGCGCGAGGTCTACACCATGCCCATCGGCGGCGGTCTGCCCGAGCGGCGCACCTGGGACGGCGCCTCCCGGCCCGAAGGCTGGAACCCGGACGGGCGCCTGCTGATTGCCACGAGCCGCTACTCCACGCTGCCCGACTCGGAGCTGGTGCTGCTCGACGACCGCGGCAACCGGGAGCGGATTCCGCTGGCTCAAGCGGCGGAGGGCGCGTACTCCACGGACGGAAGCACGCTCTTTTTCACCCGCTGGTTCAAGCAGCCGAGCAACACCAAGCGCTACAAGGGCGGGACGGCAGAGAACCTGTGGAGCTTCGACGGCAAGGATGAGGCGGTTGCGCTCACCGCGGACTACGCAGGCGCCTCCACCAACCCGATGTACTGGAACGGCCGCGTCTATTTTCTCTCCGACCGCGACGGCGTGATGAACGTCTGGTCGATGGACGCGCACGGAAAGGACCTGCACGAGGAAAGCCATCAGCGCATCTTCGACGTGCAGCAGGCGTCGCTCAACAACGGCCGCATCGTCTACTCGTGCGCCGCGGACCTGTGGCTGCTCGACCTGGGCACGGGCCACGAAGAGGCGATTCCTATCACCCTGGTCTCCGACTTCGACCAGATGCGCGAGCACTGGGTGAAGAAAATTACCGATTACATCACCGCCGTGCATCTGGCGCCCGACGGCTCCAGCGCCGTGTTCACCACGCGCGGAGAAATCTACGTGCTGCCGGCCAAGACGGGCCGCATCGTGCGCGTGGCCGGCGACTCTTCGGTCCGCTACCGCTCGGCGCGCTTTCTACCCGACGGCAAGAGCATTGTGGCGCTTTCCTCGAAGACCGGCGAGACGGAGTTCTGGAAGTTTGCCGCGAACGGAGAATCCGCGCCCGAGCAGTGGACCAGCGACGCCAAGGTGCTGCGCAACGACGGCGTGCCTTCTCCCGATGGGCGCTGGCTGGCCTTTACCGACAAGGCCCAGCAGCTCTGGATCTACGACATCAAGAACAAGCAGGACAAGCGCATTGCGCAATCGATGAACGGCGACTTCGACAGCCTGCGCTGGTCGCCGGACAGCCAGTGGCTGGCTTACGGCGAAAGCGCCGACAACGGATTCGAACAGCTCAAGGTGTACAACGCGAATTCCGGCGAGATTCACGTCGTTACCTCCGATCGCTTTGACTCGAGCAATGCCGCGTGGAGCTCCGACGGCAAGTGGCTCTACTTTTTGTCGGACCGCAATCTGCAGACGACGATCCCCTCGCCCTGGGGACCGCGCCAGCCGGCGCCGCACTTCGACCGCACCATGAAGATCTATGAGCTGGCGCTGGTGACGGGCCTGCGCTCGCCCTTCCTGCCCGCCGACGAGCTGCATCCGGATACAGGCGAGAACAAGGACGAACAGAAGAAGGACGAAGGCAGCGATGCCGGCGACAAGACGGCCTCAAGCACAGACAAGAACGCGCAGGCGAAGAAGGACGAAAGCAAGCCCGGCGACCAGAACCAGAAAGACAAAGAGGAGAAAAAGGAAGAGAAGAAACCGCCCGAGGTAAAGATCGACTTTACGGATCTCGACGCGCGCCTGGACGCGGTGCCCGCGCCTCCCGGCAACTACGAGGCGCTGCAGGCGACGGAGAAGCGGCTGTGCTGGCTGAATTCGAGCGACGAGGTCGATCCCAAGAAGGATCTTCAGTGCTTCGATATCGCCAACAAGGGCGAGGAACCGGAGACGGTGCTCGCCGATGTGAAGGGCTACGAGATTTCGCTCGACCGGAAAAAGATGCTGGTTGCCAAAGGCGACAACTTCCTGGTTCTCGACTCCGACGTGAAGGGCGCGGCGCTGGCCGATCCCAAGGCGCTGCCCAAGGCCACCATCGATCTGGCGCACTGGGCCATCTCCACCACGCCGCGCGATGAGTTCCGCGGCATCTTTCTCGACGCCTGGCTCATGGAGCGCGACAACTTCTACGATCCGCACATGCAGGGCGTGGATTGGATCGCCATGCGCGACCGCTATCTGCCGCTGGTGGATCGCGTGGCCAACCGCGACGAGCTGAACGACGTCATCGCGCAGATGGTGAGCGAGCTCTCGGCGCTGCATACCTTCGTCTTCGGGGGCGATGAACGCAAACCCGGCGACGATATCCAGGGCGCCACTCTGGGCGCGGTGCTGCGCCGCGACGAGAAGGCCGGGGGCGATGTGGTGGAGCACATCTATGGTTACGACCCCGACCTGCCTTCCGAGGCGCCGCCGCTCGCGCGCCCCGAATCGCGCGTCGAAGAGGGCGAGATCATTCTTTCGGTCGACGGGCAAAGCGTGCTGAACGTTGCCGATATTCGCGCGCTGCTGCGCGGCAAAGCCGGCCAGCAGGTGATGCTGGAGGTGAAAAATGCCAAGGGCGAGACGCGCCCGGTGCTGGTAAAGCCGATCGACGACAGGCAGGACGCAACCATGCGGTACGCCGAGTGGGAGTACACGCGGCGGCTCAAAGTGGATGCGGCGTCCAACGACGAGATCGGCTACGTGCACCTGCAGGACATGGGACCCGACGACATCAACCAGTGGGCGCGCGATTATTTTCCCGTCTTCAACCGCCAGGGACTCATTATCGACGTGCGTCACAATGGCGGCGGCAACATCGACTCCTGGCTGTTGAGCGACCTGCTGCGCAAGGCGTGGTTCTACTGGCAGCCGCGCGTGGGCAATCCAATCTGGAACATGCAATATGCTTTCCGCGGACCCATCGTGGTGCTCTGCGACGAACACACCGCTTCCGACGGCGAAGCCTTCACGGAAGGATTCGAGCGCCTCCACCTGGGCAAGGTGATCGGCACGCGCACCTGGGGCGGCGAAATCTGGCTCTCCTTCGATACCGTGCAATCGGACAACGGCGTGGCCACGGCAGCCGAGACCGGCGTCTACGGGCCGGAGGGAAAATGGCTCATCGAAGGGCACGGCGTCGATCCCGACATGGTCGTCGACGACCTGCCTCACGCGACCTTCGAGGGCTCGGACGCGCAACTCGACGCGGCCGTCAACCTGCTCAAGCAGGAGATCAAGGACAACCCCAACCCCGTGCCGCCGCACCCGCCCTATCCGGACAAGTCGTTCCGTTACCAGACGCAGTAATTTGGCGGCGCGCAAGAGAAGAAGGCGAAGGGCAGCGGCGATGAGCGAAAACGGAATCGTAAGCATAGCCGGCAATCACCCGGTCGACGAAACAGTGGACAAGCTCAAGGCGTTGCTGAGCGCAAAAGGCGTCACGCTGTTCGCGCTTGTCGACCACAGCGGTGAAGCGGCCAAGGCAGGCCTGCGCATGCCGCCCACCAAGCTGCTCATCTTCGGCAGCCCCAGGGCGGGCACGCCGCTCATGCTGGCGAGGCCCAGCGTAGCCCTCGACCTGCCGCTCAAGATTCTGGTTGCGGAGGACGAAGCGGGCCAAGTGCGGATAAGCTGGAACGCGGCCGAGTATCTGCGCGAGCGTCACGGCCTGCCGCAGGAACTCGCCGCCGGCATCGCGGCGGCGGAGACGCTCGCCGGCAAGATTGCGGAGTAATCGAGCACTCCGCTTTGCGTTCTCATTTCGGGACACGGCCTGCGGCGCAGGCGCGAGCGGCACGAGCCTTCGCGCGCGAAAGAAAATAAAATTGAAGGCCGCTCCGTCCGCATCCAAATAACAGAAATGCTGTGACCACCCCCGACCGCAACCAGCCCCCGGAACCGATCGACCTGCCGGCCACGCGCACGCTGGGAGTTTTCGCGCGCCATGCGCACGCGTGGCGCGCGCTGCGCCACCGCAACTTCAGGCTCTTCTTCGGGGGCCAGAGCATCTCACTCATCGGCACGTGGATGACGCGCATCGCCACCTGGTGGCTGGTCTACCGGCTCACGCACTCGGCGCTGCTGCTGGGCACGGTCAGCTTCGCGGGACAGATTCCCACGTTTCTGCTGGCACCGTTTGCCGGCGTCTGGGTCGACCGGCTCGACCGCCGCAAGGTGCTGGTGTGGACGCAGGCGCTCTCCATGGTGCAGTCGCTGCTGCTGGCCGTGCTCACCTTTACCGGGCTCATCGGGCTGGGATCGATTCTCGCGCTCAGCGTGATGCAGGGGCTCATCAACGCCTTCGACATGCCCGGCCGCCAGGCCTTCATGGTGCAGATGGTCGAAGACCGCGCCGATCTCTCCAACGCCATCGCCATCAACTCTTCCATGGTCAACATGGCGCGGCTGGTAGGGCCGTCGCTCGCAGGCATGGTGATCGCCGCCAGCAGCGAGGCGTGGTGTTTCCTGATCGACGGCGTGAGTTACCTGGCTGTCATCGCTTCGCTCCTGGCCATGCGCATTGCCGTTGCGGCACCGCGGCGCAAGGCAACGTCTACCGTTCATGAGCTGAGGGAAGGCTGGAGCTATGTGGCAGGATTCATGCCCATCCGCACCATCCTGCTGCTGTTTGCCCTGGTCAGCCTCCTGGGCATGCCTTTCGTGGTGCTCATGCCCGTCTTTGCGGGCAAGGTGCTGCACGGCGGCCCGCACACGCTCGGCTTTCTCATGGGCGCCATGGGCGTGGGCGCGCTCGTCTCCGCGCTGTCGCTCGCCGCGCGCAAGAGCGTGCGCGGCCTCATCCGCATGATTCCGCTGTCCGCGGCCGTCTTCGGCGCGGGACTCATCGGCTTCGGCCTCTCGCGCAATTTCTATCTCTCCATGCTGGGCGTGCTCATTGCCGGCATGGGCATGATGCAGGGCATGGCGGCGAGCAACACCATCATCCAGACGCTGGTGAGCGAGGACAAGCGCGGCCGCGTGATGAGCTACTACACCATGGCCTTCGTGGGCATGGCGCCCTTCGGCAGCCTGCTGGCCGGCTCCATGGCCGATGCCATAGGCGCGCCGCTGACGGTCATTCTCAACGGGGGAGTGGTGATCCTCGGCGCCGCGTGGTTCCTTACGCAGTTTCCCGCACTGCGCCGCACCGTGCGCCCTATTTATCGCGAGATGGGCATTATTCCTCCGCCGCCCGAGGAGCTGGCGCCGGCCGAAGAGGCGGAGACTTGAGGCAGACTTGTGAAGTGGAGCCTTGAGACAAGGTTATTTTAAGAGAAATTTCGTTTGACAAAGAAATCGAAGGCGTATGCAGCGGCCACACTGATTAGTGAAGTTTAACGACAGCAAGTCCTCTTGGCTTCCTCAGGCTGCATTGTCAGCACGGCTTTTCAAGCCGCTCAAGTATCAAAGCAAAATCTATGACCCTCGGAGTCTTAATTCCGAGGGCGCGTCTTGGCGCGTGCGTCGATGTGCTCGCGAGTAGAACGCGGGTAAGAGGGTCCTCTCCAGATCGTAAACCTAGCCTATTCATCCAGCCCAGGCACATTTTTTATGGAGATCATAAAGTCCAATACCACTACCACGGTCACGAACTGCCCCCCAAATGAGATCGAGCCCCCCGCGACGTACAACTACACCGTGCAGGTGGAAGCTCAGACGAACAATAGCGGAATTGTCGATCCAACGCCGGCTGCCCCCACTGGTTATGTCGGGGCGAGCTCAACGCAGGTTCAAAGCGGGGACGTTACCGATTTCAATCCCGTCCTGTTGGACCCGCAGGCCGACCCGGTGACCTTCTCGCAGATGTACCCTCAAGGTGTGTATGGTGTAAATTACAACATCGACGCAACCTACGAAGGGTCAAGCACAAACCCGACGGACGGCGCCTATCCTGGAGACCAGAACTATAACAGCTCTTCAGGCGCCTGCCAAATCCTCGTGAATGACTGACGGCAAATGCGAGAGGAGGGAGCCTCAATGAGAACTGAAATTTCAGGAATTGGCGGGGTTAGTTTGATCCTTGCAATGGCGGCCTGCTATGCGCTGGCCCAGCAGACAGTTCCAGAAAAACATGTGAAAGACATCGAGAAAGAGCAACCGCGGACGGTCATTACCGCCAGCCCGCTGTGTCAGCGAGTAATGGCGAACCCTGACGCAGCAAACCAGCATAAATACCCGGTTGATCGTTCGACGTTGGCCCCGGACCTGAAGACCCTGATGGAAGAGAGCGATGACGTCATCCTGACCACAATGCCATCGGACGGGTACGAAGCGATCGCGCCTTCGGGAGATGACGTGGTTGACTATGTGGACGTAAAGGTCTTGCGCACGTGGAAGGGTTCGCGAAAGGCCGGGGATACGGTGACTTTCGCAATGCTCGGCTTCACGTGGGTCCGCTGTTCGCTGGCGCCGGTCGAGGGCGGCGGTCCGGGCTTTTCTACTTGGATCGGGGCTGGCTATTTGACGGCCGGGTCTGGGATGAGCGAGGCGTACATTCTGTTTTTGCGCCATGCCCAGGGAAGCGAAACGCTCCTTACTCCTGGTCTCAGGATGACAGGCGGGAGCGGTGTGCAGGGAATGTACCCCGTCCAGTTCTCGTTTCCTTCGCCGCTTATCAAAGAGAGTCATTGCCAAAACGACCTCAGCCACGACAAATACCCAGATGACCCCAAGCTGTGCACGCAGTTCCTGGATTCCAGCGACCAACCCGTCCTGGTTCCGCTCACCATCGATCCGCTCTTCAAGAAATACAACGGGATGCCGGTTTCCGAATTCTTGGACGCAGTGCAAGACGCGGCTGATTCGCTTGGGTACGCGCCGCCGAGTGACGCCGCCAAGTGAGACGAAGGAGATCCGGCGGGACGATAGAGCGGTTGGGGCTGCGGGTCTATGGTTCGTTCCCGCCGTCATTCTTTCAGAGTAGCCGCGCAGCAAAAGACTAACGCATTGCGGCGCCCGAGTGGGCGACGCCGGCGGTCCGGTCAGCCTCGTATGCCTCGGCGAGCGCGCGCTCCATGGCAGCCGTATCGGTAAACGGCTCCACGGCGATGCCGTCGATGTGCGCCACGCCGCTGGCGCAGTCGAAGGTGGCCGCGATGGGCGGCTGATCGCCGGGACAGCGGCGCAGCGCCATGGCCAGCAGCGAGGTGGTGTGCCAGACGGCGGAATCGAGCGACCAGGCGTGCTCGCGCGGATGGAAGAGCACCTGCCGCGTGGTGCTGTCGACCATTTGCGGCGTGAATGCCCACTGGCCCATGGGCATCTCGTGCGCATGCACGTAAATCACGTAGCGGCCGGTGGGCGAGGTGCAGCGCAATTCGCAACCCTCGGCATCGATCGGCTCCGGCCTTGCGACGCGCCTGGGCCGCGGCGGGGCCAGCGGCGCCGTTTTGGCCTCGGCGTGAAACGCCTCGGCGGAAAAGATGCGCTCCATCTGTTCGCGGCGCCTTCTGCGCATGCCCGCGGGAATGGCAAAGGTCACCGTCACCGTCGCGATAGCGGCAAGACCGAAGATGGCAACGATGAACACCCGGCTCAGCTCCGGCACGAGCGCCAGCGTGAGGAGCATGCCGCCGACAAAGATGAGCGCGCCGGCGATGCCCAGCCATTCAAACTTGCGGTGGTGGAGCATGGGGTAATAGTCGCTCTGCCGCAGCGAGGGCCGCAGCTCCGCGAGCAGACGCGGCACCGATTCGATGGACACGCGCTGATCGCATACCAGCTCGCTGAGCGATTCCGGCAAGCCGTCGTGCCGGGGGCGCAGAGGGGAATGCGCGTTGCGCCGAAGCGCGCGCCGCACGCGCAGGCCATGCCAGCCCGCGGCCAGCGCGGTCACCAGCCAGAACGCCTCCACCAGGCAGAACCAACAGGGATGATGTTGGAGCGAAACATCGGCGGCCTGATAGCGCGCCGGGATGGGCACACTGCCGCTCACGACGCCCCAGGCGAAGATGGCGGCCGCGAGGGCCGAGCCCAGAAACGCCGGACCCGTCCGCCTGGCCAGGGAGTTTGTGTGCGCTGCACTGCCCATGGTGCGAACCCGATGCTCAATCATAGCCCGCAGTCAAAGCAAATTTGCCGCGGAAGTGCTTTCAGGAGTTAGATTTGGCGCACCAATGTAATGCCGCGTCGGTAATCACACGGTTGGGGGAGTGGGAGCAGAAAATGGCGTTTTCAGCGGACTCTTTGCATCTCCGCCGCAATCAGCGAGGCCCGTGGAAGGTTCAGAGCCGGAGGATGAGTCAGTCGACTTCCGGCGCGCGCGACGATGGTGCAGCGATGGCCGCCGGCCTTCTTGCAGCGGTCTTTGGCGTCTTCGTCGGCGAGCGATTGATTGAAGCCGGCGGCATGGCGGCGCGCTTAATACGCCTTCAATTCCACAATCGCTTTGAGCACCGTCTCCGGCTGGGGCAGGATGGCGTCTTCGAGAATGGGCTGGTAGGCGACAAAGGTGTCCATGGAGCCGATGCGCCGGACGGGCGCGTCGAGGTCGGCGAAGAGCTCATCGGCGATGCGCGCGGCGATCTCCGCGCCGTAACCCCAGCTCAGCATGTCCTCGTGGGCCACGATGACGCGGCTCGTTCTGCGCACCGATGCGGCGATCGCCTCCCAGTCATACGGGTTGAGCGTGCGCAGGTCGATCACTTCCACGTCGATGGCGTGCTGGCGCTCGGCTGCCTGCGCGGCCTGCAGCACGCGCGGCACCAGCGCGCCATAGGTCACCAGGGTGATGTCCTTGCCCGGCCGCACCGTCTTCGCCTTGCCGAAGGGAATAGCGAAATCGGGGCCCGGATAAGGCGCGCGGCCATAGGGCTCGCGATAGAGCCGCTTGTGCTCGAGGAAGAGCACGGGGTCGTCGCAGCGGATGGCGGTGCGCAAAAGGCCGTTGGCGTCGAGCGAGTTCGACGGCATCACCACGCGCACTCCCGGCGTGTGCGTGAAGAGGCTCTCGCCCGACTGCGAGTGATAGATGGCGCCGCCGGTGAGATAGCCGCCGATGGGCACGCGAATCACCAGCGGCGCGGCCCAGGCGCCGTTCGAGCGCCAGCGCATCAGCGAGAGCTCATTGCGGATCTGATGCATCGCCGGCCAGATGTAATCGAAGAACTGGATCTCCACCACCGGCTTCATGCCGCGCACCGCGTAACCGATGGCGCGGCCCACAATGTTCGCCTCGGCGAGCTGGGAGTTGAAGACGCGCCCGGCGCCGAACTCGGTCTGCAGGCCGTGGGTAAGCTTGAAGACGCCGCCCTTGCCTTTCACCTCGCCGAGCGCCTGCTCGCGGCTGGCGTCGGCCACGTCTTCGCCGTAGACCACGATGCGCGGGTCGCGGCGCATCTCGTCGCGCAGGCAGAGGTTGATCAGGTCGGCCATGGTGCGCGGCGCGGAAGCCTTGCCGTTGTGCTTTGCCTGCGCCGACGCCGTCTCCGTGGCAAAGGCCGCGCGCACGGGATCGAGATGGGGCGAGTAGACGTGCTCGGGAATGCTCGCGACCGCGGGCAGAGGAGCGGCGAGCGCGCGTTCTCCGGCTTCCGCGGCTTCGCGGTCGAGCGTCTTCTCTATTTCATCCAACTGCGCGCTGCTCAGCGCTCCTTCATGCACCAGCCGCGCCCGCAACTGGGCAATGGGATCGCGCAGCGCGTCGTTCTCGCGCTCCTGGGCGCAGCGGTAGTTTTTGTCATCGTCAGAAAACGAGTGCGAGTAATGGCGCACCACGTGGCCGTGGACAAAGGCCGGCCCGCGCCCGGCGCGGCAATGCGCCGCCGCGGCCTGCAGCGCGCGCAAGCTGGCCACGGGATCGGTGCCGTCCACCTCGGCAAGCAGGAAGTTGGGAAAGTTGGCTACGATGCGCGAGATGTTGCCGCCCGGCGTGTTCACTTCCACCGGAACGCTGATGGCGTATCCATTGTCCTCGACGAGAAAAATCACCGGCAGCTTCTTGTTCGAGGCCGTGCTCATCGCCTCCCAGAATTCGCCCTGCGACGTGGACCCTTCGCCCACGCAGGCCAGCACCACTTCGTCGCCATGAAACTCCACGTTGCCGTAGGAGCGGTAATCCGCGTCGCCGTCTGCAGGTTTCGCTGCGGCCTCAGGATGATGGCTGAAGTAGCGCCCGGCCTCCGCGCAGCCCACAGCGTGATTCAACTGCGTGGCCGTCGAGGACGAAGTGCTGACGATGTGCAGCTCGCGGCTGCTCCAGTGCGTGGGCATCTGCCGGCCGCCGCTGGCCGGATCGTCGGCCGCGCCCACGGCCTGCAGCATCATGTCATAAGGCGTGACGCCCAACGCCAGGCAGAGCGCGCGGTCGCGATAATAAGGGAAGAACCAGTCGTAGCCGGAGCGGAGCGCCAGGGCCGCAGCCACCTGCAGGGCCTCATGCCCGGCGGCCGAAACCTGGAAATAGATCTTCTGCTGCCGCTTGAGAAGAATCTCGCGGTCGTCGATGCGGCGGGAAAGAAACATCAGCCGGTAGATCTTCACCAGATCGTGCGCGGACAACGCGTCCGCGGGTGCGACCGGTTCCGGCGCCCGAGCGCTGGAAAGTGCCACTTCCATCCCCGTCTTCCCCTCCCGAACCGCTCTCCATTGTAACAATACGGCGTTCGCTTCGGCGTGACGGCGCACACCGCGGCCCGCAGGAATTAAGACGGACGGCGCAGGGGCTCCGTTGCCCGGACGCCGGTCAGGGAGGGTTCCGACGGCTAGTGGTGCTGGGGCTGCAGAAAAGGCTGCATGGGCCCGTCGAGACCGGGGAACTGCGGCCCGCGCAGCGACATGGCCATCTTGTCGCGCACGTTATGCGCCAGCTTTTCGATCTCGACCAGCATGTGCATCTGGTCCAGCGTCAGCGCGCCGGTGTTCGACTTGGCGATCTGCTCGTTGAGCTCGGTGGCCAGCTTGAGCAACCTTTCCGTATCGGCGGTAAGCGCCTTTTGCCTTTCGGCGTTGAGCGCATTCAGCCGGCGCTCGGTCTGCATCGAGTCCACTTCGTCGGCGCCTTCGATGAACGGCCCGGTTGCCTGCGGAACCCCACCCCCATTGGGGACGCCCATTTGCGATTGGGCGCGGGCGTTTGCGCAGCACGCAGCCATCGCGGCGGCCGCGGACAGCGCCAACAGCAGCCGGCGCACGCGCCCGCAACCGGTGAGCGGCTTTGCTTTTGCGGCGATGGTTGCCTCGTCCTTCATTTCTCTTCCCGCCTCGATGCCATCGGCCCATCAATCCTTGCCCGCGGTCAAGCCGGTCTTGTCCGCGTTCGTGCCGGGCTCGACGCGCAGCTTGCGGGCATACTGCTCGATCTCGCCCGCTTTGCGTATCACGGATATCGAAAGCTCGTCTTTGCTGGTCTTGTCCACCGCGGCCTTCAGGTCGGTGGCCATGCGGAGCAGATCGGTGAACTCGGCAGCAAACTGCTGCCTGCGGAGTTCCTCGGGGGAGAGCGGCTTGGCCGGAACGGCCGGCGCAGCCGCAAGCGGCGCCGCACTGCCGGGAGCCGGAGCTGCCTTTTCGTCGGCGGCGGAGTCCGCATCGCCGGCTGCGCTGCCGGGTTGGGCGCTCTCGCCGGAAATCGCGCTGTTCACCTCCCGCTCCATCTCACCCGGAGTGATGTCCGCGGTCCCGCCCCGGGTCGTACCTTCGCCGGATGCGCCGGTCCTGGCCGCGGGCGGTTTTTGGTCGCCGGCCGCGTCGTAGTCGCGCAGGTAAGGGTCATCGGACGGGTTATCGTCCGGATCGGCCGCATCGGCCGGCCCCGCCTGATTGCTCTGCGAATTGGCTTGCGCCTGCCCCGAAGCCTGCCCGGCACTCTTTCCCGAAGATTGGCTGGATGGCTTATCGGCCTGGCCCGACGATTGCCCGTTAGCCGACGATTGCCCGCTAGACCGACCAGCCTGTGCACTCGTGTTTGGCTTCTGAGGCTGGCTGTTCCGGTCAGGCTGGCCCGCCTGACTCGACTGGCTCGCCGGCGCGCTTTGCGCCTGCCGGGCACGCGCGAGCAGCGAACCTGCCACCAGGAAAAGGGGCAGCAACAGCGCCGGCGCCGCGATGCTTAACCCCACCCACATGCGGCGCGCCACAATCCGGAGACGGCCTGCCGCCAGGCTCGCGTCGTTCCGCTCGAGAGCGCGTTCGACTGCCATGGGTCACTTCCGGTACCAGTGAATGGGGTTTCCTGGGAAGTTTTGGCCGCCGGCTACGGCCATGCCTGCGCACAGTCTAGTCTAAAACGAGGAGATTTGGCATGTTCCCTTTTCGATTGGCCGCAGGCGCCGCGCTCGCCCTGCGCTGGGGCATCTTCCGCGAAGGCCGTTTCATGGGCAAGGTGCTCGACGAGTGGATCGCCGACAGCCAGGAGTTCATCCACGCCCGGCTGCCGCACCTCATTGTCATTGCGCTCATCGCCTTTCTTCTGATCAAGTTACTGCGCGTCGTCACCAACCGCATGGTGCGCCTGGCCGAGCGGCATGGCGCCGGATCGGGCCGCGTGGGCGAGGTTAAGACGCTGGCCGGCGTTATCCGCGCCACCGGCCTGGCCACCATCGGCGCTATTGTTGGGATGCAGTTTCTTGACGCGCTGGGCGTAAATCTCGCGCCGCTGCTGGCCTCGGCGGGCGTGGCCGGCGTGGCCATCGGCCTGGCGGCGCAGAACATCGTCAAGGACGTCTTGAACGGCGTCATTTTTCTGGTCGAAGGGCAGTTCAATGTCGGCGACCAGGTCAAGCTCGCCGGCCTGGCCGGCACCGTGGAAGCCATGACCCTGCGTAAAACCACGGTGCGCGACGGCGACGGCACGCTTTACGTCATCCCCAACTCGCAGATCACCACCGTGGCCAACCTGAGCGTGGGCTACTCGCTGGCCACGGTGAACGTGAGCGTGGACTTCTCCGCCAACCCCGACCAGGTGCAGGGGCTGCTCACGCAAATCGCCATGGAGGTGCGCAACGATCCGGCTTTCAAGGATCTCTTCGTCGCCGATCCGCAGGTTCTCGGCGTCGATTCCGTGAAAGGCTCGCAGCTCATCTTTCCCGTGCAGTTCAAGACGCTGCCGACGAAACAGTACGGACCTATGCGCGAGTTCCAGCGGCGCGTGCGCCTGGCGCTCGAAGAGCATCACATGCTCCCCGGCGATCCGCTGCGCGTTTACGGCGCGCAGGCCGGGGCGGGCCAGGCGCGGCCGCATCCCGAGGAAGAAGCTGCGGCGCGCGAACCCGAGCCTGTCGATCCCACGACCATTAAGCCGCAGGAGACGAACCCGTTTTCCGGGGAATAAGGCCGTCCTCGCCTCCGCACAAAAGATCGGTACCCCATCTTTGCGACGTATTTGTTTTTGCCGCAAGGGTAGGAAGCCACGAATCTGGATCTCCGCGTTCAACCATGCAAGAAAATGCCAGGCGCCTCCGGTCTCGCTTTTGAGGCCGGGGAAAGCAAAGACTTTCCCCCATCCCGTGCGCGCTAGACCTGCGCGGCCAACGCTTTGAGCAATGACTCGGAATCCGTGACCGGCGGCAGACACGCGCGGCCCCTGCACACAAACGCCCATGCATTGGCGCTGGCCGGGCGCGGCGCGTGAAGAATCGTTTCTTCGAGCGCCTCCGGCAACCCGCCGGGGAGCAGGCTCTCGGGCGCAAGCCGGATCACGGTCTTATTCACGGCGTAGTTGGCCACGGCTGTCGCCTCGAGGCGCTCGGCTTCGCCGCCCCAGCCGATGACGACCACCTGCACCGGATCGGCGAGCAGGCGCTCCAGCGCCAGGCCGTAACTGCCCGCATACAGCCCGAAGTGCTCCACGATGCCGGCAAAGCAGGCCAGCGTCTCCTCGGCAATGCGGCGATACTCGTCGCGCCCGCCCGCTGCGGCGGGGGCGCTCAGCGCGTCAAGTCGCAATAAGGCCGCGGCGGCCGTGGGATTGCCCGCGGGCGTGGGCGCATCCTGCAGCGGCTTGCGCCGTGCGCTCAGCGCGCCCAGCGGCAACGCATCCGGCTGCGGCGCAGCGGCGTCGAAGAACCCGCCGCCCGTGCGGTCGTAAAACCGCGCGATCATCGCGTCGGCCAGCTTGACGGCGGCTTGATAGTGCCGCATCTCCCCGCCCGCGAGCCAAGCGTCGAGGCACGCATGAACAGCAAACGCGTAATCCTCAAGCGTGCCCGGCGCTTTCTGCTTTGCTTCGAGCTTGGTTTCGAGCCCGTCGGGATAGGCGATGACGTGATGCAATTCCGCTTCGCCATCCCACGCCTCGGAAAGGATCCGGTCGAGCGTCTTCAGCGCGAAGTCGCGCGCCTCATTCATGTTTTGGGCCGCGCCCAGCACCCGCGCGGCCTCGCAGTAGGCAGTCACGGCCATCGCGTTCCAGCCGGTGTAGAGCGTGCGGTCAATGAAAGGCGTGGGCCGCTGGGTGCGGCGGACGAGCAATTTCTGCCGCGCCGCATCGAGCATTGTCCGCAGCGATTTTTCCTCCACGCCGCGCCTGGCCGCAAGCTCTGCCAGCGTCTGCTTCACGTGCAGCACATTTTTTGCCGGGTTGTGGTGCATGTCGCCCAGCTCGCCGATGTCGTAATACTCGGCCGCAAGCTCCAGCTCATCGATACCAAGCGCCGCGGGGCCCAGACCCTGCGCCGCGGGGCCCAGCACGGCGCGCGCCTCATCGAGCGTCCAGGTGAAGTAGTCGCCGTCGTCATCCAGGCCCACGTCCGCATCCTGCGAGGCGTAAAAACCGCCGCGCTCGCGGTCGGTCATGGTGGTGTCGAGCCAGTGCACGATCTCGCGCGCCGTGGCGAGAAAATCCTCGCGGACGACATCCTTCATGGGGCTCTGGTAGCCGTGCACGTAGTTGCGCAGCAGCTCGGTGTTGTCGTAGAGCATCTTCTCGAAGTGCGGCACCACCCAGCGCTCATCGACACTGTAACGATGGAAGCCGCCGGCAAGCTGATCGTAGACGCCGCCGCGCGCCATCTTTTCGAGGGTCACGGTGAAGGCCGTGCGCGCCTCTTCGTTGCCGCGGTTCACGGCCTCCTGGAGCAGGAGATCGAGCACCGCCGGATGCGGGAACTTGGGCTGCGCGCCGAAGCCTCCGTTGCGCGGATCGAACTGCTTGAGCGCCGAGGCGGCAATCTTCTCCACCAGCGCGGGCGTCAGCGCATCCTTTGCTTCGGCCGCGCGACCGGAAAAGCTCTCGTTGTGCTCGATCGCGGCCATCACGCTCGACGCGGTCTCGAGCGCCTCATCACGCCGCTCGCGCCACACCGTAGCCATGGCGGAAAGGATGCGTCCGAAGCCAGGGCGGCCGTAGCGGTCGTCGCGGGGAAAATACGTGCCGCCGAAGAACGGCCGGCCGTCGGGGGTGAGAAACGCGGTGAGCGGCCATCCGCCCTGCCCGCTGATGGCCGAAACCGCGGCCTGGTAGCGCGCGTCGACGTCGGGACGCTCGTCGCGATCAACTTTCACGGCGACATAGTTCTGGTTGATGACCGCGGCGATCTCCGCATCCTCGTACGATTCGCGGTCCATCACGTGGCACCAGTGGCACCACACCGCGCCGATGTCCAGCAGGACGGGCTTGCTCTCAGCCTGCGCGCGCGCAAAGGCCGCCTCGCCCCACGCGTGCCACTCCACCGGCTGGTGCCGGGCCGAGCGCAGATAGGAGGACGCCGCGTGTTCCAGGCTGTTGTTTGCGTGCGCGGATGAGCCGGCCTTGCTCATGCAGTGAGGATACATGCCCGGTGCAATGCCGGTCGAACCTGCCGCCCGCTATCATGAAGAGAGATGCCGTTTGAGCTGCAGCCAACGTTGAAGGGCCCGCTGGTCGAATTGCGGCCGCTCTGCGCCGCAGACTTCGACGCTCTTTACGCCGTGGCCTGCGACCCGCTCATCTGGGAGCAGCATCCGGCCAACGACCGCTGGAAGCCCGACGTTTTCCGCGCCTATTTTCAGGGGGCGCTCGACTCGGGGGGCGGGTTCCTGGTGCTCGACGCCGCGGATGGCCGCATCATCGGCTGCACGCGCTACCACGATTACAACGAGGCGGCGAGCGAAGTGGAGATCGGCTGGACCTTCCTGGCGCGCTCGCACTGGGGCGGCCGCTACAACGGCGAGATGAAGCGGCTGCTGCTGCGCCACGCTCTTCGCTTCGTGCGCCGCGTGGTGTTTCACGTCGGCGTCAACAACCTGCGCTCGCAGCGGGCTCTTGAAAAACTGGGCGCCCTCCGCACCGGCTCCGGCCCGGACAGCAGCGGCCGCGAATCCGTCCTCTACGAGATCACCTCGGTTCCGGAATAGCGCAGGCGCGCCGCGGGAAATTTTTCCCGGCCGCGCAGGGCCAGGCGCGCAAACTCTTCCCTAGCGCGCCAGCAGCTTCTTGGCCACATGAATGTAGAGCGCCACGGCTTCAAGCAGCTCTTTTTTCGCCACTTTCTCATGCGGCGTGTGCGCCACGTGAATCGAGCCGGGCCCCAGCAGCAGCGGCTGGCCCCAATTGGAAAGCTGGGGAATGTCGGTGGTGAATTTGGCGATCATGGTCGGCATCCCGTCCACGGCCTTGAGGCGCACAAAAGGAATCTCGAGCGTGAAGTCCACTTCGGCCAGACCCTTCGCGGCTTCGAGAAGCGCGGCGCGGATGGGCGCCGAATCCGTAACCAGCCGCACCAGCACCTGCGCCTCGGCGTGGTCGGCGATGACGTTGGGCGCATGGCCGCCGTGAATCTGCCCGATGTTCACCGTCGACGGACCCACATCTTCAAGCGCCGGCAGGGGGATGGCCAGCACGCGGTGGAGCGCCTCGATAAGTTTGTGCACGGCCGACTCGCCCAGCTCGGGATACGCCGAGTGCGCCATCTTGCCCTGCGCCCGAAAGACTGCGCGGAGCGAGCCTTTGGAGGCAAGGGCAAGCTTGTTGTCCGTGGGCTCGCCGTTGATGAGGAAGCGGCTGCCTTTCGGCTTCAGGTTCGCGGCCTTGGCGCCGGCCGAGTCGCGCTCCTCGCCGGAGACAAACAACAAGCCGATCCGAAACCCCGCCGCGCGCAGCACCTCGGCCGCGGCAATCTGCGCAGCGATGATGCCTTTGGCATCGCAGACGCCGCGCCCGAAGAGAAATTCCGCGTCTTCGCTCAAAGGAATGTACGGCGGAACGGTATCGATGTGCGTCGAGAACACGAGGTCCGGCGTCTCACCCGGCGCGCCCGCATACACGTTCCAGCGCTCGCCCGCCGAGGCGCTCTCAAGCGGCTGCGCAACCGGGGTTTTTTCCACATCCCAGCCCCGCTCCCGCAGGAACCCGCTCAAGAATTCCCCCGCCGCTCCCTCGTGGTAAGTCGTGGATTCGATTGCACAGAGCCTGCGCGTCAGTTCGACAGGATCAACAGGTCCGGGATGCGACGCAGCAGGCGGCGCAGCCGGCCCAGATTGTTTCCCGGACGCGTTCATGGTGCAGCCAGAATAGCGCACAGAGCCTTGCCTCACGCCTCTGCCTCGGCGCCGGAGCCGCACCCCGCAACGTGGTTACGAGCTGTTACGCTTGCGGGTTACGCAGGCTGATGCGCGCGCTCTCCGGCGCTGGAATTCCCAGCCAAATTCAGCGTAAAATCGCTTTAACGATGATCACCGATCGCGCAAACATAATTAGTCCCGCCCTCCTTCCTAGACGGAATTCCAACGCAACGCGGCAGGGAAGCAGAAAGGGCCGAGTGCAATGACGGTGGCCAGCGACTCGAGCCTCGAAGTCCTGCATGGAGTGGCAAGCGACGTCTTCACCGGCGCGCTGGCGGCCTGCAATATCGCCTCGGCCTTCGACCGGCGCATCCGCATCGAGGGCAACGCGCTCCACCGTCTCCTGCCTGACGGCAGCGGTCCGGCGTCGATCGACCTGGCCTGCTACAAGCGCATCTTCGTCATCGCCCTGGGCAAGGCCGCCGGGCCCATGCTGAAGGTTCTGCTCGAACGCATGACGCGGCGCAAGGGTGTGCGCGGCATCTGCTGCACCAACCAGCTTCCCCACGAACGCAACTGGCGCTTTCGCTACTTCGAGGGCGGCCATCCGCTGCCCAACGAAGATACCTTTGCCGCGGCGCGCGCCGCGCTGGCGCTGCTGCGCCGCGCAAAAAAAGACACGCTGGTTTTCTTTCTCATCTCCGGCGGCGGCTCGGCCATGTTCGACCTGCCGCTCGATCCGCAGATCACGCTCGAGGACGCCATCGCGTTTCACCGGATTCTGATCGGCTGCGGCGCGCCCATCGCCGAAATCAATACGCTGCGCAAGCATTTCTCGGCGGTGAAGGGCGGACGGCTCGCCCTGGCTGCGCCGGAAGCGGCCAAGATCAGCCTCTTGCTGCCCGACGTTCCTCTGCGCACCCTCGACGCGCTTTCTTCCGGGCCCACGTCGCCCGACCACTCCACGGTGGCCGACGCGCGCGAGCTGCTGGCGAAGTACGAGCTGGCTCCCAAGTTTCCTCCCGCTGTGCGCGCCTTCTTCGAGCGCACGGACCTGCCCGAGTCGCCGGGCAACAAGAGCTGGCGGCCACCCTTCCTGCAAAAACTGCCGCCCATGCTGCCCACGAGACTTCCCTGGATAGAGGCCGTGCCGGCTCGACGAGCCACGGATGCGGCTGCCCTGAATGGCGAGCAGGCGGTCTTCCGCGACTCGGTCTTCGAGATCCTGCTCTCCAGCCACGACCTGATGGAGAATGCGCGGGCCCTCGCCCAGAAGGCGGGCTACCATACGGTGGTGGACAACAGCTGCGATGACTGGGACTGCGCCAGTGCGGCCCGTTACCTGCTCGAGCGCTTTCACGCCCTGCGCTTGGTGCACGCGCGCGTCTGCCTCATCTCCGTGGGCGAGGTGACGGTGGCGCTCAGCCGAAATCCCGGCGCCGGCGGCCGCAACCAGCAGTTTGCGCTGGCCTGCGCGCTCGAACTGGAGAAGTATCCCCGCGAGCAGCTGACCGTGCTCAGCGCGGGCTCCGACGGCATCGACGGCAACACGCAATCGGCCGGCGCCATCGCCGACCCCACCACCGCGGCCCGCGCCCGCGCCTTCGGCTTCGATCCCGCCCAGTCGCTCGCCCGCTTCAACGCCTGCCCGCTCTTCACCGCGCTCGGCGACTCCATCGTCACCGGGCCCACGGGGCAGAACCTGCGCGACCTGCGCCTGCTGATCGCGGAAAAGTCCTAGCCTTCCCCTGCGTCAGCCCGCAGCACGGAAAAATCCTCAGCGCTTCCACAGCTCCGGACGCGGAAAATGCATTTACTCCCGTTGACCCGCGCTTTTCTGGATTAGGATTGGTTCGTGCCTCGCAAACCCAGTCGCAAGACAGCCGGCAAAATGCCCGACATCCGCACCGTCGCCTCCCTGGCCAAGGTGTCGATTGCCACTGTCTCGCGCACCATCAATGGCTCGCCGCTGGTGAGCGAACGGCTCTCCAAGCGCGTCTGGCAGGCCATCAAGCAGCTCAACTACTTTCCCAACACGCACGCGCGCACCCTGGTTTCCGGGCGCAGCCGGCTGCTGGGCATCATCGTCGAGAACATCACCAACCCGTTTTTTCCTGAGCTGGTGCAGAGCTTCGAGGAGATCGCGGTGCGCAACGGCTACGAAATCCTAGTGAGCTCGTCCAACAGCGACCCCGCGGTGCTGACCAACTGCGTGCGCCGCATGCTGGAGCGCAAGGTGGACGGCGTGGCGGTGATGACCTTCGGCGAGGAGGAATCGGTGCTCGACCAACTGGTGCACCGCAACGTGCCCATCGTGCTGGCCGAGTTCCGGCTGGAGGACCCCAAGGCCAGCACCATCCTGCTCGATTATCTTTCCGGCATTCGCGCCGCGGTCAATCATCTTCACGCGCTCGGGCACCGCAGCATCGCCTTCCTTGCCGGGCCCCACTTTTTGCATTCGGCCGTCACACGCGAGAACGACTTCCGCTCGGCCATGCAATCGGCCGGCCTGGCGATTCAGAAGAAGTGGGTGATCGAGTGCGACCACACGCTCAAGGGCGGTATGGCGGGGTTCGCGCAACTGCAGAGGCTCGCGGCGCGGCCCACGGCCATCGTCTGCTCCAACGACATGACCGCCATCGGTGTGCTGCGCGCGGCTTACGCGGCGGGCGTGCGCGTGCCCCAGGATCTCTCGGTCATCGGCCTCGACGACATCGATTTCGCCGAGTACACCTTACCGCCGCTCACCACCATCCGTCTCTCCCGCTCCGATCTTGCCCGCGCCGCTTTTGACGCCCTGCGCGTGCAGATCGAAGATCCGGTCAATCCCCGCATGCTGCGCGAGTTCCTGGTTTCCACCAGCCTGGTGGAGCGGGGATCGACTTCCACGCCGCCTGCCGGCGCGTAAGGACGGTGCGCCAGTCCCTGAAGACACGGACGCCCGGCGCCCCTCGCCCCCGCGAGAAACCACCGGGCATAATTCCGTGCCGCTTGCCGTTAGCGCTTGTTGAAGAACCTCCTCGCGGCGGATGGACCAGGACTAATTTCCGAGTTGCTGTGGCCTTTCCAAGTTCGTGCAGGGTCGCCGCTTCTTGGGGTCGCGTCGACTTGAGCCTTGTGCTTTCGGGACGCAGTGATTCAGAGATTGTTTTAGCGCGCGTGCCCGCGTCCGTCGCGCATCTCGTTTCCATGGAAGTGCGACATGTGATCCACGCGGTTCGCCGGGAGCGGATGATCGCCGCGCCGCGGAAGCGCGCCGTTGTAGCCGTGCCGCGGATCGAAGCGATTGTCTACGTGGCCATAGAAGTGCGCCGGACCGTGATACCAGGGCCCTGCGCCGATGAACACGCCGCCCACAAACCAGGTCGGACCGTAGTAGCCGTAAGGGGCGCAGGAATACGGCGGATAGTCATAGTACCCGTAGGGACAAACCGGCGCCGGTCCCACAGTGATGCTCACCTGCGCCTGCGCTCTGGGCGCAGTGACGGTCACGCTGAATACAGCCGCCGCTGCCAGGGCCAGCCAAACCAGTTTTCTCATGAAAGCCTCCTCATCTCTTCGAGCCCCCGCCGGAGAACGCAGCCGTTCCCACGCCCGCAGGCATCTCTCTGCCGCGCCGGAATGGAATCCCGGCAAGCGCAGATGACTTCCTTTGGCAGGCGTGAACCGCGAGGGCCACGGGCTAGTCAGATGTGTGCGCCTCGGGAAAGGATGCCGCGGACATTTCTCCGCCGGCATCGAGTCTTCCATCGCGCAAAAACCGGCCGCGCACAGGGGTGTTTCGAGGCCGAAGTTTCGGCATCGCCGCGCAAGCCTGGCTTGCGCCGGACGCAGGCGAACAGGCCCGGAAAAAAGCCGCGCCAAATGCGCCATGCGCATGAGCCAGATGAGAATGAGCGACGCGAAAATGAGTCACGAGAGAATGGCTGCTCACGAAATGGGATCGGGATCAACCCCGGGGGCGGAGTTATGCTTTGGCCTCGACGTCGCGGGAGACCCACCACAGCACTTCGCCGAAAATCTTCCATTTCGATGCGTTGCTCACGTCGATGGGAGGGTACTTGTGATTGGCGGAAACCAGGATCTCCGACCCGGCCAGTCTCTGGAAGCGCGCCACCTTGAATCCCAGATCGCGATGGCTGGTAACCGCAATCCGCTGGTGCAGCCGCTCGCGTTCCTTTGAGGCTGTATCCACAAACAGGATCGAGCCGGATGGAATCACCGGCAGCATGCTGTCGCCCTCAAGAAGAATAGCGATCATGTTCTCGGGATGCGGACACCACTGGAGCGGCGCCAGCAGGATGCCCACTACCTTCACCTCCGACATGCTCACATTTTCGTGCGGAGGCACGCGGTCGCCGTAGGCGGTGACATTGAGCTGCGGAATGGCGACTGCGGCCGTGTTCCCCTTGCCGGCCAGGATGCCGGAGATCTTGCGGCCGGCCACCAGCGTAAAGTCGCGCAGGCTCACGCGCAGCGAAGAGATGGCGCGCTGAAAGCTGGCGTCGAGCAGGCCGGAGTCCAGGCCGGCGCGCTCCCAAAAATAAATTCCATCCGGAGGTTGCGCCAGGTTTCCCAGCGCGATGTAACTCTCGGCGGTCGGCTCGTGCCATCCCTTGATCCAGCGGGAGACGGTGGGAGGCGAAACGCCCAGGCGCTCGGCCAATCCGGCTTGGCTTAACTTCAGTTCGGCCAACAGGCGGCGGATTCGGTCAGCCCACTCCGATGCGTTCGCTTTCAAAGCCGCCATGCACTCACCTTGTCCCTCGACCCCCTTTTTCCCTGCGACATTTCATCGATGGAATTGCGCTAATGAAATGAATGATTTAGCCGCTATCGCAGGTATACTAGCAGGAATCTTGGCGCATCGTATGTAGGTGCGTCAGGGGGATTTCCCTGCTGCTGCCGGGAGCCCTCAGGAAAGCCCGGTCAGAGCAGAGTTCTTCACCTGACCGAAGCAAGTTGTTGGAAATTGGCGCTGTTCGAGACTCGAAGGTTGACCGGATCCTCGGGGGGTTGACCGGATCAATGATCGGCTCCCTGCAGTTTGCGTTGATGCATCTGAAGGAGCAGAATCGCAAGAAAGGTCGAGCTCAGGAGTCTCGACCGGATGCGAACCCGACGCGCCTTTAGGCCCGCTACCTGTATCATAGCCCCGGTTTGGCGCTCCGGAGATAAACAGGTAAAGCTTTCCGTTTTCGGTTGAGGATGGCCGGGAACGGAAACCGTATAAAGAGAGCGTTTTCCCCCAGATTATGCCCACAAACCCAGGAGGCCGGAGGATTCTGATTCTCGATGACGAAGCCAGCGTGGCCGAAACGCTGGAAATGATCTTCCGCGGCTGCGGCTATGAAGTGCGCGTGGCTTATTCCGCGGAGCAGGCCATCGAGACCATCGCCACGTGGCAGCCCGATCTTGCCATCGTGGACGTCATGCTCCCGCGCATGAACGGCATCGAGTTCGGCACCGTGCTCAAGTCCAACTATCCCGCCTGTCACATCCTGCTCATGTCGGGCCATCCGGGCACCGCCGAACTGCTGGAGATGGCGCGGGAACAGGGCCACAACTTTGAGATTCTGGCCAAGCCGCTTCATCCCGCGCTCATCCTCGACATCGTGGCCCACCTGCTGCCAGTGATCAAAAGCGGCGGCGCCCAGGCGTGATCCGGAGGTAGCAGCGGGTTGCAGGCCGCGGAGTCTCCGCGCCCGTTGCCCTGGCCTCCATTGCCGCTGTCTCACTGGCTCGGCAGCAGCTCCTTCAGCTTGTCGGCGGTCTTCTGGAACGCGTCGGTGTCGGCTTCGGCATTGTAGTGCTGCCCGTCGCGCACAAAGTCGTGCTCGGCCTTGGGGTAGGTGTAGAGATCGAAGGGCTTGCCCGCGGCTTTGGCGGCAGCGGCGATGGCGCGCGCATTGTCGGCCGTGCAGCAGTTGTCGCGGTAGTGGTCTTTTTCTCCCGCAAACATGAGCACCGGCACCTGCAGGCGGTCCACAAAGCCGGGCACATTCTTGATGAACGAGGTGGCCGGGTACCATACGATCACGCCGGTCACCAGGTCAGGCCATTGCGAGGCGTAGTAGAGCGATTCGCCCCCACCGGCCGAGAAACCCACCAGCGCCACCTTGCCCGGCAGCGCGTGCGGCATCTGCTGCGCCTGCAGGATGGCCGAGTGCACCGCTTCGCCGTGCGTGCGCTCCATGGCGCTGCCGTCGAACAGCACCGCGTCGTAACCCAACGCGGCAATATCCTGAGCCACCTTGGCGTAGTGCGACGGGCCGGAGAGGCCGCTCGCGACCACCACCACGCGGCCCTTGCCCGCAGGCGGCGGAAACTCCTGCTGCGCGGAAGCAGCGCCGGACAGTGCGATCGCGGCCACACCGGCGAGAACGGGGAATAATTGGCGGAGTGAAATCATGACATCGCTCTCCTTCATGCATTGAGGGCGCCTCGCAGCGGCCGGACGAGATTCCGAATGCGTCGCTTTCCGATTCCGGCGGGCGCGCGTCGCGGGGGTTGGCGACTATCTTAACGCGGCGAGTCCAGGCTCTAGCATCAATTTCCGGCACCGCGTCGCGTCTCGGCTTGGATTTCTGGGCGCAGCCCGTCGGGCGACTCGCGCGATTAAGCCGGAACGTAGGTCAACCGGATCAGGTCATCGGCGATTAAATCGCTGGCCGCCAGGTGAAGCGGCGGCCGGGGGCCCGCAAAGAATGGCTGGCCGCCCCCTAACACGACGGGGCGGAGGTAGAGTCGATACTCATCGATAAGACCGGCTTCGGTCAGGGATTGCGCCAGGACCGGTCCGGCAACTTGAATCTCGCCGGCCAGCTCGGCCTTGAGCCTCCGCATCGCCTTCTCGAAGTCGTCGGCGATCAGTGTCGAGTGGGGGCCAACTGACTTGAGGGAACGCGAAACGACCCACTTCGGCTGGCTCCGCCATGCCGCCGCGAACTCGCGATCCTCCGCGTCCCAGTCAGGAAGATCTTCCTCCCAATAACGCATGATCTCGTACGTGCGGCGACCGTAAAAGAGGCCCGAGGCGCCGCGCACCAGCCCGATGAAGTGACGGAAGGCCGCGGGTGGAGGCGGCCCGAGCTTCATGTGGTCGACGTAGCCATCGAGGGACTGGCTCAATCCGTAAACAAGTTTTGCCACGCTCGAAATCTCCCCTCCCACGTTCTTCAGAAGACACGCTGCGACTTGCCCGCCCTGGCTCGCGCAGCGAGATCTTTGGGCGACTCGCACCTCTACCGGCTGGCGGCGATCATCTGCGCGGCGTGCTGCAAGCTGGTCTCCGTCACCTTGGCGCCGCTGAGCATGCGCGCCACTTCGCGCGTGCGCGCCTGGTCGTCGAGCACGCGAATCTGGGTGCGCGTCCGGCCCTGGCTCTCGCGCTTTTCCACGGCAAGATGTTGATCGGCGAAGGCGGCGATCTGCGGCAGGTGGGTGACGCAGAGCACCTGCTGGCCGCGGGCGAGGGCTTTGAGTTTTTGCCCCACGGCTTCGGCCGCGCGGCCGCCGATGCCGATGTCGATCTCGTCGAAAACCAGCGTGCGCGGCGTGGCTTTTTTTCCCGGGCCGCTTTTTGCACCACTATTCTTCGACCCGCTTTTCACTGACTTTGCCGCATTTTCTTCAACTGCCACTTTCAAGGCCAGCATCACCCGGCTCAACTCGCCGCCGGAGGCAATCTCCGTGAGCGGCTTGAGCGGCTCGCCGGCGTTGGTGGCGATGCGGAACTCGATTGCGTCCCAGCCCGCAGCCGCCCAGGCTGCTTCGTCTTCACCTGCGGCAACGGAAATCGTGAACTTCACCTTCATGGCCAGCGAATTGATCTGCGCCTCGGCCAGTCTTGCGAGTTTAGCCGCCGCGCTCTTGCGCTCGGCGGTGAGCGCCGCGGCCGCCGCGCGGTAGGCCGTCTCTGCGGCTTTGCGTTCTTCGCGCAGAGCTTTAAGAATCCCGTCGCGGTCCTCCACTTCGCTCAGCTTGCGCGCCGCGTCTTCGCCGAACGCGATCACCTCGGCGACCGTCTTGCCGTATTTGCGCTTGAGACGATCGAGCAGCGCCAGGCGGTCTTCGATTTCGGCCAGCCGCTCGGGCGAGGCATCGATGCCCTCGGCGTAGTCGCGCACGCCGGCGCTCACGTCGCCCACGGCAGCGCGAGCTGAAGCAATCTGCTGCGCGCTCTCGGCAAAGCGCGCATCGTAGCGGGCCAGCTCCTCCAGGTTGCGCAGCGCCGCGCGCAAAGCGGCCTCTGCCGACGCGCCGCCCTCGTAGAGCTGCTCGAATGCGCTCATCGCCGCGGCGTAGAGTTTTTCTGCATTGGCCAGCACGCGCTTTTCGGTCTCGAGTTTCCCGTCTTCGCCGGGCTCGAGCCGCGCGCCTTCAATTTCCTTGCGCTGATAGCTCCACAGGTCCACCATGCGCAGGCGATCCTGCTCGCCGGTAAGCAGCGCGTCGAGTTTTTCCCCGGCGGCGCGCCAGCGCGCGTGCGTTTCGGCGACCGAGTCGGTCGATATTCCGCCGAAGCGGTCGAGCAGGATGCGCTGCTGCGCCTGGTCAAAGCTCGCCAACGTCTCAGTCTGCGCGTGCACCAGCGCCAGCTCCGGCGCGAGCTGCTTGAGCACAGCGGCCGCGGCCGGCTGGTTGTTGACAAAGACGCGGCCCTTGCCGGAAGCCAGAATCTCGCGGCGCAGAATGATCTCGCTTCCCTCCGTGTCTATGCCGTTTTCTTCGAGGATGGCCTCGGCGCCCATGGTCGATTCAAAGACGCAGGCCACCACGGCTTTTTCCGCGCCGTGGCGCACGAGTTCCGCCGACGCCTTGCCGCCCATGAGCAGCGCCAGGGCATCGACGAGGATCGACTTGCCCGCGCCGGTTTCGCCGGTGAGCAGGTTCAGCCCCGGACCGAAGGAGGCCACGGCGTGATCGATGACGGCGTAATTTTCGGCGCGCAGCTCGACGAGCATGGGAACTTCCGAAGAAGAACTTGCGAAAATTGTTGCAAATGGTTGAATTTTCCCGTTCCTTTCGCCACGGCGCGGCAGAAAAGATCAGGAGGCGGGCCCTCGCCACTCAGCTTGGGCGCATCCAAAATCCTCAGAATCAAGGGCGCGGAGCAATCCGAGCGCAGCATAGCACGATCGGCGCGCGCTGCGGCGCGCCTGTGCGTCTTTATCAGTGAGCACCGGGAGCATCCAATCGATAACCTGGGCGCGCGCTACCTCGTCTGATACCGTGATACTGAGGTGAATTTCGATTTTAACCGCTGCTTTGGCGTTTCTTCTGCAGGTTGATAGCGGTGCGGCGCCTGCCGCACAACCGGCCAGCGCCCAGGGCTTTGGCGCGCTGGCTGAGATGATGAGCCAGCTTGGACCCGTCGCTATCGCCGTGCTGGTGGTGCTGGCCCTGGCCAGCTTTTATTCGTGGATGGTGATCCTGGCCAAGTGGGGAACCTTCCGCAAGGCAACGCGCGAGAGCCGCCGTTTCATCCGCGCCTTTCGCAAAGCCGGGCGCCTGCAGGAAATCTCCGCGCTTACCGCCGATTGCGCCGCCAGCCCTTTGGCGCAGGTCTTTGAAGACGTCTACGAGACCTATAAGCGGCAGACCGGCGGCTCGGGACCTCCGCGCAACCTGATTCCCCTGGAGCGCTCGGCACAGACGGCCGCGAGCGAAGCCGTCACGCGCCTGGAGAGGCGTTTGACGTGGCTGGCGACCATCGCCGCCACAAGCCCGTTCGTGGGTCTCTTCGGCACGGTGATGGGCGTGGTCGAGGCCTTTCACGGCCTGGGCACCGCGGGCGCGGCTACGCTGCGCGCGGTGGCGCCGGGCATCGCCGACGCGCTCATCACCACCGCGGCCGGCCTGTTCGTGGCCGTGCCCGCCGTGGTGGCTTACAACCAGTTCGCCGCGCGGGTTCGCGTCTTCGCCGCGGCGGTGGACGACTTTGCCCGCGAGCTGCTCAACGCACTCGAAGAGATGCCGGCGCGCGCGCAGCAGCCGCGCGAGCCCGAGGATTTTCGGCGGGAGGCCTGAGATGGCATTTTCATCGGGAGGCATTCAAACCCGCATGTCGCTGGCGGAGATCAACATTACGCCGCTGGTGGATGTGGTGCTGGTGCTGCTGGTCATCTTCATGATCACCGAGCCGGTGCTGCAGTCGGGCATCGAAGTCAACGTGCCCAAGACGCGCACCGTGAAACAGATCACCGAGCAGCGCATGGTGGTGACCATCGACCGCGATCAGCAGATCTTTTTGAACGACCAGCCCATCAACATTCACGATCTCGGGGCCAGGCTCAAAGCCGGCGGCGGCGACCAGGCGCACCAGGCCATCTATCTGCGCAGCGACGAGCGCGTCCCCTTCGGCGCCTTCGCCAGCGTGATGGACGCGGTGAAGCAGGCGGGCATCACCAACGTCTCCATCGTCACCCAGCCGCTCGATACCCAGGGCATCGCAGGCAACAACAGCGGCAGCCAGTAGCGCGGCGGCACGAACGAGAACGGCACGGGCATGAGAATTGCACTCGAAGGCGGCGAGCATCTGGAGCGGGAGCTGACCCCGGAGCCGATCGGCGGCCCGGCGATGGGCTCGATTGCTCTGCACGTCACGCTGCTGCTTCTGGTGCTCTATTACGGCTGGTTCTTCGGTCTCTTTCACTCCAGCTTGTGGGGCAGCCAGAATCCCGGAGGCGCCATGCAGGTAAGCCTGGTGAGCAGCGCCATTCCCCTGCCCAACAACCAGCCGGTGAACAAAAACGTGCTCACCACGGAGACGCCCAGCCCCGCGCCCGCGCCGCCCAGTCCCAAGGAGCAGCACCAGGTCGATCAGACAGCGATTCCCATCCAGGGCAAGCAGGTGAAACCGAAAAAGCAGACCACGCCCAAGACGCCGCTGCACCAGACGCCGCCTCCGGAACTGAATCGGGCGCAGTACGGCAGCCTGAACGGCACCTCGATTCCGCGCACCATGCAGCCGGTCGCCTCGTCCAATCAGCCCGTCACCCTGGCCAACACCGATTTCGGCTCCCGCTTTCCCTGGTACGTCGACCTGATCAAGCGCAAGGTATCGCAGAACTGGTACCGGGCCACGGTGGACAAGAGCACACCCGCGGGCGCCTCGGTGCAAATCTACTTCCGCGTGAGCCGCGATGGCCAGCCCTCGAATTTCAGAATCAACGTCTCGAGCGGCAGCTCCACGCTCGACCGCTCCTGTCTTGAGGCAACGGAGCGGGTTGACACATTTGGACCGCTTCCGGCGGGCGCAAACGATCAATGGCTTGACGTCACTTATAATTGTACGTATTGATGTCCGGCGCGCCTGGGCCACGCGCGCAGTACGGGTATTGTGAACAGGGCGCAAGTTTTTGCCCGCACGGCATCATCCAGATCACGAAGCCCCCGCGAGGGGCGTGCGAACAACCGTCCGAACCCCCCATCAGGAAGGATTGCTCATCGCATGAAGGCAGTATTTCGGTTCTTGCCTGCAGTGTTGTTTCCCTTGGCGTTCAGCTTCGCGCCCCCTCTGGGGGCTCAGGACTGGGTCCACATCGAAACCAATACCGGTAACAGCGCCATCCGCCTGGCGGCAGCCGATTTCAAGCCGGTGGGCAACGATCCCCAGACCATCCCTCTCAAGTCCATCTTCGACACCACCCTTTTCAACGATCTCGATAACGCCGGCATCTTCCAGATGGTCTCGAAGAGCCTGGCGCCGCAGGCCATGCCCGGCTCGCCCCAGGAGATCGTGCTGCCGCAGTGGTCGGCCGCGCCGGCCAGCGCGGCCATGGTGGCCTTCGGAGCGCTCGCGGTGAACTCCGGGCGCCTGGTGGTCTACGGCTGGCTCTACGACACCTCGAACTCCACCAGCCCGCAGGTGCTGGCGCGCCAGTACAACGAAGTGGCCAATGAGGACATGGCGCGCACCATCGCGCACCGCTTTGCCGACGACATCATCGATCGCCTTGGCGGCGGCATCAACGGCATCTGCGAGACCAAGATCTACTTCGTGAGCACGCGCACCGGCAACAAGGAGATCTGGGTGATGGATTACGACGGCGAAAACCAGCACCCGGTCACACATCTGGGCACCATCTCGCTCTCGCCGCGCATCTCGCCGGACAATTCCCTGCTCGCCTATTCATCGCTGGGCCGCCAGGGCTGGGACGTGCGCATGTATTCGTTCGATCTCAACCGCAACGTGAGCTTCGGCGCCGGCATAGCCGGGGGCAGCAACATAACGCCGGCCTGGTCTTCCGACGGCGGCAGGGTGGCGTTCTCTTCCTCGCGCTCCGGCGACTCCGAGATCTGGGTCGCCAACCAGAACGGCGCCGACGCGCGCCGCATCACTTCGCTCAAAGGCCCCGATGTTTCTCCCGCGTGGAATCCCAAGACCAATGGGCAGATCGCGTTTACCGGCGGGCGCACCGGCGAGCCGCAGATTTACATCATGGACCAGGACGGCTCCAACATCCAGCGCATGACTGACAGCGGTTACGCGGTTTCGCCCTCGTGGTCGCCCAACGGCAGCCTGCTCACCTTCGCCTGGAACCGCAAGTACGGGCCCGGCGATCCAGGTGGCCAGGACATTTACGTGATGGACATCGCCAGCAAGAACTGGCTGCAGGTGACGCACGAGTCGGGCAACAACGATTATCCTTGCTGGTCGCCCGACGGTCGTCACATCGTCTTCCAGCGGCAGGTGGGCGGGCACACGCAAATATGGTCGATGCTGGCCGATGGAACCCAGCAGCGCCAGCTCACGCACTCGGGAAACAACTCCATGCCCAACTGGAGCTGGAAGTGACGGACGCATTTCCCATTGAGATTCCCCGCCGGCGGGGCGCTGCCGGCAATCGGGCAGGGTGTTCTATCATTTTCGTGTTGCCTCAAGCGGACGCCGGTTTTGCTTCCCCGGCACTTTCAGATCGGTGCTCCGGCCGCATGGCTTCAAGCTTGCTTGCGCCAGCCGGACTTCAACCTCAATCTCCTCATGGGCGAGCGAGCACCGGCTCCAGTTCCGTTCTCTTTCGCCGCCGGAAGACTCTCGATCGAAACGAGAGCGGCGGCAGAGCAGAGCGGCCATCGTGCGCTGCCTCCCATGCGGATCCATCCCCATTGCGGAAGGAGTAATCCCTTGAAATTACGCTCTCGAACTCTTGTTCCTGTTGCACTGTTTTTTGCCTTGATTGCGGTTTCCGGGTGCAAGAAGAAGCAGCCGGCTGCAACCTCCGAGTCCACGGCTCCGCCGGCAACCGCAGCGCCCACGGCGCAGCTCTCGGCCAACCCGACGGTCATCAATGCCGGAGACCAGGTGACGCTGAGCTGGCACACCACGGACGCCAACACCGTCTCCATTGACGGCATCGGCGACGTGCCCAGCTCGGGAGTGAAGACGGTGACTCCCTCGCAGACCACCACCTATCATCTGGTGGCCCGCGGCGACGGGGGCAGCGCCGACGCTTCCGCCGTGGTGACCGTGAACGCGCCGAATGCGGTGAGCGTGCCCTCGAACGCGGAGGACGAGACAGCCGACTTCAAGACGCATGTCCAGGACATCTTCTTCGACTACGACACCTACGATCTGCGCAGCGACGCGCAGGCCACGCTCTCGAATGACGCCAACTGGCTGAACCAGCACCCCGACATCAAGATCGTCATCGGCGGCTATTGCGACGAGCGGGGATCGGATGAGTACAATCTGGCGCTGGGCCAGAATCGCGCCACCGCGACCAAGAACGCGCTGGTCACGGCCGGCATCGCGGCCGATCGCATCCGCGTAATCAGCTATGGCAAGGAAAAGCCGTTCTGCACCGAGTCCAACGAGCAGTGCTGGCAGTTGAACCGGCGCGCCGGCTTCTCCATCGACCAGTAGTGACGGCTGCAGGTACCGCGCTGCGGGGGCGCGATCGCATCGGCGGCGGCCCGCGTCCCATCCCGGCGAGGCGCCGCTCGCAGGGCGCGGCGGATTCGCACTTCTGCCGCGCCGCTGCTCTTTGAGGTGATGCATGCAAACACCAGGCACAATTCGCAATCGTCTTCTTGGCTTCGCGGCCATGCTGTTTCTCTTCGCTTCCGCGGGCGTGCCCGCGCACGCGGTCTCGAAAGAGATGATCGAGCTCCAGACCCAGGTTCAGCAGTTGCTCGACATGGTGCAGCGGCTGCAGTCCACGCTCGACCAGCGCTTCACGGCCATCCAGAACCTGGCGCAGCAGACCGCCGACGCGGCCGGCAAAACCACCGCGGCCATGAACGACCTGGAGCAGAAACTCAACGCCGCGAACGACAATCTGAACGGCAAGCTGGACACGGCCTCGGGCCAGGTGCAGTCGCTCAACGATTCGGTCGACGAGCTCAAGTCGCGCATCGCCAAGCTCGATCAGGCAGTCGCGAACCTGCAGACGCAGCTCCAGAACATGCAGCAGCCGCCGCCGGGCTCGGCTCCCGCCGAGGGCGCAACGCCGGGCACGCCCGGAGGCGACGCCATGCAACCGGCATCGGGGCAGCAGCCGGGCGCCATGCCTGCTGCGGGGCCCATGTCCGCTGCGCCTGCCTCGGCCGCGCCCCAGGCTCCGCCGCTGCAGGAGACCTTCGAGGCCGCGGTGCGCGATTACAACGCCGCGCGCTACCCGCTAGCCGCGCAGGAGTTCGGCGACATCGTGCATTACTATCCGCTCGACGACCTGGCCGGCACGTCGCAGTTCTACCTGGGCGAGATCGCCTACCAGCAGCAGGACTACGCCAAGGCCATCAACGCCTACAATGCCGTGCTCGAGGGCTTCGCGGGCAATGCCAAGGCGCCGGCGGCGCAACTGCACAAGGGCCTGGCGCTGCTGGCTGAAAACAAGCGCGACCAGGGCATCCGCGAGCTGCGCGAGCTCATCGGGCGCCATCCGCAGACGCCGGAGGCGCGCGTGGCGCGGAGCAAGCTGAACGGCATGGGCGTGCGCATCAACCCCAACGAGCAGCACTGACTACGCAGCCGGAAGTTCGCCGGTTCGCTGTCATCCTTCGGCTGCGCCTCAGGATGACAGGCCTAGGCCCGAAAATCGGCGTCCCATCCGTGCGACGTCGCCGTTCTTGTCGCAAGGGTGGGAGGGCACAGCCCACAACCGCGCGTGCCGGACGCTACTGCACCTGCCGCGCTTCGGCCTTGGCCATGCTCTTGTGATGGCGCACGTCCGCGCCCTGCACCCAGAAGATCACGTCTTCGGCGATGTTGGTGGCGTGGTCGGCCACGCGCTCCAGGCTGCGGCAGATCATCAGCGCGTTCAGCGCCTGCGGGGCAAGATGGCTCTGCTCTTCCATCACCTTGGTCAGCGCCTTGTAGGCAGCGCGGTTCATCGAGTCCACGGCATCGTCCATGGTGAGCACGCCGCGCGCCAGCTCCGCGTCGGCCTCGATGAACGACTGCAGGCTCTTGCGCACCATGTCCGCGGCGAGCGCGGCCATGCGCGGAATGTCCACGGGCAGGTCGACAACCGCCATCTGCTCCATGTGCCGCACGCGGTCGCTGATGCTCTTGGCCGAATCGGCCACGCGCTCCAGATCGGCGTTGATCTTGATCACCGAGAGAATGAAGCGCAGGTCGATAGCCATGGGCTGCTCCATGGCCAGCAGGTCGAGCGCAGCCTGATCGATGTCCCGCTCCATGCGATTGATGGCGATCTCGCTGCGGTTCACCAGGTCGCAGATGGAAAGATCGCGCACCCGGTAGGCCTCGATGGCGCGCTGGATGGCCTGCTCAGCCAGGCCGGCCATCACCAGAAGGTTTTCTTTCAGATCTTCGAGACTCTGTTGAAAGCGTATGCGTGTCATCCGAACCTGCCCGTGATGTAATCTTCCGTGCGTTTGTCGGAGGGGTTGGTGAAAATCTTGTGCGTGGACTCGAACTCCACCATGCGGCCGTTCAGAAAGAACCCGGTTTTCTCTGCCACGCGCGCCGCCTGCTGCATGTTGTGGGTGACGATGACGATAGTGTACTGCGATTTGAGCTGGAAAATCAGGTCTTCGATCTTGGAAGTGGAGACCGGATCGAGCGCCGAGGCGGGCTCGTCCATCAGCAACACCTCGGGATCGACCGCCAGCGCGCGCGCGATGCACAGCCGCTGCTGCTGGCCGCCGGAGAGGCTGGCGCCCGATTTTTTCTTGAGGTCGTCCTTCACCTCTTCCCACAAGGCCGAGTTCTTGAGCGACCGCTCGACAATCTCGTCGAGCGAGCGCTTGTTCGCGTAGCCGTTCAGCTTGAGCCCCGCGGCCACGTTGTCGTAGATGGACATGGTGGGAAAGGGATTGGGGCGCTGGAAGACCATGCCCACGCGGCGCCGAATCTCCACCGGCTTGGCGTCCGAATAAATGTCCAGCTCGCCGATGCGCACCACGCCGGTGACGCGGGCGATGGGATTGGTCTCATGCATGCGGTTCAGGCAGCGCACAAAGGTGCTCTTGCCGCAGCCGGAGGGCCCGATCAGCGCGGTGGCGTGGTTGGCGGGAATATTCAGGTTGATGTCCTGCAACGTGTGGTTGTTGCCGTACCACGCATTCAGGTTTTGTACCTCGATGCCGACGCCCACGTGCGCACTTCCCTTTCGTTTCTATTTTTCGCCGCCGCGCTTCCCGGCAATTCTCTCAGGAAAATTGCCGTCTCAAGATTAAATGAACGCGCAATTCGCCAGCGTCCAACGCCGTTCAGCTCGTTCCTTTCAAAACCCCGCGGCTGGTAACGAAGCGCACCAGCGAAACCGCCAGCACAATGAGGACAATGAGCACCAGCGCGCCGGCCCATGCGAGGCGATGCCAGTCGTCGTAAGGCGACAGCGCGTAAACCCAGATCTGCAGCGGCAGCGCGGCGATGGGCTCGTTCAGACTGGTCGACCAGAACTGGTTGCCGAGGGCGGTGAAGATCAGGGGCGCGGTTTCTCCGGCCACGCGCGCAAAGGCCAGCATGCAGCCGGTGATGATGCCGGGGGAGGCGGTGCGCACGGTGATGGAAAGCACGGAGCGCCAGTTAGGCACGCCCAGTCCCAGGGCCGCTTCGCGCACCGCGTGCGGCACCATCAGCAGCATCTCCTCCGTGGTGCGGCAGACGGTGGGAATCATCATGATGCCCAGGGCCACGCCACCCGAGAATGCCGAAAAGTGCCCGGAGAAGGGAATGAAACTGTGCTGCTGGCTGACCACCAGCCCGTAAACGGCCACGCCCATAACGATGGAGGGCACGCCGTTGAGCACGTCGGCGGTAAAGCGCACGGCATTGGCCAGCTTGCTGCCGCGCCCGAACTCGGCCAAAAAGATGCCGCCGCCGATGCCGATGGGGATGCCGATGGCGCTGGCCAGCACCAGCAGGATGCCCGAGCCCAGAATGGCGTTGGCCATGCCGCCGCCCAGCTCGCCCGGCGGCTTGGGCACATGGGTGAAGAAGTCCACGTTCAAAGACGCGGCACCCTTCACCAGGAGATAGGCGAAGATGGCCACAAGCGGGGTAACCACGACCACCGTGGCCAGAATGGCCAGCGTGGTCACGGCCACGTCGGTCGCTCCGCGCAGGCGCGACCGCAACTGGAATTGGCCCGTGCTCAACCGACCCTCCCTCAAATCCGCCTGCGGCCGCCTCAGTGCGCCTCCGCCGGCGCCCCGCGCGTTACCGCCCACACCAGCAACTGCGCCAGCGCGTTCACGATGATGGTGACGATGAACAGCGCCAGCCCGATCTCAATGAGCGCGCTGCGGTGCAGATCGCTCACTGCCTCGGCAAACTCGTTGGCCAGCACCGAGGCCATCGAAGTGCCGTTCGAAAGCAGCGACTTGTGAATCTCCGGCGTGTTGCCGATGACCATGGTCACGGCCATGGTCTCGCCCAGCGCGCGCCCCAGGCCCAGGATGATGCCGCCCACAATGCCGATGCGCGCATTGCGCAGCACGCCCATGCGGATCATCTCCCAGCGCGTGGCGCCCAGGGCCAGCACGGCTTCGCGCTGCGAGTGCGGCACCGCCGTCATCACCTCGCGCGTGAGCGAGGAGATGATGGGCAGAATCATGATGGCCAGAATCACCGCGGCGGCCACAAAGCCCAGCCCGGTGGGATTGTCGTCTTTGAAGAGACCGGTCCAGCCCAGGTACTGCGTCAGCAGCGGGTTCACGTGCACGCGCAAGAGCGGCACCAGTTCGAAGACCGCCCACAGCCCGTACACGATGCTGGGAATCGCCGCCAGCAACTCGGTGAGAAACGCCAGCGGTCCGCGCAGCATCCGCGGGCACATCTCGGTAAGAAAAATGGCCACGCCGACGGCCAGCGGCACCGCAATCATCAGCGCCAGAAACGAAGAGACCAGCGTGCCGTAGATAAACGGCACCGCGCTGAACTGGCCGTTCACCGGATCCCAGTACGAGGTCTGGCCGTCAAAAGTATTGGTGTAGGACTTGTAGAAAAACTCAAAATGGAAGCTGGTCCAGGCCAGGTGCGAGCCCTTCAGAAGCTCCCAGACGATGAGCGCCACAATGCCGAAGATGCTCAAAGCACAGAGCACCATAAGCCAATGGAAGCCCCTATCGGCAACTGCCGAGTTGCCGCGGGAGAGAAGGAAGCGCCGCACCGGCGAGTGTCCGTCCCTGGGCGCCTGGGCCGGGTTCTTCTCGCTCCCGCTTCTCCCTTCCGGTTGGGTTTGAGCCTGGCGGAGGCGAATTTCGGGCACTTTGACTTCCACATGCATGAGGCTACCGGGCGAATATGAATATCAGGTTACAAGTGCGCGAAATCAAGCGCATACAGGCGGAAAACAGATCAGGGGGCAGCCGGTCTTTGAGGGTGCGCGCTGGCCTCAGGCCGGCCGCGACCTTGCGTGAGCAGGAGCAGAGAAGGCGAAAGCGCCATTTCCGGCGCACACCCGTTAAGCTGAACAACGGAACGGGAAAGAGACCCATGCCGACATTTTTCTGCGCACAGCGTGCGCCCATCCTCTTTGCGCTTCTTCCGCTCGCCGCTTTTGCTCCCGTTGCGGCGGCGCAGGCCCAGGTCCCTCCCGATCCGCCGCACCGCGCGTGGCATGCCTTCTGGGTCACCGATCCCGAAGTCCCGCTGCGGGAGCCGGCGGTGCTCCACTTCCGGCGCACCCTCGCGCTCGGCGCCGCGCCCCCAAGCTACATTGTCCGCGTCAGCGCCGACAATCGCTTCATCCTTTTCGTGAATGGCCGGCGCGCGGGTGAGGGGCCGGCTCGCGGCGACCTCGGCCACTGGCGCTATGAGCGCTTCGATCTCGCGCCGTATCTGCACCCGGGCGAGAACCTCATCACGGCCACGGTGTGGAACTGGGGCATCTTCGCGCCCCTGGCGCAAATCAGCGATCGCACCGCGTTTCTTCTCGAAAGCGAAGCCACGGGCGCAAGCTCGATCAGCACGCCTACCGGCTGGCAGGTGGAGCTCGACGAGGGCCATGGGGCGCTGGACCGCAGCACCGTGGACCTGAAGCAATACATGGCGGCCGGCCCCGGCGAGCTCATCGATGGCGCGCACACCGACTGGGACTGGAACGCGCCTGAGGATCCGGGCGGCAAATGGATTGCCGTGGCCTCGCCCATGCGCGACAGCATCTTTGCCGGCGCGAGCCTGGCCCACTCCGCGGACGCGACCGGCGATAACAGCTGGGGACTCGTCCCCGACACGCTGCCGCCGATGGAAGACACACCGGAGAGCGCAGGCGAAGTGGTCCGCGTTGACTCGATCGGCGCAGAGCAGCCTGGCCTGGCACAATTCCCCTCCACGGCGGTTACGTTGCCACCCGGCATTCACATCCACCTGCTGCTGGACCGCAAGACCCTGACGACGGCCTATCCCATTCTCACCGTCAGCGGCGGCAAGGGCGCGAAGATCTGGGTTACGTACTCGGAAGCTCTTTACGACAAAGAGATGCATAAGGGCGATCGCGACGAGGTCGACGGCCGCGAGGCGCACGGCCTCAAAGACGAATTTCTGCCCGGCGGCGGCGAGCACCGCGTCTTTGAGCCGCTCTGGTGGCGCACCTGGCGCTATCTCGATCTGGACATTACCACCGGCAGCGAGCCGCTCACGCTCGAGTCGCTCAGCGCAGCATTCACGGCCTATCCATTCACCGCGCGGGCAACTTTCGACGCAGACGACGAAGACCTGAAAAAGATCTGGGAGATCAGCTGGCGCACGGCGCGGCTTGACGCCCACGAGACCTACATGGACACGCCGTATTACGAGCAACTCCAGTACATCGGCGATACGCGCATCCAGGCGCTGATTTCCTACGCCGTGACCGGCGACGACCGGCTCGCGCGGCAGGCGCTCGCCGCCTTCGACGAGTCGCGCATTCCCGAGGGCATCACGCGCAGCCGTTACCCCAGCTCGCTGGCGCAGAACATTCCCACTTTCTCGCTGCTCTGGATCGGCATGCTCCACGACTGGTGGATGTACCGGCCCGATCCCGAGCCGGTGCGCGCCTCCCTCGAAGGCGTGCGCAGCGTGCTCGATTGGTTCGCGGGCTACGAACAGCCCGACGGCCTGCTGCGGCAACTGCCCTGGTGGAGCTTCATTGACTGGGTGCCAACGGGGGAGATTCCCACGTACGATGCGAAGGGCGAATCGTGCATGACGACGCTCGAGTATCT
>JASHTS010000227.1 GCA_030040425.1 Acidobacteriaceae bacterium | reverse complement strand
AACTAATCCTTTAGTTGATGCGTCTAAACTGGTGTAGAACGGGTATGAAGCTGTGCCCCGTTCCAATGAAATCAATACGATGCCTCCGAAGAAGTCCAATACGCTGACGGAAGCCGAGCTGAGGCTGATGAAGATCCTCTGGCGGCGCGGCGAATCGGCCGTCACCGATCTGGTGGCGGCGATGCCTGAAGGCGAGACCCTGGCCTACAACTCCGTGCTCACCACAATTCGAATCCTCGAGCAAAAGGGATACGTCGAGCACAGGCAGGAGGGCCGCGCCTTTGTCTACCGGCCCAGCGTGCTGGAGCACGAGGCCAGCCGCTCGGAAGTGCGGCACGTGTTGAACCGCTTTTTCGGCAATTCGCGCGAGCGGCTGCTGCTTTCCTTGCTGGGCGACAAGGAAATCTCCGCCGAGGAGCTGGAGCGTTTGAAGGAATTGATTCGCAGCGCGGCGCCGGACACGGGCGATCCAACCATCCAGGTTCGAGGCGCGGCGAAGTCGGAAAGAGGAGAGGCGTAAGCGCATGCATGGGTCTTTCGTTGCCGGCTTTTTCCCTCTGGCGCAGGCCGCCGCTCAGGGGTTGGGCGCCGCGTTTTCCCGGTTCGCGCTCGCGGCTGCGCCGGTTGCGATTGCGGCCCTCTGGCAGGGCGCGGCGGTGGCTGCGGCCTTGGCGATCTGCCTGCGCCTGGCCCCGCGTCTTTCGGCGGCGCATCGCTTCAGCGTGTGGGCCAGTGGATTTGCCGTGGTGCTCGCGCTGCAGACTTTGCCGCTCTTTCTGCACTCTGCCGCCGCAAGCGGACCGGCAACCGCCGGCGGCGTTTCCGCGCAGTCCATTTTCACGCGGCCTTGGCTCGAATTCGACGCGCGCTGGACACTGGCGATTGCGGCCATCTGGCTCCTGCTGAGCGCCGCGCGCGCCATTGACCTCGCCCTGCACACCCAACGGCTTCACGCTCTCTGGAAGAATGCGCGCCCGCTCGCGCCTGGATCCGCCTTTGTGCCGGGCGCCGGACGCAGGCGGGTTGCGCTGTGCACCACCGGCGAGCTCGACCGGCCCGGCGTGATCGGTTTCTTCGCGCCGAGGATTCTCATTCCCGATTGGCTCTATGCGCGCCTCACCCCGGGCGAGCTGGAGCAGGTGATTCTGCATGAGTGCGAACATCTGCGCCGGTGGGACGACTGGACCAATCTGTTGCAAAAACTTTGCCTGGTTCTCTTCCCCTTGAATCCGGCGCTCGCGTGGATCGAGCGCCGGCTTTGCCGCGAGCGCGAGATGGCGTGCGACGAAGGCGTGGTGCGCGTCACGCGCGCCCCGCGAGCGTATGCCACTTGCCTGGCCAGCATGGCCGAGCGGCGCCTGGAGAGAAATCTCAACCGGAATCTGGCGCGCCGCGGGGCCGCGCTTTCCCTGGGCGCGTTCGAGCGCCGCTCGGAGCTCGCCGGACGCGTGCACAGCATCCTGTGGCGAAAGAACGCGCTGGGTCCGCTCGGTGCGCGTGCGCTGGTGAGCGTGGTCGGCTGCGGGTTGCTGGCAGGCGCAGTGGCGCTGGCTCGGTCGCCGCAGCTCGTCGCCTTTGTCCGCCCCCCGGCCACCGAGGCGCAGGCGGCGCCCTTGCCCACTTCGCCCCAGCGCCTGGCGCGATTGGTGCCATTCGATGCGCGCAGCGCGCAGGGGTTCCGCGCCGTGAACGCGATGGCGTTGATGCCGCAGGCTCCCGGACCCCAGTTGGACAATAACGCAGCGAGACTGGGAACGCATCCGTCGTCGGCTCGCAGGGCGGCTGTGGTGCGAGCGGCTTCCTTTGAGCCGCGGCCGAAAGCATTGAATGCCGGCCTGAAAGCATCGCAACTGCGGGCAGACAAGGCGCAGGGAATCGCGCTGCCGCAACAGTGGATCGTTTTGACGACCTGGGAGCAGGTGGAGACGCCGGCTGCCGCTTCCGGCAGCGTGGCGGATTTCGGCGCGAACGCAGATTCCCCTGATGCCAACTCCACCCCGGCTTCCGCGCGACGCGGCCTCGCCGGCACGCGTCAGATCGCCGTGACGCAGTTGATTCTGCGGGTCTACCCGGCGAGCGCCGTCTCAGCGCCGGGCGCCAACGCGCACGCTCCCGGTAACATCTCCGCGCGGGGCAAAACAGTCTTCAATTCCGTCTTGCACCGGCAAGCCCTCGTGCCACTGGGGAGCGGCTGGCTGGTCATCCAACTCTAAACGTCAACTTCAACCTTCAAGGGAGAGAGCCCATGTCCACATCAACTAATTCTTTAATAGCGAAGTCGAAGTCGGTTGTGGTGCCGCTGGCCGCGGCCGCCGTGCTGATTCTCGCCTTCGCTTTCTTTCCGGGCCGCAACTCGGCGCGTGCCGCCGCCATTACGGCCGCAGCGCCATTGGATCAGTCCAGCGTGGCGCCGCTGGTAGCCCTCGATGATGCCGTGGAGGCAGTCGCGGCGCGGGTCACGCCCGCCGTGGTTAACGTCGCGGTCACTTCGCGCGTAGGCGCCGATGAAACCGGGGACGGCGACAGCGGCCAGGGCCAGGGTTTTGGCGGCATCAATCCGCAGGACCTGCCTCCCGGATTCCGCCAGTTCTTCTTCGGCTTCGGCGGGCAGGGCATGAAGCCGCAGCCGCAGTTCGAGCACGGCATCGGCAGCGGCGTGATCATCGCGCCCGACGGCTACATCGTCACCAACGATCACGTCGTCAACGGCGCCACGCAGATTCGCGTTACGCTCAATGACCGCCGTGTCTTTCCCGCCAAGGTAATCGGCGTCGACAAACTCGATGACCTCGCCGTGATCAAGATCGATGCGCATGATCTGCCCACCATCGCCTGGGGCGACTCCACCAAGCTCCGCCCGGGAGAAACCGTGCTGGCCTTCGGCAATCCCTTCGGCAACTTCCCCTTTACCGTCACCCGCGGCATCGTGAGCGGCCTCGACCGGCCCAACCCCTATTCGGATGACGCGCGCAAACCGGGCGACTTCATCCAGACGGACGCGGCCATCAACCCCGGCAACTCCGGCGGCCCGCTGGTTGACGCCTACGGACAGCTCGTCGGCATCGACACCTTCATCATCTCCAACAGCGGCTCCTTCGCCGGCGCGGGGTTTGCCATTCCCTCGCAGATGGTGCGGGCCTCGGTCGACCAGATCATGAAGAGCGGGACGGTGCATCACGGTTATCTGGGCATCAGCATCAACAACGTGACCCCTGACAACGCCTCCTTCTTCAATCTGTCCAGCGCTTCTGGAGCCGTGATCAGCCAGGTTACGCCGGATTCGCCGGCCAGCCGCGCAGGCCTCGAGAGCGGGGACGTGATCCGCACGCTGAACGGCAAGGAAATCCCCAACAGCAGCGCTCTCCAGGTTGCGGTGAGCGAGATGACCCCGGGAACCCCAGTGGAGCTGGGCATCATTCGCGACGGCAAACTCCAGACTTTGCACGCCACGGTGGGCGAGTACAACGAGAAGAGCACGGAGGTGGCGGAGAACGCGGGCCCAGGCCATGAGGACGGCGGAAAGCTCGGCCTGGCCGTCGACAACCTCAACCCGGACGTGCGCCAGCAGTACAACATTCCTGAAAACGTGCACGGCGCGGCCATTGAGAGCGTGCGGCCCGGAAGCGCGGCGGAAGATGCCGGCCTTGCTCCCGGAGACGTGATTCTCTCCGTCGACCGCAAACCGGTGGACGGCGCAAGCAGCTTTGTGGACGCCGTGCACGCGCTGCCGGCAGACAAGGACATCCTGCTGCTGGTCTGGTCGAATGGCGGCACCAGCTTCCTGGTGATTCATCCCGACCTGAACCCGCAGCAGAACGGGATGTAACCGCTGGAGCAAGGCATGGTGCGATCCCCGGCCTTCACCCCACGGACCCAGACCCGGTCCGTGGGGATCCAGGGCCGG
>JASHTS010000226.1 GCA_030040425.1 Acidobacteriaceae bacterium | reverse complement strand
CGCACCCCGCTCAAATCCATCCTCAGCAATTTCGCCGGGTCGAGATACGCATTCTCCCACCGCACCGCCCAGTGCAGATGCGGTCCCGTCACGCGGCCCGTCGCCCCGCTCAGCCCGAGCAACTGTCCCTTCGCCACGCGCTCGCCTTCGTGCACATCGATCCGCGAAAGATGCATCGAGATCGTGTACAGCCCCAGCCCGTGATCGATGGCCACGCAATTGCCTTCGTAGTACATCTTGCGCGCCAGCACCACCACGCCGCTGTTGCCCGCGTGCACCGGCGTACCCGTCGCTGCGCGAAAATCCATCCCCTTGTGCACGCTCGCCAGCTTCCCGTTGAACGTCCGCCGCGTGCCGAAGCTGTCCGTAGGTTCCGCGCGGACCGGCGCGCGAAAGTCCCCGCTCCACAACGGCTCCGCCGCGCTCTGTTCGAAAATCTTCTTCTTCAGCGCAATCTCATCTTCAATTTCTTTCATCGCCTCCGGCGGCGGCTGCACAAACTCGGGCGCGACCGTCAGCACGCCCGTGCGGTAATGCGCCGCATGAATCTCCACCTTGCGCGCGATCTCTTGCGTTGCGCCGGTGCTCACGCCGCCCCCGTGAGCCGTACCAGGCGCAGCACTACCGCTCGCGCCGCCCGCTCGGGCCGCTCCAGGAGCCGCACTGCTCATCGCGTTGCCGGCAATCTCAAGCTCCAATCTCGACTCGCCCACCGGCGCCTCTACATCGACCCCGGCCAGCGCATACCACGCGCGTCCGTCATGCGCGCGAAAGAAGGCAATCTTCTGTCCCAACCACTCCCCGCTCACCTCCGCCGCGCCCGGCGCCGCCACGCGAATCAATTCCGGCGAACCCGCCACCACCACCGCCGGCGTCAGCGTCACCGCGCTCGCTCCGGAGTCCGCTTGCGCCAGAATCGAAACCGGCGCGCTGCCGAGCACGCAAACAAGGAAGGCGCAAATCGCAGAGAAGCCGGGAACTCGCATCGCTTCCAGCATACGCGGCGCGCAACCTTTGCACTCACCCCGCTTCCGCACCTCCTGTATCCTGTTGCCCATGGCCTTCCCGGCCAAACCCGCGCCGCTTCTGCTCGCCGCTTTCCTTGCCGCCAGCGGACTCGCACTCGCCGGTCAGGTGCAATCCGCTTCCAAACGTCCCGTCCTCGTCGAGCTCTTCACTTCCGAAGGCTGCTCCGATTGCCCGCCCGCCGACGATCTCCTCGGCCAGCTCGACGCCCGCCAGCCCATCGCCGGCGTCGACGCCATCGTGCTCAGCGAGCACGTCACGTACTGGAATCACGACGGCTGGCGCGACCCCTTTTCCTTGGACGAGATGACCGAGCGCCAGCAGGACTACGCGCGCGAGTTCGGGCTGAGCGATGTCTATACGCCGCAGATGGTCGTCGACGGCGCCGAGCAGTTCGTCGGCAACGATGTGAGCAAGCTCACGGTCGCCCTCGCCCGCGCCGCCGCCTCGCCCAAAGCTCCGGTCACCATCGCGGACGCGCACCAGGCCCCTGACGGCTCCATCGCATTCTCCGTGCACGCGGACGATGCAAAATCCTCGCTCCTCGCCGCCATCGCGGAAAACGCTACCGTCTCCGAGGTCCTGCGCGGAGAAAACAAGGGCCGCACCCTGCATCACGTCGCCGTTGTCCGGATCTTGAAAGAGTTTGGCGCGGGCAAGGCCGATGGCCGCCCGCTCGTTCTCTCCGGCGCGAATCTCCTGGCTGCCGAAAAAACCGGCACGCCGTTGCGCCTCGTCGTCTTTCTCGTCAATCGCCGCAACGACCATGTCGTCGGCGTCGCCGAGCAGACGCTGAATGCCTCGGCCTCGGCGGAGCAAACGCAAAAATAGGAATCGTGAAGCGCATCGCGGCTCCGTGAGTGTGCCACGAAGTAGCTTGACAAACGTATATACATTTGATATACGTCAGGAAATTGCTGTCGGAACTCCAGCAGCAATTGGACCGGCTGGCGCAACGGCGCCGGCAATTCCAACAGAGATACGCGCTCCCCCTTTGGGAACAAGCGGCGACTCAAACCGGAGACGGGTTGAGTTGTCCGCTTTCAATCCAAAGGAGCGGGATATGAAACGAATCCAAGCGAAGGGCCGGACGCCATCGAGCGGGATGGATGTCCACTTTGTCTACCAGGGCCAGAATTTCAGTTGGAATTCCGAAAAGGCGATCGCAAACCTCAAAAAGCACGGTGTTCGTTTTGAGCAGGCGTGCGAGGTGTTCTTTGATCCCTTTGTCAACCTGCTCGACGCAACCCGGGACGACGAAGCCCGCGAAGCAGTTCTTGGATTGACCGAAGACTGGACCCTGCTCTTTGTTGTGCATGTCGTTAGGAAGGGGAGCGTCATTCGTATCATTTCGGCTCGGCACGCGACGCGCGCCCAGCGGAGGTTGTATGAGAACAATGTCTGAACGGATCAAGAGGCGCCTTCGTCGCGAGCGGCCCATGACGACAATCTCCATAAGGATCCCGGAAGACGTGATCGAGGACCTGAAAGAAGTCGCGCCGAAGCTGGGATTCTCGGGGTACCAGCCCCTGATCCGAGCCTATGTTGGCCAAGGCCTGCGTGCCGACCTCGCTCGCCTGGAGAGACCGGAGCTCACGCGACTGGAAAAGAGCCTGCGCCGGCACGGAGTGAAGAGCGAAGTGATCTCGGCCGTGCTCGACGAAACCGCGCAACGGATCGTCCAGACCACGAGGTAACATTTGAACCGGCCCGGGAACCGGATAGAATTCTCTTATGACCGACCGCATGTCCCTCCCGCTCGCCCAGGTCGACCCCGAGGTCGCCGCCGCCATTGATCACGAAACCCTTCGCCAGCACGAGGGGCTGGAGATGATCGCCAGCGAAAACTTCGTCTCCGAGGCCGTCCTCGAAGCCGCCGGCTCGGTCTTTACCAACAAGTACGCCGAGGGCTACCCCGGCCGCCGCTATTACGGCGGCTGTGAATTCGCCGATATCGTCGAGAATCTTGCCCGCGATCGCGCCCGCCAGCTCTTTGGCGGCGAGCACGTCAATGTGCAGCCCCACTCCGGCTCCCAGGCCAACGCCTCCGCCTACGCCGCCGTGCTGCAGCCCGGCGACACCATCCTCGGCCTCGATCTCTCCCACGGCGGCCATCTCACCCACGGCCACAAGCTCAGCTTCAGCGGCAAGCTGTATCGCCCCACCTTCTACCACGTGCGCCGCGATACCGAGCAGATCGACTACGACGAGCTCGAAAAGGTCGCCGAGCAGGAAAAGCCGAAAGTCATTATTGGCGGCGCCAGCGCTTATCCCCGCCTGTGGGACTTCGCCCGCATGCGCCAGATCGCCGACAAAATCGGCGCCTGGTACATCTTTGACATGGCGCACATCTCCGGCCTCGTCGCCGGGGGCGTCCATCCCTCGCCCGTGCCCCACGCCCACATCACCACCACCACCACCCACAAAACCCTCCGCGGCCCACGCGCCGGCCTCATCCTCGTCGGCAAAGACATCCAGGTCGGCGCCAAGCCCGAGCAGACGCTGGGCAAGGAAATCGACAAGACCGTCTTTCCCGGCCAGCAGGGCGGACCGCTGGTGCACATCGTGGCCGCCAAGGCCGTCGCCTTCGGCGAAGCTCTGCGTCCCGAGTTCCGCGCCTACGCCGCGCAGATCGTGGCCAACGCCAAAGCGCTCGCGGAAGCTCTCAAAGCCGCCGGCTACCGCCTCGTCTCCGGCGGCACGGACAATCATCTTCTCCTCGTCGACGTCTTCGAGAAGGGAATCAACGGCGCTGAAGCGGAGTCCGCGCTGGGCAAGGCCGGTATTACCGTCAACAAAAACTCCATCCCCTGGGACACCAACCCGCCGCTCAAGCCCTCCGGCATTCGCGTGGGCACGCCCGCGCTCACCACGCGCGGCATGAAAGAGGCCCAGATGCGCCAGATCGGCGCCTGGATCGCCAAGGCGCTCGACGCCCGCAACGACGAGGCCGCCCTCGATCGCATCCGCGGTGAAGTGGCCGAGCTCTCGAACCAGTTCCCGCTCTACTCCTGGCGCCGCGCTCCTTCCGCCGTCCACGCCTGAACTGGCCTGTATCGACTTAGAAAGGCCGGCGAAAGCAATTTCTGAGTTACTGTATCCCGAAGGCGCGATACTCAAGTCGACGCATCCCCGGGGAGCGGCGACCCAGCGCGGGCTGGAAGAAGTCACAGCAACTCAGAAATTGCCGTAACTCGTCGAATGGAGCGGTAAATCGTTGTCATCCCGTGCGGCCGGGCCTTGAACGAAGAGAATGGCGAGGGAGTCGAAGGATCTGCGGATGTTCCTATCGTTGCACCGCTGGCGCGAGCGAAAAACCGCTTGCCTCTTCGATCGTCTCCTTATCCAACTTTCCGTTGCCCACGCCCGGGTCGGCTGGATAAGATGGCATTCCTGTGATGGAAGTCGTGATCGGGCCCACAAGCTCGCCCACGTACATCCATCCCGGCCGGCGCATTCTGCGCCGCGCTGTTTCGCGCAGCACAAGGAGGAGATCATGCGTCCAACGCTGCTTGCTTTAGCTGCTCTGTTGCTCGCCTCGGCGCCGGTTCTCGCACAGCGCAGCGCTCCGAAGCCGCCTGCCCATGGGCCCAGCGCCTATCACGGCACGCCCAAGAGCTACGAGCCCAATCACAACTTCAGCGACAAACCCGGCCATCCTGCCGCGCCCCATGTCGACGGCAAAACATGGGTCGGCCACGACACCGGCCCCGACGATCCGCACTATCATCTTGACAACCCCTGGGAGCACGGTCACTTCACCGGCGGCTTCGGGCCCCACTACGTCTGGCATCTCGCCGGCGGCGGCCCGGGGCGCTTCTGGTTCAATGGCTGGTACTGCAGCGTCGCTCCTTACGACGTCGGCTTCTGTTCCGGCTGGCTCTGGGATTCGGATGAGATCATCATCTACGATGATCCGGATCATGTCGGCTGGTATCTGGCCTATAACGTGCGTCTGGGCACTTACGTGCACGTAATGTATCTGGGCGCATAATTTAACTCCTGATCAATCTTTCTTCCCTTTGCGTGTTATTCCGCCCCGCGCGGGATAACACGCTGTCGGGCGCGTGCATCCAAGCTTGATTACCGTCTTCTCAAACTAAGTTACCCGCACAGCCGCTGTAACTTGCCCGCGTCGCTGATCTACCTGGGTTGCGTGCAAAATCCGGCCGCTTCATTTATCCTGTCACTTATGGCAATTGACACCATCCTCGCGCAAATCGACCAGGAAATCGCGCGGCTCCGGCAGGCGCGCTCCCTTCTCACCAATCTCGGATCGGCCGCCGCCAGAGCGGCCGGCAGCAAAGCGAAGAGAGCCGCGGCCAGACCGCGCAGAAAGCGCGTTCTGAGCGCCGAGGCGCGCAAGCGCATCGCTGACGCGCAGCGCAAGCGCTGGGCCGCGCAACGCGCTAAGTCAAAGAGCAAGTAACTGGGCTCGGCACCACTCGCTTCTCTTTAACTTACACAGCCTGAATGTCGCTCACTCCTCCGTCGCGCGGAGCGCGCCCATTTGTCCCTTTTTTGCGCGCCGCAGGCTCGTACCTCGAGTCACTCGATCCCTGTCATCACCAGCATCCGCGGCTCGGTCATCTCTTCTATCGCTGAGCGTATGCCTTCGCGTCCAAGCCCCGATTCCTTCACTCCTCCATAAGGCATCGGGTCCAGCCGCCACGTGGGCGTGTCGCCCACGATCAGCGCGCCCACCTCGAGCTCGCGGAAGGCGGTCAGAATCCGCCCCGCATCGCGCGTCAGCAGCCCCGCCTGCAATCCCCAGCGCGAGTGATTCGCTTCCGCCAGCGCCTGCTCAAAGTCGTCATACGGCTCGATCGTCACCACCGGCCCGAACACTTCCTCATCCCGCACCTTCATCCCCGGCTTGGTTCCGGTAAGAATCGTCGGCGTCATCACCGCTCCCTGGCGCTCGCCGCCATGCACCACCTTCGCGCCGCTTTTCTCTGCCTCTTTCACCCACTCTTCCACCCGCTCCGCATCGCTCAGCCGGATCATCGGCCCGATCTCCGTCGTTTCCTCCTGCGGATTGCCCGCCACCAGTTTCGCCGCCTCGTCCACCACCTTCCACAGGAAAGTTTGAAACACCCGCCGCGCCACATACACCCGCTGCACGCTGATGCACGATTGCCCCGCGTAGCTGAACGCCGCATGCGCCGTGCGCGCCGCGGCCACGTCCAGGTCCGGCCAGTCGTCGTGCACAATCAGCGCCGCGTTCCCGCCCAATTCCAGCACCACGCGCTTGCGTCCCGAGTGCGCCTTCAGCTCCCAGCCCACCTTCGCCGATCCGGTAAAACTCACCAGCTTGATGCGCTCTTCCTTTTCCGCCAGCCACGCTGCGTCTGCGTTGTCGAGCGGCATCACCGCCAGCGCTTCCTCCGGCCAGCCCGCCTTCAAAATCACTTCCCCCAGCGCCAGCGCTGTAAACGGCGTCTGCGGCGCCGGCTTCACCACGATCGGGCAGCCCGCCGCCATCGCCGGCGCTGCTTTGTGCGCCACCAAATTCAACGGAAAATTGAACGGCGTAATCCCCAGCACCGGCCCCACCGGAAATCGCTGCACCACGCCCCAGCGCCCCTCGTTGCCTTCAGTCAGATCCAGCGGAATCGTCTCCCCGCCCAGCCGCGCCGCTTCTTCGGCCGCCGTCTTGAAGGTCAGCACCGCGCGGTCCACCTCGGCCCGCGCCAGGCGCACCGGCTTGCCTGCCTCGGCCACCATCAATTGCGCAAACCGCTCCTTCTGCTCGATCAGCGCCCCGGCCACGTCTTCCAGAATCTCCCGCCGCTTCCATCTGGGCAGCGCGCGCGTGCGCCGCAGGCTCGCCGCGGCGTGATTCACCGCCTGCCGCGCGTCGGCTCGCGTGGCCACCGTCACCCGGCCCACCACCCCCTGATCCCACGGCGACCGCACCTCCAGCGCCTCTCCCTCGGTCCACTCCTTGCCGCACATCAAAAATCCCGTCTGCGTTCCCGGCCGCATCTTCATGGTTAAACTCCCGTTATCGAGGCCTACGTTGTCGATGGTATAGCCGCCGGGACGGGGCTGTCCGCTTCCGTACTGTGGCGACAAGTACTTTCGGGTGCGAATCGGGACAGAGCCCTGTCCATCGCGCGCCTCATCCGGGGTATATTGACTGCAAAACCAGGTGGATCTTCATCCGGCTCACAAGAATCCTCAGGAAGGAGAGGACGATGCCCGCTTCATCAACTGACCAGGCTTTTCAGCCTGCTTCGCCGCAGATCGACGCGTGGCGCCTCTCCCCGCCTGAATCTCTCGGTGCTCCTGCTCCTCATTCGAATTCCAGGGTTCTCAAGGCTGTTCTCATTACCGTCGCCTGTTTTTTCGGGCTCGGCGTCCTTGGCGTCGGCGCTGTTGGCTGGGCCACGTGGTACTTCGCCCGCTCCATCCACAACGTGCCGTCCGCAGCTTTTACTGAAAGCGACTTGGGCATCGCCATCTATCCCGGCGCGGAGCCGAGCCTGCGCGGCTCGCGCGGCCAATTTGCCGGCAAGTCGATGCTCGACGCCACCTATCTCACGCGAGACCCTGTCGACCAGGTCATCGCCTTTTACACGCAGAAGGCCGGCCCCGCCGTCCGCTTAACCACTCTGTCGCACGGATCGGAGCTTCGTCTCTCCAGCGCCAATGGCGACAGGACGACGGTGCAGATTATGAGCGTGCCGGGCGGATCCGGCGGCTTGACTTACATCCGCATCATGCGCGTGACCGAAGCCGCAGCTCCGCCGCGATAATTGCCCCCATCGTTTTGCCGCTATCGTTTCGCTCCGATCGTTTCACTCTGATCGTCGCGCACCCGCTGCCTCGTCAGCTCGCGTCGGTTACACTCCATCCATGATGCACACCGGCCGCATCCGCAAGCTTCCCTTCGATCCCGAAAAAGCCATCGCTCATCTCCGCGCCCGCGACATGAAACTCGCCGCGCTCATCGACCGCGTCGGCCCCTTCACCCTCCGCCTCGACGCCTCGCCCTCGCCCTTTGAGTCGCTGCTCGAATCCATCCTCTATCAGCAGCTCCATGGCAAGGCCGCAGCCACCATCCATCGCCGCGTGCGCGAGTTCTTCTCCGGCGACCCCACGCCCCAACAGCTCCTCGATGTCCCCGACGAACCCCTGCGCGCCGCCGGCGTCTCGGGAAACAAGATCAAAGCCCTGCGCGATCTCGCCGCCAAGACCCTCGACGGCGCCGTCCCCTCCCACGCCGCCATCCTCAAAATGCCCGACGCCGACATCGTCGAGCGCCTCACCGCCGTGCGCGGCATCGGTTCCTGGACCGTCGAGATGCTCCTCATCTTCCGCATGGGCCGGCCTGATGTTCTTCCCGTCACCGACTACGGCGTCCGCAAAGGCTACGCCCTCACCTTCCAGCGCGTGCCCAAATCGCGCCCCCTCGAGGCCTCCGACCTGCCCAAGCCCGACGTCGTTTTCAAGCGCGGCCAGCGCTGGGCTCCGTTCCGCACCGTCGCCAGCTGGTATCTCTGGCGTGCCTGCGACCTGGCCAAAGGAACGCCGCCTGCAGGCCGTTCCGCGCGCACCTGACGCGCGCTGCCCCCGTCCCGCATCCAAGCAAATAAGTTGTCATCCTGAGCGAAGTCCCGCCTGAGCGGGACTTCAGTCGAAGGATCTGCGGTTGTTCCTCTCCCGGCGCACGGGAACTGACACGCCCGCAGGAACAATGAAACCAAAGGAACTGCCCTTCGCATCCGATGTCCAGCGTATTTCGACGTAAAATATCTCTCTAGCCCGCCGGCGTGGCGCCGGCCCTGCTGCGGCCCCGTTCCGGACTTCAATGGGAAACTTCTCATGCCTCCAGCCAAGCGCTTCGTCTGCATCCACGGCCACTTTTACCAGCCGCCTCGCGAGAATCCCTGGCTCGAAACCGTCGAGACGCAGGACTCCGCCGCGCCCTACCACGATTGGAATGAGCGCGTCTGCGCCGAGTGCTACGCCACCAACGGCGCCGCCCGCATCGTCAACGACAAGAACCGCATCATCAGCATCGTCAACAACTACTCCCGCATGAGCTTCAACTTCGGCCCCACGCTGTTGAGCTGGCTGAGGGAGAACGCGCCTCGCACCCATCGCATGATCCTCGATGGCGAGCAGGCCAGCCGCAAGCACTATGCCGGCCACAGCTCGGCCATGGCCCAGGTCTACAACCACATCATCATGCCCCTCGCCAGCCCGCGCGACCGCCTCACCCAGATCCGCTGGGGCCTCGCCGACTACGAATTCAACTTTGGCCACAAGCCCGAAGGCATGTGGCTTTCAGAGACCGCCGCCGATACCGCTTCCCTCGAAGCCATGGCGCAGAACGGCGTCAAGTTCACGGTCCTCGCGCCCCACCAGTGCAGGCGCATTCGCCCGCTCAAGAAGTCTTCTCCCGCGGCCGCTGCCGATCCCGCATCTCAGCATGATCCCGCCGCCACACCCGCTGCCATGGCCGCCGTGGCCCCGCCTCCCGAGAAGACGCCGCCGGCCAATACCTGGACCGACACGCCCAACGCCTCGGTCGACACCACCCGCCCCTATCTCGCCCGCTTTGCCTCCGGCGCCTCCATCGCCGTCTTCTTTTACGAGGGACCTACCTCGCGCGCCATCGCCTTTGAGGGCCTGCTTAACTCCGGCGAAACCTTCGCCGCGCGCCTCAAGGCCGGATTCAAAGACACCGCGCAGCCGCAGCTCGTCCACGTCGCCACCGACGGCGAATCCTACGGCCATCATCACAAGTACGGCGACATGGCCCTCGCCTACACGCTGCGCCTTCTCGAAAACGACAAGGGCGTCAAGCTCGCCAATTATGCAAGTTTCCTCGCGCAATTTCCTCCCGAGTACGAGTGCGAGATCGTCGACAACACTTCCTGGAGCTGCGCTCACGGCGTGGAGCGCTGGCGCTCCAACTGCGGCTGCAACGGCGGCAAGCCCGGCTGGAATCAGGCCTGGCGCACACCGCTGCGCGAGGCACTCGACACCCTGCGCGACGCCCTCGTTCCCCTCACCGAACAGGAGGGAAACAAGCTCTTCCGCGACGTCTGGGCCGCCCGCGACGCCTACATACACGTCGTCCTCGACCGCACCGCCGAAAACGCCGACCGTTTCTTCGCCGGGCAGCAGGCGCACACCCTGACTGACGGCGAGCGCGTCTGCGCCCTCGAGCTGATGGAGATGCAGCGCCACGCGCAGCTCATGTACACCAGCTGCGGCTGGTTCTTCGACGATATCTCCGGCATTGAGACCGTGCAGGTCATCGCTTACGCCGCGCGCGTTCTCGAGCTCGCCCGCCATCTCTTCGGCGGCCGCGCCGCATCCCTCGAGCCCGCGTTCCTCGCCCGCATGGCCGAAGCCAAATCGAACCTTCCCTCCCAGGGCGACGGCGCGCAGATTTACCAGCGATGCGTGCGCAGCATGAAGGTTGGCCTCGAGCAGGTCGCGGCCCACTACGCCATCAGCTCCGTCTTCTCTTCCTTTACTGACGAGACCAGTCTCTTCTGCTTCCGCGTCCGGCGCATCTCTTCAGACATCTTTACCTCCGGCCGCGGGCGCCTCGTAATTGGCCGCGCCCATGTCTCGAGCGCCATCACCGGACAGAGCCAGACCTTCGCCTTCGCCGTCCTTCACTTCGGCGACCAGAACATCACCGCCGCCGTCAAGCCCTACGCCGAAGCAGACGCACCGGCCTTCGATGCCTTCGCCCAGGAAGCCTCCGGCCACGTCTTGCGCGCTGACTTCCCTGAAGTCATCCGCCTCCTCGACCGCTTCTTCGGCCACGCCGACTACTCGCTCACCTCGCTCTTCTCTGACGAGCAGCGCCGCATCGTCAAGCTCATCCTCAACACCACGCTCTGGGACGTCGAAAACTCGCTCGCCGCCATCTACCAGGATCACGCCAGCCTGCTCCACTATCTCTCCCAGGCCGGACTCCCCAAACCGCCCGCGCTCGCGCTCGCCGCCACCTTCGCCATCAACGCCGGCCTGCGCCGCACCCTCGAGAACGATCCCGTCGATCAGGCCCAGATGCGCTCCTATCTCTCGCTCGCCAAGGCCGACCAGGTCCAGCTCGAATCCGCTACGCTCTCCTACATCGCCGATCAGCGCATGAAGCGCGCCATGGTCGATCTGCAGGTCTCCGAGGGTTCGCTCCAGGCTCTCGACAGCGCCCTCGCCCTTGCGCGCACCTTCTCTGAGCTGCCCTTCGATCTCAATCTCTGGCAGGCGCAGAACATCTGGTATGAAGTCTTCCGCACCTCCGCTCCGGCGCTCGCCGCGCTCTCTCCAGAAGACCGCGAGCGCTGGGACAAAGATTTTGCCGAGCTCGGCGCCTGCCTCTCCATTGAGACCACCTCCATCCGCGCCGAAGATGAATCCCGCGCCGCCGCCGCCGACTAACTAGATTCCACTCATTCAAAAATGTGGGAAGGCACAGACTCGAACTCTCGACGTAAGCGCTAACTCCGCTGACACCGCTCTAACTTGCTGGCTTGCTCATATGCCGGGTGCCCCACGTCCCGATTCTGGGACCTGGGAAAGCACGAACCCGCTAACTTGCGAAGGTCCGCGAAGCGGACGCTAACTTGCTAACTCGCTGACTCGCTGACTTGCTAACTCGCCTCGTACAGCTTCCCGTCCTTCACCACCATCCGCTCCCCGCGCCACACCACCGTGTTTCCCGCAAACCCCGCCACCCACAATCCCATCGCCACCAGGTCGCGCACCGGCACCAGCCACAGCCAGGGAAGCGTCTCGCGATCGCCCAGCACGCTCGCACCCACGACCATCGACACGCCAAGGCGAAGAAAAAAATTCAGCGCCAGCAGCCACAGGCTCACCAGGCTCGCGCCGCTCGCTACCACGTTCACCAGCGCCCACCCCAGCCCGTGCGTCACCGCCAGGCCCGCGTAGCCGCCGGGCCGCGCATCGCGCACCGTCCGCAGCCAGCGCAACTGATGGTCCACAAACCCGCGCCCATCGTACGCGGGCACGCTCGTCTCCACCACTTCCGCGCACAGCTCCACGCCATACCCCGCCTTGGCCACGCGCGCGCCCAGCTCGTAGTCGTCGGCCAGATAATCCACCAGCCCTGCCAGCCCGCCCGCCCGCGCCAGCGCCTCGCGCCGCACCGCCAGCGTCGAACCCAACCCATAATGCAGTCCGCCCTCGATCATCCGCGAGAGCAGCACGCCGGCCTGAAAATCCGTGGCAATGCCCAGCGCCTCAAGGTGCGAACCCAGCGTTCCATGCGTCCGCCCGCGATACAGCGCCGTCACCAGGCCCACCGGCGCGCGCTCAACTTTATGCCGAACGGCACGGGCTTCAGCCCCTGCGTCAACCTCCTCCAAAGAGGACGGGGCTTCAGTCCCTGAGGGACCTGCTGTCTCGAACGCTGCGATCACGCGCTCAAGATACCGCGGCCCCACCGTGATGTCCGAATCGTTGATCAGCAGAATCTCGAACCGCGCCTGCGTCTCGAGCTGCACCAGCGTGCTTACTTTGCCGTTCGCGCCCAGCCGCTCCGGGCATACGATGAGTCGAACCGTCCGCTCGGGGAACTCGCGCTTGAGCTGCTCCACGGCCGCCGTCGCTGGGTCGTCGAGCCCGCTCACACCGAATAGCAATTCATATTCGCCCGCATAACTCTGCCGGCAATGGCTGCGGAACGCATCCATCATCCCCGGATCGAGTCCCTTGAGCGACTTCAGCACGCTCACGCCCGGCGCCGTCCCAGGCCCATTCTCAGCCGCGTTCTCGCTCGCACGCTGCGCCGCGCGCGCAATCTGTTTTCGTCTTTGCGTTCCATACACGCGCGCCGCCAGCAACGCCGCCAGAAAATAACCCATCCCCGCCACGGCCAGCGCCGTAGTCGTCGCCTCCACAGCCAGCGCCATCGCATGCGGCGTCACAGCTAGCAGTGTAGATGACGAGAGGAGAACAGGAGGGAACAAGGATTAGGGAACAGGGAACAGATCGCCGTAGTAACTTCAGCTAAGAACAACGACAACTCACCTAGAACTGCTAGAACTGGTTGAATAAATGGCATTATAAAAGGCCACGGCTTGTCG
>JASHTS010000034.1 GCA_030040425.1 Acidobacteriaceae bacterium | reverse complement strand
GGCGCGCTCGGCGTCATCACGGACTCCGCGCAATCCTTCGATCATCTCGCCGTCTACTCGCCCGGCCTGCCGGTTCTCGAAGTCGAGCACGGCCGCCGCGCGCTTGCGCAGGCATCCGCCGCGTTCTTCGGCCATCCCGAAAAAAAACTCGCGGCCACCGGCATCACCGGCACCAACGGCAAAACCACCACCGCGTTCCTTCTCGAATCATTGCTCAACGCGGCCGCGCGTAAATCAGTCCTCGTCGGCACCATCGAGGTTCACGTCGCCGGCGAAGTCCGCCCCTCCGTGCACACCACGCCCGAATCGCGCGACCTGTTCGAGCTGATGGCCGAGGGCGCGGCGCGCGGCGCCACCGAGCTCGTCACCGAAGTCTCAAGCCACGCCCTCGATCAGGGCCGCGCCTACGGACTCAACTTCGACGTCGCCGTCTTCACCAACCTCACCCGCGATCACCTCGACTACCACCAGACCATGGAGCAGTACTTCGCCGCCAAGCGCCTGCTCTTCGACGGCACAAAATATCCCGCTCCGCGCGTGGCCGTCATCAACTCAGGCGATGCGCGCGCCGGGGAGCTCGCACACGCCGCCCGCCATGCCGGCGCGGAGATTCGGACGTATGGAATTGGCGGCATCGGCGCCGGCGACTGGCGCGCCTCTCAATTCGAGCTCACGCCTTCGGGCGCCACCATTCAACTCGAAACACCCGCAGGCTCAGCGCAGATTCAATCCCGCCTCGCCGGCGAGGTCAACGTCCTCAACCTTCTTGCCGCTTTCACCGCTGCCCACGCGCGCGGCGTTCTTTTTGATCCTTTGGTTGAAAGCGCTGCCCGCCTCAATCCTGTCCCCGGCCGCTTTCAGCCCGTCGCTGCCGGCCAGCCCTTCACCGTGATCGTCGACTACGCGCACACCGACGATGCCCTGCGCAACCTCACCGCGCTGGCCCGCCAGATCGTCGCGTCTCGCGGCAGGCGCGTCATCACCCTCTTCGGCTGCGGCGGCGACCGCGACCGCACCAAGCGCCCCAGGATGGGCGAGGCTGCCGGCCGCGGCAGCGACTTCGTCGTCGCCACCAGCGACAATCCCCGCTCCGAGGACCCGCGCGCCATTCTTGCCGAGGTGGAACCCGGCCTTCAGTCCACGCGCACCCCCTACACCATGGAACCGGATCGCGCCTCCGCCATCCGTCTCGCGCTCGCGGCGGCCGCGCCCGGCGACGTGGTGCTGCTCGCAGGCAAGGGCCACGAGAAGGAGCAGGTCCTCGCCGACCGCGTCATTCCGTTCGACGACGCGGAGGTCGCGCGCGCCGCGCTCGCCGAGTTCGGCTATCATGGCTGCGCCGGTTAGAAGAAAAGAAAGCGCTCGCGGAATCAAAAGGAGCGCACGCGGTTGAGAACCTTGGTAAGGATTGCGCGATTCGCGAATTCCCCGTATCGTGAGGAGCCATGAAGCTCACGCTCGCTGAGGCAGCCATGGGCGCAGGCACGGTGCTGGAAGCGCCGGCCAGCATCGCCAATGCCGGCGGTCTCGAAGCGGAGGGCTACTCCATCGATTCGCGCACTCTCGCCCCCGGCGCGCTCTTCTTCGCCGTGCGCGGCGAGCGTCTCGACGGCCACGACTTCGTCGCGCAAGCCTTTGCGCGCGGCGCCGTAGCCGCGGTCGTTTCGCGCGCCCAGGTCGCCTCGCTTCCCGATGAGGCTCTCGCGCATCCTCTGCTCGTGGCCGAAGACCCGCTGCTCGCGCTGCAGGCGCTCTCGAGCCACGTGCGCCGGCAATGGGGCAAGCGCGTTGTCGCCGTCACCGGCTCCGCCGGAAAGACCACCACCAAGGAAGCTGCCGCCGCGGCTCTGGGCGCAAGATTCAGCGTGCTCAAGTCGCAGGGCAATCTCAACAACGGCTTCGGACTCCCGTTGCAGTTGCTGCGCCTCGAGCCCGCGCACGAAATCGCCGTGGTGGAAATGGGCATGAATCACTCCGGCGAAATCGCCGCCCTCGCGCGCATCGCCTCGCCCGACTGGGGTGTGGTCACCAACGTGGGTAACGCGCACATTGAGAACTTCGCCGAGGGCCAGGCCGGCATCGCCCGTGCAAAATTCGAGCTCGTGGCTGCGCTCCCCGCGAGCGGCGCCGCCTTTCTCAACTGCTCCGATCCCTACGTCTCCCAATTCGGCCGCGACTTTCCCGGCCGCGTGGTTTATTTTGGCGAAGGTCCCTGCGCCGATCCGCAGATTCTTGCCACCAGCGAAGACGCGTCCGGCCTGCACGTGCGCCTCCGCGCCGGGGACCGTGAGCGCACCCTCACGCTGAAGATGCTCGGCGCGCACAATGCGGCCAACGCCATCGCCGGGCTCGCCGTTGCCCTCGAAGCCGGCGTCGATCTCGATGCCGCTCTCGCCGCGCTCGAAACCCTCTCCGCCGGCGACAAGCGCGGCCAGTTGATCGAGATTGCGGGCGCGACGATTCTCAACGACAGCTACAACTCCAACCCCGAAGCGCTGCGCTCCATGATCGCCACGCTCGCCGCGCGCCCTGCGCACCGCCGCATCCTCGTCGCCGGCGAGATGCTGGAGCTGGGCGAATACGCGCCCGCGCTGCACACCGCCTGCGGCCACGCCGCCGCCGAGGCAGGCCTCGATTTCGTGCTCGGCGTGCAGGGCAACGCGGAGCACCTGGCCGCGGCCGCTTGCGCCGGAGGCGTGGCCTCGCAGTTTCTTCCCGACGCCGAAGCCGCAGGCCAATGGCTGCTCGAGAATCTTCGCCCCGGCGACCAGGTCCTCGTCAAAGGCTCGCGCGGCGTTCACCTCGAGCGCGCCATCGAAATTCTTCGCAGCCGAGTTACACCCCCAAGCCACGCCCTCGAGGCCGAATGAATCGCCGCCGTTTTCTTCTCCGCACCGCTCCCGGCTTGCTTCTGCTCCCGGCGACCTCCTCCTTAATGCTCCGTGCGGATCAAAACCCGGATTGGACGCGTCCCTTCCCGCCCTTCCGCATCGCCGGCAATTCACCGGGGCCCCCAGGGACAGGTCCTGGTCCCTGGGGTGGTCTTTACTACGTGGGCAGCGCCGATCTCGCCTCCTATCTCATTCCCACGCCGGCGGGTCTCATCCTCATCAACAGCGATCTCGTCGCCTCGCCGCCGCTGATCCGCAAGAGCATCGAATCTCTCGGTTTCCGATTCAGCGACATCAAGATCCTGCTCATCAGCCACGCCCACTCCGACCACTGCGGAGGCAGCGCCGAGATCCTCAAGCTCACCGGCGCAAAATATTTCGTCATGGCCGGCGACGTTCCTGTCGTTGAGTCCGGCGGCCGCGCCGACTTTCAGTACGGCCACGATCCCTCCCAGCTCTACCCGCCCGCGCACGTCGATCGCGTTCTCCACGATGGAGACACCGTGAGCCTGGGCGGCGTCGTCCTCACCGCGCACCTCACCGCCGGCCACACCCGCGGCACCACCACCTGGACGATGGAAGAAAACCAGCACGGCCGCACCTTGCACGTCGTCATCGTCGGCAGCCCCAACGTGAATCCCGGTTATAAGCTCGTCGGCAACACCGTCTATCCGCAAATCGCCTCGGACTATCGCCGCGGCTTCGCCGTGCTCCAGTCGCTGCCCTGCGACATCTTTCTCGGCGCGCACGGCAGCTACTTCGGCCTCAAGGAAAAGTACGCGCGCTTTCAAAGCGGCGATCGCAACGCTTTCATCGACCCAGCGGGTTACAAAGCCTACATCGCCGAACGCAAGCAAACCTTTGAAGCCGAGCTCGCGCGCCAGTTACGCACAAAATAACGCGCCCCTCTCATCGTGTTGACCTATCCTTGCGCAGCTTCTTTGCACGAAAGGGCGGGAGATCGCGATTTTTCCAGGTTGTCATCCTGAGCGAGGTCGCCGCGGCGACCGAGTCGAAGGATCCGCGGTTGTTGTTCTCGATGCCGGTCGCCCCATCCTCCGCGCGGCTTGTTCGCGCGAAGGGTGGGAGCGCACACCTCAATCCGATCCCTTCATGCCGTCTCCGCCGGCCTCGCGCGCTTCCCGAACAGCCCCGTGCCCACGCGGATGCGCGTCGCGCCCTCTTCGATCGCAAGGCGAAAATCCCCGCTCATTCCCATCGAGAGCACGTCGAACCGCAAGCGCGGATGCGCCTGCGCCCACTTCTCGCGCAGCACGCGCAGCCTGCGGAAGCAGCCGCGCGTCACCTCCTCAGCCGCGCCCCACGGGGCGATGGTCATGAGCCCCCGCGCTTCAATATTTTCGAAATCCGGCAGCCGTTCGAGCAGCGCCGCAGCCTCCGCCGACTCCGGCTCCACGCCCGTCTTCGCCGCCTCCGCGCTCAGCTTCACCTCCACCAGCACCGGCAGGCGCTTGCCCAGCTTCCCCGCCGCCTCGTTCAACCGCTCCGCGAGCCGCGCGGAGTCGAGCGAGTCCACGCCGTCGAAGATCTCCGCCGCCTTGGCCGCCTTGTTCGACTGCAGGTGCCCGATGAGAAGGACGCGTGGCCGTTCTGGCACTCCCCTCGTCCAAAAATCTGCTGCATGCAATGCCAGGGCTTTGGCCGCATACTCCTGCACGCGGTTTTCGCCGAACAGCGTGAGCCCCAGCGCCGCCGCTTCCAGCATCGTCTCCGCGGGAAAGGTCTTGGTCACCGCCATCAACTCCACTTCCCCCCGCGCGCGCCCCGCCGCGCGGCAGGCCGCGGCAATCGATTCCTCCAGTTTTTCGAGATTCTCTTCGAGTTGGGTCATCGATTGATGATCCCCATCCGTCCCCACTCGAGCGCCAGCATCAGGCCGGCCAGCGCCGTGGCCAGGCGCTGCGCCCGCGACGCCGGAGAGAAACTCGCCACCAGGGAAACCAGCAGGCACACAACGTCTGCGATCAGGTTGCCGCCGAGGATCGCGTAATGCAGCCGGCCGTAGAGCGGCCCGAGAAACCACCAGTTCGCCACCACCGCATCGAACCAGATCACGCTGAGAGTTGCCGCCAAAAGCGGAAGAATGTCGACCAGCGTCGCGGCAAGCGAACTTCTCAACAGCCTGCGCCACGCGTAGGCAAGCGGAATCGCCGGCGAGGAGAAGAGCGCCCACCACAACCAGAACTTCCAAAGAGTCGTACTGCTCATGATTCCTTCCGGGCCTCCGCGCTTGCCAGCGGCCTCCTTATCGATTCGCGGACTCAATCCCCAGGCTCAAACAGCGACGGCGCTTCCTGAAAAAGCTCCTTCAGGAACTCCTCCCTCTGGTTCACAAAATGGCGCACGATCTGCACTGGCGAGGTCTCGTCATAACTGATCTCCGCGAGCCTTTCGCCATCGAAACTGAGTATTTGCGCCCCCGGGAATCCGAGCAGAAGCGGCGAATGCGTCGAGATAATGAACTGGGCGTCTTTGAACCTTTTCAAGGTGTCCTGCACGAGCACGAGAAACGACAACTGGCGCTGCGGTGAAAGCGCCGCCTCCGGTTCATCCAGCAGAAAGAGTCCATTGCTGCGGAATCTGCATTCAAGTAGCGTAAGAAATGTCTCTCCATGCGAGCGCGTGTGCAGGCTCTTCCCGCCATAGAACGCGGAAATGGGAGGACTGGAGTCGTCAGGCTCCGAGTCGAGCTTGTCAATCAGCGTCGCGGTATTGAAAAAGCTCTCCGCGCGCAGAAAAAATCCGCGCCCGGTGCGAATATCGAACGCCATCCGCAACGCCCGCGTCAGCGGATCAACCGACCGGTTCGACGCAGTCGTGTCGGCTTTCAGATTGCGATTGCCGCCCTCTGCGCCGAAGCCATAGTGGACCGCTATAGCCTCAAGCAGCGTGGACTTGCCGGTTCCGTTCTCGCCGGTAAAAAAGCAGATCCGCGAGCGCAACGCAAATTCATCCAGATTCCGGATCACAGGCACGCAAAACGGATAGCTGCCCCAATCCTCGACGCGGTCGCGCAGCAGTGTCACCCTGTGCAGCATGGATGCCCTCCGCAATCGCTGACTTTCCGGCGGCGCAATTTGCCCTCAGCGCCCGCGCTCTTCGAGGAACTTCTCCGCTTCGAGCGCCGCCATGCAGCCTGAGCCGGCCGCCGTGATCGCCTGCCGGTAGCGCCGGTCCTGCACGTCGCCGCAGGCATACACGCCGGGCACAATCTCGCCGTGGTGCGTGGTGAACACGTTGTTGCTGGTCTTGATGTATCCCTCCTCGTCGAGATCCAGGTGCCCCAAAAACATCTTGGCGTTGGGCTCGTGCCCGATGCCCAGAAACATCCCGCTCACGTTGAGCACGCACGTCTCGCCGTTCTTCACGTCGCGAATCTTCAGCCCCTTCACTTCCTTGTCTTCCACGCCCAGAACTTCATCCACCACCGTATTCGTGCGCAGCTCGATGTTGGGATGGGCGATGGCCCGCTCCAGCATGATCTTCGAGGCGCGGAAATGCTCGCGCCGGTGCAGGATGCTCACCTTGGTGGCAAAGCGCGTCAAAAACAGCGCCTCTTCCATCGCCGAGTCGCCTCCGCCCACCACCGCAATCTCCTTGCCGCGGAAGAAAAACCCGTCGCAGGTGGCGCAGCTTGAAACCCCGTGCCCGATCAGCGCCTGCTCGCTCGGCAATCCCAGCCAGCGCGCGCTCGCGCCGGAAGCCACGATCACCGTCCGCGTGGCGATCTCGCCCGCCGAGGCATGCAGCCGGATGGGATGCGCACCCAGTTCCACGCGCTCCAGGTGCGCCAGCTCGAAGGTGGCGCCGAAACGCTCCGCCTGCTTCTTCATGTTGTCGATCAGCTCCGGCCCTTGAATGCCGTCCGGCCATCCCGGAAAATTCTCCACCAGCGTGGTGATGGAAAGCTGCCCGCCCGGCTCGTGGCCTTCGAGCACCAGGGGTTTCAATCCCGCGCGCGCCGTGTAGATGGCCGCCGTCAGCCCCGCGCAGCCCGAGCCCAGAATCACTGTGTCGCGTATCTCTGTCATCTCGTTTCCCGTGTGGATTTCGGTTCGATGCCCGTGTCGATTGTAGACGGTCCCGCCCGCCGCTTCGTCTTCCGCGACCGCCTGGCCTTGAGCCTACAAGTGCCCCATGCAGGATGAGATGTTTCTCATGACATCTTCGACTCTTGCCCAGAACCCGCGCAGAATCGCCTCCTTCCCCCCTGCAAATCTTTGCAAATCCTAATGTGAATCTTCTTGTACTGGCTCCGAACGTGCAGATCTGTTCTCCGATCTTCGAAGATTCTGTGCCCTTCCTCACCCGCATTCGCCTCACCGCTGCGGCCCTCGGCCGGCCAGCCGCTCTGCTTCTCGCGCTCGCGCCCGCCCTCACTGCCGCGACGGCCCGCGCCGGCGGACCCAAGTATGTCGCCGGCCCCACGTACTTCAATCCGGCTGTGATGGGCGAGCCGCTCCACTGGTCCGCGGGTGAGCTCCGCTACTTTGTCGATCAGGGCCCTCTGAACAGCTCCATTTCGAACGCCGAGGCTACGGCGATGGTGGACGCGGCCGCCGCCCTCTGGAGCGCGGTGCCCACGGCCGGGGTCGCGCTCACCGACGCGGGCCCGCTCAACGAAGACGTCGACGGATCGAACGTCGAAGTCAACGCCGCCGGCGAATTTACCGCGCCCGCCGACATCACGCCGGAATCCACCGGTTATCCCGTCGCCGTCCTCTACGATGCCGACGGCTCCATCATCGACGCCATCTACGGCGCCGGCGCCAGCCAGCCCGAGTCCTGCCAGAACAACGGCGTCTTTGTGTGGATCGACAACTTTCAGCCCGACGCCACCATCGCCCATGCCGTGATTCTGCTCAACGGCCTCTGCGCCACGAGCGCCGATCTTCTCGAGATGATGAGTTTCGAGCTCGAGCGCGCCTTCGGCCGCGTGCTCGGCCTCGACTTCTCCCAGGTCAACCCCGATGCGCTTACCTCCAGCGTGCCCGATAGCCTGCTCGGCTGGCCGGTGATGCAGCCGGTGAGCGGCCTCTGCGGCCCCGAAGGCGGCGCATGCATCCCCAATCCGGGCGCGTTGCGTTACGACGATATCGCCGCCCTCAACCGCATCTACCCCATCACCGCCGCCAACCTCGCAAGCTTTCCCGGCAAGCAGATCACTGCCGCCAACACCGTTTCCATCCAGGGCACGCTGAGCTTCCGCACCGGCTACGGCATGCAGGGCGTCAATGTGGTGGCGCGCCCGCTTGACGCCGAGGGCAACCCGCTCTACCAGTACACCGTCACCTTCGTCTCCGGCGCGTACTTCGGCGGCAATCACGGCAATCCCGTCACCGGCTGGAATGACTCGATCGGCAATCCCCTCTCCATGTGGGGCTCAACCGATCCGGCCATGCAGGGTTTCTTCGATCTGAGCGGCATTCCCCTGCCGCCCGGTGCGGCCGGCGCGAGCTATCAAATCACCTTCGAGCCCGTCGATCCTCTTTATATCCTCGAGAACTCGGTCGGCCCCTACACACCCGGGCAGGTTGCGCCTTCGGGCAAGCTCGGCGCCGTCACTCTTCCCCATCTCGCCGCCGGCAGCGCGCAGACACTCGACCTCACCGTCCCCGGTTCGGCCGCGGGCAGCTACGACGACGCCATCGGCTCGCCCGCGCAGCCGCGCCCTCTGCCCGCCACCGGCTTCTGGCGCGGCCGATTGAGCCGCGTGGGCCAAACCGACTGGCTCGCCTTTCCCGTCCGCGGCAATCGCACCTTCACCCTCGTTACCCAGGCCCTCGACGAATCCGGCGTGCCCTCGAACGCCAAGGCCATGCCCTCGATCGGCGTCTGGGACGGCTTCGATCCGGTCACCGCGCCGGCCGCCGGCGCCGCGCCCGGCTTCAACGGCAACGCGCCGGGAGAAACCTGGCTGCGCGTCACTTCGAGCGGCGCGGATATCATCCGCCTCGGCATCGCCGACCTGCGCGGCGACGGCCGACCCGACTACGCCTACTTGGGCTGGCTGCTCTACGCGGATACGGTTTCTCCCACGCATCTGCCCGCCTCGGGCGGTCCCATCGTCATCCTCGGCACCGGCTTTCATGCCTCCGACACGGTGCTGGTCGGCGGCCAGTCGGCGCTCGTGGTCAGCGTCGCGCCCAACGAGATCGAGGCCATCGCGCCCGCTGCGGCGGCGGGCGTTACCGGCTCCGTCGATGTCGAAGTGGACGACCTGCCCATCTACTACGCGGCCGCCATCCTTCCCGGCGGCCTGAGCTACGACTCCGGCACAGGCGACGCGCTCACCCTCGTCACCGCGCCCTCGGGCACAGTCCCCATCGGCGTGCCCGTTCCCTTCACCGTGGCCGCAGAGGGCCCCAACCTCGCGCCCGTCGCCGGCGTCACCGTCACCTTCACGGTCACCGGCGGTTCGGCCACGCTGGGCTGCGGCCTGGCTTCCTGCGCGGTTATTACCACGGGCGACGGCTTCGCCGCCATGAGCGTCACGCCCACCGGCCCCGCGCTGACCATCGTCACCGCCTCGCTCACCAACGGCTCCGCTTTGCAGGCGCAGTTCACGGGGGAAACGCCGCCTGCGCTGGCCGCGCTCACACCGCAACTCTCGCTGGCCGCGGGCGCCGTCTTTTCCTGGACCGTCCAGGCCCTCGCGCTCGCCGACGGCGCACCCGCAGCCGGCGCATCCGTCACGTGGCAGAGCGCTCCCGGCATCGGCGCGCCCACTGCACCCGTCGTCACCGGCGCCAACGGGATCGCCGCGCAGACCCTGGCCGTCGGCCCGCTCGGCGAAGGCCAGACGGCGACGATCAACGCCTGTTTGAGCGGCACATCCACCTGCGCCGCCTTCACCGCCTTCGGCGCGCGCCCGGAGTACGCTGTGCTCACCCCGGTCTCGGGCACCGCGCAGGACCTGCCGCTCGACGCATCGCCGGCGCCGATCGTCCTGCGCCTGCTGGACATGAATTCGAACCCCATGGCCGGCGGCACCGTCACGCTTTACCAGAGCCTCTACGCCTGGACTCCGCCCTGCGCGCCGCACGCGCTCTGCCCGCCGGGCGCACGCCTGGCGAGCGCCTCCTCGGCTGCGACCTCGGCCGTCGACGGCAGCGTGGTCTTCACCCCCGCCTCGCAGCCCGGCGTGGCCACCCGTCTGCTGGGACTCGCCGCCTCCGGCAACAGCTCCACGGTCAGCGTTTCGGTCGAGCAACACTGATCCCTGACCCCTGATCCCCGATCCCTGACCCCCGGTCCCTGACCCCTGATCCCTGACCCCTGACCCCTGATCCCTGTTCCCTGTTCCCTTGTTCCCTCGTTCCCTCGTTCCCTGCTTCAATCGAACACCACCGTCTTGTTCCCGTAGCAGAGAATCCGCCTGTCGAGGTGCCAGCGCACCGCGCGCGCCAGCACCACGCGCTCCAGATCGCGCCCCCGCGCGACCAGGTCTTCCACCTGGTCGCGGTGCGAGATGCGGGCCACGTCCTGCTCGATGATGGGTCCGTCATCGAGCAGGTCGGTCACGTAATGGCTGGTCGCGCCGATCAGCTTCACCCCGCGCGCGTGCGCCGCATGATACGGCCGCGCGCCGGTAAATGCAGGCAAAAACGAGTGGTGCACGTTGATGATCGCCGCCGGATAGCGCGCCACAAACGCGGGCGAGAGGATCTGCATGTAGCGCGCCAGCACCACCAGATCGATCTCGTTCTGCTCGAGCAGAGCCATCTGGCGCGCCTCCGATTCCGCCTTTGCCGCAGCGGTCACCGGCAGATATTCGAAAGGGATTCCGTAGAATCCGGAGAGGCTCTCCACCTCGCGGTGGTTGGAGACGATCACGGGAATCTCGCAATCGAGCTCGCCCGTGCTTGAGCGGTGCAGCAGGTCGGCCACGCAATGCAGGTACTGCGAGCAGAAGATCGCCACGCGCGGCCTTCGCGCCGACGACGTAAGTTGCCAGCGCATGTTGAGCTCGCGGGCCAGCACCGCAAAGGCCGCGCGGAATCCGTCAAGATCGAAGTTGCCATCGAACGCATCGGCGGGCCTGTTTCCTCGGCCACCAACCTCATCCAAAGCGCCGCCGTCCGCAGGACCAATGCCCCACTCGACGCGCATGAAGAACAGGCCCAGCTCGTGGTCCTGGTGCTGGTCGGCGTGGAGGATGTTGGCGCCGTGCTCATAGAGCAGGCCGGAGACGCGCGCCACCAGGCCCCTCCGGTCGGGGCAGTCGATGAGAAGGACAGCGGTGCTCTTCATGCTTCATCAGATTACAGTCCCCGCCGCGCCCGCTCGTCGCGGCAAAAAAACGCCGGAGCCTCGCAAAAGGCTCCGGCCATCGACGGAAGGAATCCGGAAAAAGGGCCGGAGGGCGCGGCCCGCCCTCCGGCTGCGTTTCGCCGCTTTGCGCAAAATCCGGACGCGCTTCGTCCCGGCCCGGCAACCCCGCCTCAGGCCGGCGACTCGCTGCCCGTTCCCAGGGGCGCGCTCAGTTTCTGGCGCAGGTTGCCCGCCAAGTCGGCCACCAGGCGCAGTTTGTCGGCTACCGGCGCGGGCACCTCGTTGCCGTTGAGCGCCAGTTGCGAGTGCAGCAGCAG
>JASHTS010000033.1 GCA_030040425.1 Acidobacteriaceae bacterium | reverse complement strand
TCCGTTCCCTTCCCCGTAGCGATGTGGCCCGTGACGGTCCAGGTGGCGAGATCGATGGCGTCCACTTCGCTGCTGCCGGTGCAGGAGACGTAGGCAGTTTTGCCGTCGGGCGCGATGAGGACCTCCTGCGGGCTTTGAGCCACGGAGATGGAGCGCACGCGCGACATCGTGGAGAGATCGACGACGTCAACGGTGTTCGCGTCGGGCACGGCGATGAGCAGGAAATGGCCGTCGGACGTGACGGCGCTGCCGTAGCCGAGACCGCTGAGCGGGACCCAGGTTTTGACGGAGTTGGTTGCGGTGCCGATCACGGCGAGGCGCGGCTGGGTCTGGTCTGCGGTGAAGACCCACTGACCATCGGGCGAGATGGCGATGCGCTGGACTTCGCCGGAAACGTGAATGATGGCCAGAGTCTTGCGCGCCTTCATGTCGAGAACGGAGACGGTGCCGGGGCCGACGTTGGCGGTGTAGCCGCGCAGGCCGTCGCGGGAGATGGCGAGCATGTGGCTCTGCTCCTGGCCGGTAGGAATGGAGCCGACAATCTTCCGCGTCGCGGGATCGATGATGGTGACGGAGCGGTCGAGCTCGGTGGTGACGTAGAGCAGTCCATCGGGCGAGAAGACGGCGCAGTGCGGGCGCACGCCGTGATGGAATTCGATGGTTCGGATGATTTTGTGCGAGGCGAGATCAATCACATCGATTGCGCGGCCGTCAGTACCGGGCTTGCCCACGCCGGAGTTGCCGTAGATGGGCACGAAGGCGTAGCGGCCGTCGGGCGAGGCGGCGACCTCGTGGCCTGTGACGCCATCTTCCGGGATGTTGGCGACGACTTTGCCGGCTGCGGGATCGACGAGGGCGAGGCTGCGGTCACCCTTCTGATCGACGAGGAGGAGACGCGGCACCGCCATGGCCGGTATGGCGAGAGACAAGGCAGACAACGCTGCGGCGGCAGAAAAGAGCTTCATGAGATACCTCGATCGTGTCACGCAAGAACTATAGCGCGGGAACGCGGCAGGACGGAACAGGCCAGAGGCGGGGATTTCGCTCATCCGGGATTCACGGATGTTCGCGCTCGAGAATGCGGATCGAGTGGCGGCAGATTGCAAGAGGTATGGCCCCGAAGACGCCGAAGCAGCAATCGATGAGACGCCAGTCGAGAGGGATGCCGCGGATGGGGCCGGCGATGAGGGCCAGCGGGATGACGCCGGCGCAGGCGATGAGACCGAAGGTGATGACCCACTTGTTGCGCACGGGATCGAGGAACGGTCCGATAAAGGCGACGGCGATGACGAGATGCGCGAAGGCGAGCCAGTCGGTGCCGTAGGCGAGAAAAGGAAATTGGGCGTTGGTGGTTGCAAGAGCCTGGCTCACGCGTGTGAGCCAAGGAAGCAGGTGCATGGATAGCGCAAGCGGAGAAAGAGCGCTCGCGCTGAGCGACGAGACCAGCCAGCGCAACTCGGTTTCGAGCGGAAAGGCGGTCACGCCGCTGACGACGAGGCCAACAATCAAAACGGTGAGCGCGATGCGGATGCGGCGCAGATGAACGAGACGAGCCATGGGCATCAGGGTAAATGGTGCGCGAGGGCGCCAATAGAGTCATCGGTGGAACCGGTTGCGGAGTCGAGTGTCGGGGCGCATTCAGGAACAGGCGGGCCGGAAAGAATCGGAAAGAGGTCGGGAGCCGCTGCGTTTGCGGGCTCGTGGCTGGATCGCGTCACGCGCGCCAGCACGGCTTCAAGCAGCGGCGTGACCCGCGCGAGCTGGCGTGCGCGGATGATCATGTCCCACACCGGCTCGAATTTTTTCCAACCGGCTGCATAGAAAAAGTGCTTGGCCTGGTGTTTGAGCGAGCCGTGGCGGAGCGATGCGCGGGCAATCGAGCTCCAGCGATAGAACTCGCGGTAAGCCCAGTCGTAGCCCTGCTTCAACTGTGCCGCGGTGAGCCGGGCAGGCCGGTAGACGACGTGACGGGTATCGTAGAGGTTCCAGTCGGAGGTGAGAATGCGTCTTTCGCACGCCATCTGTGCATGCAGGCGCGTGCCCGGATAGGGCGTCTGGATGTGAAAGGTCGCGGTAGTAATGCCCTGCTCGATGGCCCAGTCGACAGTGCGGCGAAAGACATCCTGGTCATCGTCATCCATGCCGAAGACGAAGCTGCCGTTGACCATGATGCCCAGCGCGTGGAGGCGGCCAGCCACAGCCTTATAGTCACGGCCGAGGTTTTGCCGCTTGTTGCTGCGCTTCAGATTTTCCGGCGCGAGAGTTTCAAAGCCGACAAAAAGGCTGCGCAGGCCGGCTTCGGCCGCGCGCTCGATCAGGTTCCCGCGCAGGATGGAATCGACCGTAGCGGCGCCCTGAAAGAGCCGCCGCATGCCGCGCATGCCGTCAAAGAGGGCTTCCGCAAAGCGGCGGTCACCGAGCAGATGATCATCGAGAAAATAGAGATGGCGTCCGGGCAGGCGATCGATCTCGGCGAGGGCGTCATCGACGCGCTGGGTGTAGAAGCCGCGGCCGCCCGCAAAAAAGGCATCCTTGTAGCAGAAATCGCAGTGCTGCGGGCAGCCGCGGGTGACCACGATCGAGTTGGGGACAAGGTAGAGATGGCGACGGATCAGGTCACGGCGGATGGGCGGGACGCGGTCGAGTGTGCGCCCGGCCGCCGAGATGTAGAGTGGCTTCGGCGCGCCGGCGCGAAGATCGGAGAGAAAAGCGGGGAAGGTTTGCTCGCCGGGACCGAGAAAAATTGCGTCGGCATGCGCGGCGGCTTCGTGCGGCAAGGATGTGACGTGAAGGCCGCCGAGGCAGACGAAGGCGCCGCGGCTGCGGTAGTGGTCTGCGATCTTGTAGGCGCGGTAGGCGTTGGTGATGTAGACCTGGATCACGACGAGATCGGGAGAGTCGTCGAGAGTGAGCGGCTGCACGTGCTCATCGGCGATGACAGCGTCGTCGTCCGGCGAAAGATAAGCAGCCAATGTGGCCAGCCCAAGCGGCGGAAAGAGCGAGTATTTGACGGGCCGCCAGTAGGGATCGGTGGCCTCCGTCAGCGCGGGCAGGATAAATTTCGCGCGGAGGGGGCGCGACAAGCCTGTCGCAGCGCTCACCGCGCACCTCCCTGGACGAGCCGCAGCGAGTGGGGCACGGCGCCGAAGCGGCGTTCGCGGCGGCGGAATGCATCGAGGGCGGCGTCGAAATCGGCAGCGCCGAAATCGGGCCACATGCGATCAGTGAAGTAGAGCTCCGCGTAAGCCGATTCCCAGAGCAGAAAGTCCGAGAGGCGTTTTTCGCCGCCGGTGCGAATGAGCAGATCCACTTCCCCGCTTTCGCCGGCGAGCGCGCGCAGGAGCAGGGAGCGCATGGTTTGCCACGAAACCGACGGTTCGGCCGAGGATACACAGCCGGCGGCGCGGGCGATTGCATCGCGCGAGGAATAGTCGATGGCCACGCGCAGGTGCAGGCCGTGGCCGAAAGCCGTTTCCGCTTCGGTCTTCTCGATGATGCGCAGAACAACGGCAGGCAGGCGGTCGCGCCGGCCGATCACCTCAAGGCGCGCGCCGCGCTCGCGCAGGCGGCGGGTTTCGAGACGCAGAAAGGCGCGCAGCAGCCAGAAGATGGTCTCGATCTCAGGAGCCGGCCGGCGCCAGTTATCGGAAGAAAAAGCGTACAGGGTGAGGCAGCGGATGCCGGCGTCGGAGGCGCGCTCCACGATGCGGCGGGCGGCGGCAAGCCCGGCGCGATGGCCGGCGGTGCGGGGCAGGCCGCGGCGCGCAGCCCAGCGGCCGTTGCCATCCATGATGACGGCGACGTGCAGTGCGCGGCCCATATCAATTTGCTCTGATTCACTTTGCATTGTAAAGTTACCTCGTCTATGCTCTGCTTTGCATTGCAAAGTAGAGAGTGAAAAAAAAGGATCAGGCGCCGGAGGGAGTGAGGCTGCGTACAAGACTGCTGACCGGCTCCGCCTGCGAGCCCCGGGCCGCATCGCGCACTACCTGCTCGAGCGTGACCAGATATTCGAGATAGCGTTTACGCCCGGCGGGTGTGATGCGGCAGATGGTAGCTGGACGATTGCTTTCGTAGCCCTTGGCGATTTCGATCATTTTTGCCGTTTTGAGCACGCGCAGGTGGCGGCTCAGATTGCCATCCGTCAGCGAACAGAGTTGCTTGAGGCCGTTGAACGTAGCTCCCCGGGGATTGGTCATGAGCGAGGTAAGAATGCTCAGGCGGGCGCGCTCGTGAATGACGCGGTCGAGACCCTGGTAGGCGAAGCGGCCTTCCCCGGTTCGGGACTCAGCTGGCATCCGAAGCATCCATTCTGGTGATGAGAAGAATGGCCGCGACCAGCAACTGGCCGACACCATAGGAGATCCCCATCACCCAGGGCGAAAAGGCGCGCGCATCACCGAGAGCGACGCTGAAAAGGCCGCAGAACAGGTACCAGAGTCCGGCGAACACCATTGGTCTGGGCAGAAATCGGCACGACGACAACACGCCGAGGCTGAAGATGATCTGCCAGAGCCCGGGAAGTATCCATAGCGAGCCGGGAGCGCAGGCGATCATGACGATGGTGAGCAGCGCACCCGCGCCGATGGAGGGCAGAAACTGCTCAGCGGCCATGCGGATCATCTCGTCGGCCATTCCGGAATGCACACGCTGCGAGCGGGCGAACATCTGCGTGCCGATCAAGGCCACGGAGACAAGCGCGGTCGAAATCCAGGTGGCCAAGTATTCCGAAAGATGAGCTGCGGATTCGGGAATGCAGCGGGCCTGCACCGCGGCCGCAGCGAACGCCAGCACTCCCGTGACCGCAAGCGTAACCGGGCCATAGCCGCGGAATTCCGTCGTTCGCGCAACCTGGCGGCGAATGCTGACGATATCGCCAAGGGCCTTTTCGAGGTCTTGCATGCGCGCCTCACTTTGTATTGCAAAGTAACCGAAGTGGGGATGGATGTCAAGAGGACGCATTGAATCTGCCGCGCTCGTGGACCGGCGCGAATGCGGCCAGAACGGGAGCTGTGACGAAGTGCCGCGTGGCCGGTCCCGGCTCTTTCGCCCGCACCGTCAAGAATCGGCAGGGGTATACATCCCTTCCGCTCCTTCTATTCATCACAAGAAAACGTGCGAGCGCGCGCGCCATGGAACCCGTTCGAATCCATCCTCGATTCCTTCCACACCCAAGCATGACTCAATCCAGCGGTTCAAACGAGCTGCAGAGGCGAAGGTGCGCGGCCATGCTGGTGTTCGCAGGCGATGGTGCGAAAGGGAAGTGCGCGCGAGCGGTGCGGAAGCGCAAGGCGAATTGCCTCCGGGCCGCGGTCCGCATCTGAAAAGGAGTGCATCCTCATGAATCGAGTTTTACGCATGGCGCTGGTTGCGTGCTTTGCTCTCTGCACGCTGGTGTTGATACGCCCCTCGTATGGGCAGGTTGGCGTGGGAGTTTCCGTCAACTTTGCGCCGCCGGCGCTGCCGGTGTACGCATTGCCTCCCTGCCCCGGCGATGGATACCTGTGGACGCCCGGCTACTGGGCGTGGGATCCCGACTACGGCTATTACTGGGTACCGGGAACGTGGGTGATGGCGCCGGAGCCGGGGCTACTGTGGACGCCGGGCTGGTGGGGCTGGGAGAACGGCGGATTTCTTTTCCATGACGGTTACTGGGCAACGGACGTGGGATTTTACGGGGGCATCGACTACGGCTTCGGCTACTTCGGCGTAGGCTTTGTGGGCGGCATGTGGCGGGGCGGAGTCTTCCGCTATAACACGGCCGTTCTCCGTGTGAATACGCGCGAGATTCACAACACGTATATGGATCGGGGGGTGATCGAGAACCGCGAGGACAACCATGTGAGCTACAACGGCGGCGAGGGCGGCATAACGGCTCGGCCTACGCCCGCGGAAGAGAGAGTAGACAGCGAGCGGCACGTGCCGCCGCCCTCTGCCCAGCAGAAGGACATGGATGCGGCGCGCGGGAATCCGGAGATGCGTGCTTCAGAGAATCATGGCAAGCCGGCGATTGCGGCCACAGCCCGGCCAGGCGAGTTCAGCGGCCACGGAGTGGTGAAGGCGAAGGAAGCGGGCGGCGCGTATCATGCGCCGGCCAATGCGCCGGGCGAGCACGGAGAACCGGCAGCCGCCGGCGGTCATCCCGGAGAAGCTCCGGCGGCCCACGAGGAAAATCCGACGCATGCCAGCGACCTCAAGCCACACCAGGTGACGGCGCCCAACACCGGGAACCCGAAGCTGGACAAGAAGTATGAAAAGCAGCAGCAAAAGCTGGTGGACAAGCAGAACAAGGAGCACGAGAAGCTCGAGCAACAACAGGAGAAGGACCATCAGCGGGCGAAACAGCAGAATTACAGCCAGCAGAAACAGGCGCAGATGGAACAACGGCACGCCCAGCAGACGCAGAAGATGGAGCAACGGCACGCCGCACAAACGGAGCATATGCAGATGAGACAGGCTCCTCCGTCGAGGCGGAGATAAGGGGCCGATCTTCCGGACGGCTTCCATGCCGGGCCATGGAACGATGCGTCGGCGCAGATTTGGGAATCGCTGCGCGTCGCCCGGCAAACTCGAATTCGGACGGTTCAGGACAATCCGCAGGCAAAAGAAAAGGCCGCTCCGTGCGGTCTTTTCTTTGTACCCGCAATGCACGGCTCAGGTGGACGATCCATGGAACGCGAGCGGGCGTGAAGCCGTATGTGCACAGGGAGAGCAGACCGGCGCCGATCCTGTTCGTTTGCGGACACTTTCTTCGAGATTGGACATCGCGGATCGCGGCCGGTCGGGAATGCGCGGGCCGGCCATTCATTTCAGGAGGTTTAGCCGGCAGCAATTTGGCGCGAAAATTGCTCGAATTTTCAGGAATCGACCAGCCATAGGAATGCCCATGCAGAAACTGTTCTTCGATCTTCGCTTCGTGCTGCGGCAACTGGCCAAGTCGCCGGGGTTTGCGATGACCGCGGTGCTGATGCTGGCGTTCGGGATTGGCGCCACGACGGCGATTTTCTCCATCGTGGAGGCGGTGCTGCTGCGGCCGCTCCCGTTTCCCGATTCGCAGCGGGTGATGGTGCTCTCAGACCAGCTTGCCGGGGTAAGCGTCGGCGGCAGCGGCGGAGTGGGGGTTACGGTGCCGGATATCCGCGCCTACACGCGGGAGACGCATGGCTTTTCTGCGCTGGGCGGCTACCAGGACGCGGGGTACGAGCTTTCGGGAACAGGCGAGCCCGCACAGGTGAATGCGGCGCGCATGACGGCCGGAGTCTTTTCCGCGCTGGGCGTAAACCCGCTCATGGGGAGAGTCTTCACGGCGGACGAGGACGAGCACAGCCAGCAGTTGGCGGTGCTGAGCTACGCAACGTGGGTGAGCCGGTTTCATAGCGACGCGCAGATTCTGGGGACGAAGATCCTGCTGGATCGTAAGCCCTATGTTGTGATCGGCGTGATGCCGCGAAACTTCGAGTTTCCCTTGCATCCCGGCCAGTTGAACCGCACGGAGCTGTGGGTGCCGATGAGCTTTCGACCGGATGAGCTTGTGCCTGCTGCCGGAGCAAACTGGAGCTACCAGATGGTGGGGCGGCTGAAGCCGGGTGTAAGTGCCCAGCAGGCGCAGAGCGACGCGGAGACGGTGGCGCAGGAGATCATGCGCAACTATCCCCCGATGATGGCCAACCTGCACATCAGCCCCGTGGTGCGGCCGCTGCAACTGAACACGACAGAGCAGGCCAGGCCGCTGTTGCGGACGCTGTTTCTGGCCGTGGCCGTGGTGCTTCTGATTGCGTGCGCGAACCTGGCGGGACTGATGCTGGTGCGGGCGATCCGGCAGCAGAGAGAAGTGGCGGTGCGGCTGGCGCTGGGGGCGAGGCCATCCGCATTGCTGCGCCAGGCGATTCTTGAAAGTCTTGTACTCAGCGTGAGCGGCGGAATTCTGGGACTGGCTCTGGCCGCGGTGGCGCTGCGCGCGGGCAAGAGCATGCTTCCCGAGAGCCTGCCGCGCATCAGCGAGATCGGGCTGAACTGGTATGTCGTGGGGTTTGCGCTGCTGCTCGGCGTGGTCACGGGCATGGTGTGCGGGCTGGCTCCGGCCTTTGCGGCGATGCGCACCAACGTGAATGCGAACCTGAAAGAAGGCGGCAGAAGCGGCTCGGAGGGCGGAGCCCACGCGCGTCTGCGGTCGACGCTGGTGGTTGCGGAGATTGCCATAGCGCTGGTGCTGCTGACGGCGTCGTGCCTGTTGCTGCGCAGTTTCGAGAAGATGCGGTCCGTGGATCTGGGATACCAGCCGGAGCACGTGACCACCGCTTCGTATTCGCTTCCGCAAAGGCAGTATGCGAAGCAATCGCAGATCGACGAGTTCAACCGTGAGTTGTTGAGGCGCTTGAACGCGCTGCCGGGGGTTACCGCCACGGGGATGACCAGCCTTTTGCCGGCGGGAGGCAGCAATAATAATCAGACTTTTGTGGTGGAAGGGTATACGCCGCCCAAAGGCGCGGATATGAACCTGGCGACGGTGACGCAGACGATTGGGGATTTTTTCCCGGCCATGGGAATTCCATTACTGCGGGGGCGGTACTTCACGGACGCCGACAGGCACGGCACGCAACTGGTATTGATTGTGAATCACAGGCTGGCACAGCACTTCTGGCCAGGGCAGAACCCCATCGGCAAGCGCCTGCGCATCGGCACGCCGGAGATGCAGACACCGTGGATGACCGTGGTGGGCGAAGTGGCCGACGTGAAGCTGACGTCGCCGGACGAGCCCGCGAACATGCAGTATTACACCCCCGAGGACCAAGTCGAGGATGACATCGGATCGCTGGGCTCGCCCACTGACCTGAATGGCAACGGCGGATATATCGCACTGCGATCCTCTCTAGCGCCGGAACGGATGGAAAACGCACTGCGCTCGGTGGTGCGCTCCCTCGATCCGCTGCTGCCGCTCACGCAGGTGCAAACCATGGAGCAGGCGATCTCCTTGAGCGAGGCGCCGCGTCGCTTTAACACGGTGCTGATCGGGAGCTTTGCTTTTGCGGCCGTGCTGCTGGCGGTGCTGGGCATTTACAGCGTGATCTCGTTTTCCGTGGCGTCGCGGGTGCAGGAGATGGCGATCCGCATGGCGCTGGGGTCGCAGCGCGGATCCATCGTGTGGCTGGTTCTGGAGTCGGGCGCCAAGCTGGCAGGGATCGGCTGCGTGATCGGGCTGGTCGGCGCGGTGGCGGCTTCGAGGCTGCTGCGCTCGCTTCTCTTCGGGGTAAGCCCGTTCGATCCGGCGACCTTGATTGTGGCTGCGCTGGGCGTGCTGCTGCTGGCCCTTGCAGCTTCCGGGCTGCCTGCGCTCAGAGCAGCCACCATCGATCCCATGCGCGC
>JASHTS010000225.1 GCA_030040425.1 Acidobacteriaceae bacterium | reverse complement strand
ATCAGCGCGCGGTTCTTAGTACCAGCATCGATATCAAGGTCGGAGCGCGCGTCGAAGGCGTGTTGCGAGCGCAAGAAGCGGCCGTTCGGCTCTCCGCGGTGAAAGCCGTTTACCTTCGCCCCTACGAAGCGCGCGAATTGCCCAATGTCGTTCGCGCCGGAGAAAACAGCGCACTGTGGCGGCGCGCCATCGAATTGCAGGACATCCTGCTTTCCTGGGCGGAGGTCACGCCGGCTCTGGTCCTGAACCGCGCCAGCCACATGGCCTCGAACAGCTCCAAGCCTTACCAGTGCGCGTTGATCGCATTGCACGGCTTCCGCGTTCCAGAGACGCTCATCACCACCGATCCCCACGCGGCTCTCGAATTTCAGAAGCAGCATAAGCAGATTGTCTACAAATCGGTGAGCAGCGTGCGCAGCATTGTCACGCGCATGACCAGGGAACATCACGACAGGATCGCAGACATCGCCGCGTGCCCCACCCAGTTCCAGCGCTACATTGCCGGCACCGACTACCGCGTGCACGTCGTCGGCCGCAGAACATTCGCCTGCACGGTCACGGCCGACGCGGACGACTACCGCTACGCCGAGGGTCCGGTTGAGATGAAGGCCTGCAAGCTTCCTCGCGATTTGAGGGATCGATGCGTGCGCATGGCCAGGTCGATGAACCTGGCGCTGGCGGGCATTGATTTGCGCCGCACTCCGCGCGGCGACTGGTACTGCTACGAGGTGAACCCCTCGCCGGCGTTCACCACCTTTGAAGCCAAAACCGGCCAGCCCATCGCCCAGGCCGTCGCGCAGCTTCTCGCCTCCGCCACGCGCCCGTAGCTGCAATCAAGGCGATCGTCGGCGCCTGAATCGTTGCGGCATATTCGCCGTGCGGAGGCCCAGTTCGGCGCCTCATGCTGGAAGCAGGCGCACCGGCGCTATTTCGCCTGCACCGGCCTTTTCCCCGCTCCCAGCCACAGCGCTTCCATCTGTTCGAGCGAGCGTCCCTTCGTCTCCGGCACCATCTTCGCCATGAACAACGCGGCCAGAATGCCCATCACACCGTAGATCCAATAAGCGAATCCGTGCTTGAAATGCCCCACCAGGTAAGGATTCCGGTCGAGAATGGGAAACGTCCAGCTCACCAGGTAATTGGCGATCCACTGCGCCGCAACTGCAAGCGCCATAGCCTTGCCGCGAATCTGGTTGGGAAAAATCTCACTCAGAAGCACCCACGTCACCGGTCCCCAGGAGACGGCGAAGCCGGCGGTGTACACCAGCATGCAGGCCAGCGCCATCATGCCTTTGCCGCCCAGCCAGAACTCGGTGCCCAGGGCAATCATGCTCACCGCCATCACCAGCGCTCCGATGATCTGCAGCGGTCTGCGGCCGAATCGATCCACGGTCACGATGGCCACCACGGTGAAGGTCAGGTTGACCGCGCCCACGATGATGGTTTGGAGGAGCGAGGCATTCGTCGTTGATCCCATGCCTCGAAAAATATCTGTCGCATAATAAAGCACCACGTTGATGCCCACGAACTGCTGGAAGATCGACAGCATGACGCCGATGAAGATGACCAGCCCGCCGAATGAAAGCATGCGGCCGGAGTGATGCTCGCTGAGCGAGGCGCGAATTTCGGAGATCTCCTTTTCGCCGTCTTCCGCTGTCACCAGCTTGGCCAGCACCGCGCGCGCGCCGGCCTCGTTTCCCTTCAACATCAGGTAGCGCGGGGTCTCCGGTACGAGCAACAAGAGAATCAAAAATAGCCCCGCGGGGATGGCGCCGGATAGAAACATGTAGCGCCAGCCGATGGAATTCAGCCACACATCGCCGCTGCCCGCCTTGGAAATGCCGAAGTTGACGAAGTAAATCACCAGCATGCCGAAGATGATGGCGAACTGGTTCCACGCCACCAGGTTTCCGCGGACCTTCGGCGGCGCAATCTCCGCGATATACATCGGCGAAAGCATTGACGCCAGTCCCACCCCGATGCCGCCGAGAATGCGGTAGAAGACGAAGTTCCACATGTAGCCCGGCCCGCCGTGGCCGATGGGCGCAAAGGGAAACTCCGGCGCCGAGGCGCCCAGTGCGGAAACCAGGAAAAGCACGGCGGCAATGATCAGTCCGCGCTTGCGGCCGATGTGCGTGCTCACCCAGCCGCCAACCAGCCCCCCTAAAATGCAGCCGATCAGCGCGCTCGAAACCACAAAGCCTAAGAGCGAATTCGCATCGTTGGCCTGGGCAGCGTTGGTCAAATCCGCAAATCGGGGAACGATGAAGTACGCCCGCAGGCTATCCACGGCGCCATTGATCACGGCCGTGTCATATCCAAAAAGCAATCCGCCCAGGGTGGCGATCACCGTGAGCAGGACCACGTACGGATTCAATCGCGACATACGCTCCTTTTGCGGCAAATCGATTTAATAATGGCCTCTGCACACTCGTCAACTGGGAGCGCTGGCCCCGGGAACCGCCCTTGCATGCCCGCACCGGGGCCGCCGCAGGCAGAGCCTTTGCATGAAACCTCCATTTTAGTCCTGGCAGGGCCGCTGAAAGCGATTGTTTTCCCGGGGATCCAGGCCTGCTGGAGCGAAGACGAACGGAGGCTCATCCGAAAAATCGGCGCGAAACCGCTGCGGCCTCCTCAGGAATTGCGAGATTACGACCGATGAAGCTGCTCGTTCAGGAAGGCGCGGTAGCTGCGGCCCAGCGCGACCTTGTGCCCGCTGTCCAGCACCACCACGGAGTCGCCGCTTCCCTCCCTGCGCACTTCCTTCACGTACTTCAGGTTCACGATGAAGGAGCGGTGCACGCGCAGGAATCCCCGCGGATCGAGCCGGCTTTCCAGGCGCGCCATGGTTTCGCGCAGAAGATGCGTCTCCGTCGCCGTGCACAGCCGGACGTAGTTCCCTTCGGCGCCAATCCAGCGGATATCCGTGACCGGCAGGAACAGGATGCGGCCTCGCGACTTGAAGATGATCCGGTTCGTATAGACGCCCGGCGTCTGGCTCGCGCCGGCTCCGGAGTCTGCCTGTTGCTGCTGCTCGCGAGACTGCTCGCGCACCCGCTGAATGGCCGTGCGCAGGCGCTCGGAGGTGAATGGCTTCAGCAGGTAGTCCACTGCGTTCACTTCAAAGGCGCGCACTGCATATTGGTCATAGGCTGTGGTAAAAATCACGCGCGGCGCCTGCGTCTCTTTGCGGCTGGAGAGCGCCGCCATCACGTCGAATCCGTCCATACCCGGCATATGGATGTCCAGGAACAGAAGTTCCGGATTCGTCGCCCGCACCAGCTCGATGGTTTCGAGAGCCGTCGCACACTCGCCCACCACCTCTACATTGCGGTCGTCGTTCAATAATTGGCGCAACTTCTGCCGCGCCAGCACCTCATCGTCCGCTACCACTGCATGAATCATCAGGCACCGAACCTTGTTAGGCTTTCCGCTGTGTTGGTCGAAAGCTCAAAAGGAATCAGGATCGAGACCTGCACCCGGTTCCGCTCGATCTCTCGAATGGAAAACGCGCAGCTCTCTCCATAATGCAGGCGCAATCGGCTCTTGACATTGGCCAGGCCCACGCCGTGTCCGCTCCCCGCCCCGTTCAGGGGTCCCTCCTCGCCGGTCTTCAGACCTACGCCCGTGTTCGTGATCAAGGCTTTCAGCCGGTGGCCATCCTTGGCGACCTCGATCGCAAGATGCCCGCCGTGATCCAGCTTCGAGAGCCCGTGTACGTAGGCATTCTCGACAATCGGCTGCAGAATCATTGCCGGAACCAGCGCATCGTGCGTCTTCGGATCGACCGTAAGCGACCGCGTCACCCGTCCCGCATACCGCCGGTCCTGCATGCCGAGGTAGGTCTCCGTGAACTCGATCTCGTCGTGCAGCGGGATGAGCTGAACGTCCCTCCGTTCCAGGGTCATACGCAGCAGGCTGCTCAGTTGTTCCAGCAGGCAGTCGGCGGCTTCGATGTCGGTCCGCATGAGGCTGGAGATGCTGTTCATGGTGTTGAAAAGGAAGTGTGGATTCAACTGCATGCGCAGCGCCGCGATCTTCGCATTGGCCAGTTGCGCCGCAAGCTGGGCAGCCACCGTCTCCTTCTCGCGCAGTTGCTGGTAGTAGCCGATGCCGCGACAGAAAAAGAACGCGCCCCAGAAGATAGCCATGCTCTCCGCCAGGTCGCCTTTGAAGTTGAATTCCACCCGAGTCCAGTACGGCATGTGCGCATGATTCACCGGAATCTTCGGGAACAGCGCCACCCAGACCATCTCCTCGAAGAAACATGTAGCCAGACTGGCCGGTATCCCCGCTGCCAGCGCACTGCCCACGCCCGCATTCTGAATAAACGGCTCAAACATCCGCCACAGGCACCAGCAGATCACGCCCCACAGAAAATACTGGGCGCCCCAGGACTCAAATACCAGGGCCGTGCTGATCGCATAGCCGGAGTGATGAATATTGAGCCACTCCTGCGCGGCGAACAGCGTTCCCAGCAAAGTGAACGCCGCGACAAAGACAACCGGGTGCATCAGGACCGACCGCCGGCGCAGCGCCGCATTCCACTCGAGCGCGGCAGAATCGCTGGTCTTGTCCCGGATCGTCGGCATGAATCTCTGTCCTCAAGATGCGTCATCCGCCATGGCGGAACTTATGAACTGCGATTCCAAGGTCAATTCTGCTGCACCCGACGCTGCGCCGCGCCAAGACCACCCTCTCATCCGGGCAATCCCCGAGAAACCGATGAGGCAATGAGGCGCGAATACACGACTGCGGAAGTTAGACGTTCCGGGATCAATGAACGTCATGGGAATCGGATCATTTCGGCTGCCGCCTTCACCTTGCGCGCAGGCCGTTACAAACCATGCCGCATGTCGTTCGTCCCTGCAATGCCGCAATTGGTCACAAAAGTGAGGGCAGAATTGCGAATCGATTCAGGCAGCCGCTGCACCCGGGCCGCTGCCCCACACTAAGCGCACTTGATCTCTGCGGCGCAGCCCATCGCCATCCCGGGCGAACGGCAAGGGCGCCGGACCGCTCATCCGGCGCCCCATCTTCGAAAGCAAAGGCCGTCGGCGCCTAGAAAATAACCTTCCCTCCCAGAATCACGAACCGGTTTCCGGAGGTGTTGCCGGAGATGCTTCCGGAGGCGTTCTCGGCATTGCTGGTAAAGTTGGTCGCGCCTACAAACGCGTTTCCAGTCCCGAGGTACATCTGGTTGAGCGCGTTGTAAGCGGCCATGGACAGCTGGATGTTCAGGCGCTCCGTGATGGGAAATGTCTTGAAAATCGTCGCATCCAGATCGCTGAAAGGCTGGCCGCGGAGAAGGCTTCGGCTGGAGCCCGGATAGGGGTTGTGGACGCTCAGTGCGTAAGGCTGGTTGTCGATGATCCAGTGCGTGTTTGCCGGATTTACCGGCGTGCCCGGGTTGTAGCCGGTTACGGCGCCCGTGCTGGGGTCCGTGATCAGCGAATCGCTGTTGTACACGACAAACTGCGGTGCTCCCGCGACGGGCCCCCCGGAACCGTTGACGTATGGGTTCAGGTAAGCGACCGTGTTGATGGGCGCCTTCTTGTTGGAGAGCACCAGCCGGCAGGTATCCAGGTTGATGATGGCGCTGTTGAAGAATCCGTCACAGAAGCTGGAGTCGGGCGTATAGCGGTCAATGCCCACTGGCTGAAAAGGGGTGTAGTCCTGGCCGCTGCGATAGCGGTAGACGCCGGCCAATTGAAAGCCGTTGGCGAACCGGCCCAACAGCCCGTCGCTCTTCACCAATTTGGGCAGGTCGTAAGTAAAACCGATTCCCAGCGTATTCGGGAAATCGTTCCCGCCCAGTCCTCGTTCGCCCGCGCTCGGGTTCAGCGGATCCTGGGGAAAGGCGACCGTGCTGCCGCCCGCCCCGGTGCTTCGGAATGCGTCGGTTGCGTTGTCCAGGACCTTGCTGAAGGTATACGAAGCAGTCGAAGTCAGGCCGCGATAGTTCTGCGTAGTCAGGTTCAGTTCCAGTGCGTTGTATTCAGCCCAGCCTCCATTGGAGGTATTGATTACATCTCCATGGGTGCAGTCCGGGCGTCCATACCCGTCGGCAGTGGTGTTCGCGCAGAGCGACAATCCGGGGTAAAAATTCGGAAACGCCGAAACCACCGGCAGCAGGTAAGGATTGGCGTCGAGCGACTGGAAATCGTCGGTGGTCTTCGAACCCACGTAGCGCACCTCGCCCACCGCGGCAGAACCGATCTGATGCTGAATGCCGAGCGTCCAGGTTTGCACATAGGGCGTGCGGAAATTGGGCGGGACCGTATCCACGATATCCTGGCCCGGGTCCCCGCCGGTGGGCAACGAAGGCAGATTCAGCGCGCGGAAGTCCGTGCTGAGGATGGAGCCGTCGGAAGGCACACAGGCATCGGCGCCGCATAGCACCGTGCCTTCGTTCGTCACCGGCGCCTCATCGGAGACGAGCAAAATGATGTTATAGAACTGGGGGTTGGCGTTGATTGCGTATCCGGCGCTGACGGCCAGCTTCCGGTCGAAATCGGGATTCCACACCAGGCCGATGCGCGGCTCGAAATTGGTGTAAACCTGCGCGACCTGGTTCACCGTGCGATCGCTGAGAGGCAGCGACGTGTTCCAAAAAGCGGTGGCGGGATTCGACTCGCGCTTCACGGTCTCATTGTGCAGCGCGTTGGTTGCCTGGCCGAAGAACTCCCAGCGCATGCCCAGATGGAGCGTCAGGCTTCGAAATGCCTTCCAGTCGTCCTGGAAATAGGCTGCAAGATCGGGCTCGGTGAACGGAACCGTAAGATCTCCGTTGGCCAGATTCGAAAAACTCGAAGTGTTCGACGGAAGGCTATATTGATTGATCAACTGCTGGTTCGGCTGGCCCATCAGATTGCTGAGGGTTCCGTACTGCGGATTGCCGTTGTAGTAGAAGATTCCGGTGATGGGTGTGTCCTGGTAGTCGAATTCTCCTCCAAAAACAAACGTCTGGGCGCCGCGAGTCCAGGTGGCATTGTCCTGAACCTGCGTTACTTTCACGGTGCGGCCATCCGGCGTGGTGACATCTCCGCCAAAATTCAGGTCGTCGTTCCCTCCCGTGAAGGTCATCTGAGCCGGGCAAGCGCCGAAGTTCGAGACAACGCAATTGGGAAAAGCCCCGCCCTCAAAGGGAATCTTTGCTTCAAGAAAGCTGTAGCGGACCTGGTCGAGCAAATGAGGAGTAAACGTGTGCGTCCAATCGGCGCCGATAGAGTTTGTGACCGAGGGTACGGTCACCCAGTCGCCCGAGGCGATCCCGTTGCCGCCTTGCGAGATACCGAATTCCGGCTGGTAATAGTAGCGCACGAACACGTGGTCTTTCTCGCCGGGCTGCCAGTCCACGCGTGCCAGCTCCTCCTGGTCGTCGAAGGGGAGGGCAATCGAGCGCGTCACGCCGGCCACTTCAACAGCGGCAGTCGTTCCGCCGGCGTCGGTCACAGATTCCAGGCAGCTGCCGGCTGCGGTGTAGGTGTCGGCCTGGGGGCAAAACCCGGCCGGCACGGAAATCGTCTGCGGATTACCGGCCTTGATGGAGTAAGGACCGTAGCTGAGGAGCGCAGCCGCGCCCGGATCGGCGGAGAATGTCGATTGAAGGGTCGCAAGGCCGGCTGCATCGGGGGTGAGTCCCGGGAATGACTCGGATGGCGCAACCCCCGTACGAATCCGATCCCAATAGGTGCTGAAGAAAAAGAACAGCTTGTTTTTGAGAATCGGCCCGC
>JASHTS010000224.1 GCA_030040425.1 Acidobacteriaceae bacterium | reverse complement strand
AGCATTTCGGCCAGCCGGGAGTCGGCGCCGCACCTTGTCGGTTTCACCCCAGCGGCGCCAAATACTTCGTGTTCTGGTAGGTGTAGGTGACGCGGTGAATCACGGTGATGGTCGAGAGCACGGCCAGCACCCAAAGCACCGGAGCCATCACGCCCCAGCGATTGAACAGCGCGCCCAGAATGATGAGCACGATGCGCTCCGGCCGCTCCATGAAGCCCACCTTGCAGGTGCCGATCAGCGCCTCGGCCCGCGCCCGCGTGTAGCTGACCATGAGCGAAGTAACCATCACGAACGCCACCAGCACGACATAGCGGAAGCGATTGATGCGCCCGTAGTAGACCAGCAGCCCGAAGAACAGCACCACGTCGGAATAGCGGTCGATCACGGAATCGAAGAACGAGCCGAAGACGGTCACCTGGTTGGTGCGCCGCGCCACGCGCCCATCCACCATGTCGAAAAGGCCTGCGCCCACAATCACCAGGCCCGCGTAAAAAAACATCTTGTCCGCATTGGACGAGTTCGCGTGCCCGAACAGAAACGCCGCGGCAATGTTGATCACCAGGCCAAGGAACGTGAGGATGTTGGGAGAGATGCGCGTGAGCGCCAGCCCATGCACGATGCGGTCGAGCAGCCAACCGCAGGCGCGGCCGAATGCGCTGGTCCAGGTCATTCTTTGCTTCTTGCTCCTAGCTTCTAGCCGTAAACTTTTTGCGCAGCCGGATTCAATCCATCGCTCCGCCGAAAAGGGAGCTGGAAGCTAGAGGCTGGAAGCTGGCAGCTTGCTTTTACGCGCCCGCCGCCGCCTCTTCTTCATCGCCCTCGTGGCCGCCGGCTTCGTCGTGAATCGTCGTCAGTTTCAGCACTTCCAGCTCGCGCTTGCCGTTGGGCGTCACCACCGTGGTCACATCGCCCACTTGCTTGCCCACCAGCCCGCGCCCGATCGGTGACGTTGTCGAGATCAGTCCCTTGGCCACATCGGACTCCTCGCTCATCACCAGCCGGTACACAATTTCTTCATTCTTGGTGGAGTCGAAAACCACCACCGTCGAGCCCAGCCCCGCCTTGTCCCTGGGAATATTCGCCAGATTCACAAGCGAAAGCGCCGCCATGCGCTTCTTCAACTGGCCCAGCCGCGCATTCACAAACTCCTGCCGCTGCTTGGCCATGTGGTACTCGGCGTTTTCCGACAGATCTCCCAATGCCCGGGCCTTCTTGATCTCGGCCGGCAGCTCATGGGCAAGCTCATACTCAAGCTGCTTGATCTCTTTGAGGAGCTGTTCTTTGATGTGTTCGGGCATCCACGGTCCCTGGCGGGGAGGGCGCCTCTACCCGCAAACGATAGAAGAACCTGACTCCTTATTATACGCGGATGCCGCCATAGCCGTTTTCCGCCAGCCCACCGGCTCCCGCCCTGCTCCCTACTCGCTATTCCCTGCTCCCTATTCCCTTGCTCCCTCGTTCCCTCGTACCCTGCCTCTCCAGGAATCCTTCGAGAATCACCGTCGCCGCCACCTGGTCCACGACCCGCCGGTGCGTCTGCCGCTTCCGCCCGGCCTCGTAAAGAACCGCATGCGCCTCGCGGGTCGTCAGCCGCTCGTCCTCGAAGTGCACCGGCAGCCCGGTCAGCTTGCCCAGCTCCTCGGCAAAGGCGCGCGCCTTCTTCGTCTGCGGGCTTTCCTCGCCGGAAAGACGCAGCGGCAGCCCCACCACGATGCCCCCTACGCCAAAGCGCCGCGCCAGCCGCGCCAGCGAGCGCAGATCCTCGCGCGGGTTGCGCTTGCGCTCGAGCGTCAGCACCGCCTGCGCCGTCAGCCCCAGCTCGTCTGACACGGCCACGCCCACGCGGCGATTGCCCACGTCGAGACCCAGATAGCGCAATTGCCCGTCGGACTGCATTGCGTTGCTCCCCGACTCCAGCTTAAAGTGCGTCCTCGGGGCGCAACGCTCTCCTTCCGCCCGATACAATCAAAACAGAGAGTTCGCGGGGATTTTTCGCGTCCTGTGGCGTTTCTCCATCGGCTCTGCGCCAAATCCGCCAGCGGAAGGCGGCGGTTCCCGGAAGGAAGCGCCGCCCGGGTTCCCAGGGCCTCGATCTGAAGTAGAAATGCCTTAAACTCCTGAAGGGGCGAGACCAGCCGAATGGCCAGGCGCACACCGAACAGCAGAGAAACTCATCGCTCCGGAGCAAAAAAGTTCCTGCTGGCCGTCAGCCTCGTTCTCCTCGCCACCGCCGCCGTTGCCTGGTTCCTCCTCATGCCCTATGGCCCTGACACCGAGACCTTCGTCGATCTCGCTCCCGGCTCGTCTACCCTGGCGATCGGCCGCAGTCTCGCTCAGGCCGGCGTCGTGCGCAGCCAGTTCGCCTTCGACCTCCTGCGAGTCTGCCTGCGGGGCAAACTGAAAGCCGGCTACTACCGTTTCGATCATCCCGCCGCGGCCATCGAAGTCTATGAGCGCATCGCCCGCGGAGACGTGTACACCATCGCGCTGGTGGTTCCGGAGGGTGCAAACATCTTCGATATTGCCGGGCGCG
>JASHTS010000223.1 GCA_030040425.1 Acidobacteriaceae bacterium | reverse complement strand
TGATTCGAGAAGGAACGCGGTGGTGGTTTTGCCGTTGGTGCCGGTGATGCCGGTGGCCGCGAGTTTCTTTTCGGGATGTCCGAAGAAGACAGCGGAAGCCTGCGCGAGCGCGCGGCGGCCGTGCTCGACCTCGAGGATGGGCAGGCCAGGATTGTAGACGGCGAGATGGTCGAAGGCCTGAGGCGAGTCAGTAATAATGCCGAGCGCGCCCGCGGCGAGGGCTTTGTCGATGAAACGATTGCCGTCGGTGGTGCCGCCCTTGATGGCGACGAAGATGGAGCCGGGATGAATGCGGCGCGAGTCGTATTCGATACCGGTCAGCGAGGCATCTGTGTTGCCCGCCGAGCCGACGGCGGGAATCTCGGCGATGAGTTGGGGCCAGAGCATGCTGGGTTCGATTGTAGATTCCGTTGGTGCAGGCGGAGCACTTTTGCGATTGCCGGCTCAACGAGTCAAGGAAATCTTTCAACGAAACGCGCACATCCGTCGAGCAGGACCTCGTCGCCGCCGTCTGCGCTTTGGCCTGCCTCTTCGAGAAGCGTAGCGAGCGCAGCCTTCATCAGCTCGTACTCGCGATCGGCTTCCGCTTCCGAACTGAAGAAACGGGTATGCATCATGCAGCCGTAGATGCCGCAGGTGATGGCGCAGAGAGCGGTATGCGCGCTGGTTTCAAGCGTGATGCGCGCGCCGAGCGGATGTTCTTCGTCGCGAAGGATGACGCCCTGCTCGGAGCCGGGTTGGTTGAGCGTAGAGCCACCCTCAAATGGATACCAGGACTGGGGCACGCAGTGAGCTTACCGCACTCACCGTTGGCAGCGGACGATGATCTTGGTTCCCGGCGAGACCAGAGTGCCGGGCGCGGGGGCCTGCTCGCGCGCGAGGCCGTCGCCGACGATCTGGACGTCAGGGAAAACCCAGATGGGCCGCTGATCGAAGCACACTCCATCGGCATTCTCGAGTGGAGCAAGTTTGCCATTCTGCCAGATGAACATCTGTGGATTGCCCTGAGCTGCGAGGGGTGTGATTGGCGGCAAAACCATTATCACAGCGAAGGTCTTCTTGATGAGAGTCACTCTGGCCTCCGCTAGTTCACCACCTTGCACCCTGGACGGGCTGTATTGACCTCGCAATCGACTCCATCGTCAACGCGATAAAAGTACCGCGGCTCGTTGTCGATGAATGAGAATCGTGCGCCCGGCGCCAAATAGTCGGTCTGGCTACCGCTTGGTCCCGTGGCTGGACCCCATACGGTCAGCCGGACCTCAGTGTTGCAAGTATTTTGGAAAGTCACATTCAATACACCAAGGGCGGTAGTTGTGGGAGGGGACCAGTATGCCGACAGCACTCTAGCGCAGGGCATCTCACTGCTGACTGGATTACAACTTGCTCCTAAATCCGGGTATCCCATTCCTGGATCCGCTGGGTTATTCTTCGGGCAAGTCTCGGATGTAGCTGCGCCGGATGAGTCTGGTCCCTCCGCCGTTTGCGGCGCAGTTGCGCCTTGCAACGGCTGGGCTATCGCCGTGCCCGTGGCGGGCATCGTACCGACCGAATGCTGATTCGAACGTGCAATGCCGTCGGCGCGTATTCCCGCAGCTTGACGATTGCTTGCATTTAGGACGGCGTTGGGATCATTCGCGCCAGGCGCGCTCTGGAGCGCAGCGATCAGCGCATTGCGGCGAGACTCCGCATCGGCGCGAGCTTGCTCAAGCGAAGAGTCGTTTTCCTCGCGATTCTCCGCGATCGATTCATGCTGCTCCGCCTCCGCCTCTGCAACTGCAGCCATATCCACAGTCTCTCCGAGGCTGGCCAGGTATTCGCACGATGCACGGTCGTGAATGGAAGAGCACGACTTGCGGGCCATCGAGGCGAGTATTTCCGGATCATTGGCGAAGTGGTCGCGATTGGCGAGGGCAATGCCGATGCAGCCGTTGACGGGCGTGCCGGCGATCCGATGCAGGGAGTAGCATCCCGGCGCGAGACTCCAAACGGCTTCCGCGGCCTCCCAATTGCCGAGATGCGCCAGGAAGTATCCGAGCGTGCCGCAGGTCTCTCCGCCGCGCGTCATGTGGTAATCGTCGGAGAGAGCCCAGACACCACAGCCACGGACCAAAACCGAGGTGAGAAATGCTTCGTCTGCATCGTTCAATTGGTTGCTGAACGCCTGGTCCTGGTGATGGTGGAATACCTGCCAACAGGCGCTTTCACCCACCGTGCCAACCTTTATCTTCTCGCCATTACAGGCCGCGATGGCGGATCGATCACTGTCGCCGAGGGTCAAGCTTATCCCCGCTGGGTCTATACGTATGGACGCCGCATGGTCGAGTTCGCTAAGAATGGGCTGGGAAGCGATTTCAAGGGCAGCGCGCGGCGCGGCGTTATCCCGGGTTTGGGGAGGCGCGGCCGGAGGCGTTGCCGACTGCGGCCGAGAGGAAGCGGCTGCGGGTGGGGCGGAAGGACCGAGCTGCTGCGAGGCTTGTTGCTGCGCGGCAATGGCGCGGTTGAATGTGGGAGTCGCGGATTTCATGAGTGCCTGAAAGTCGGCGTCACTCATGCAGGGAGGCTTGGGGGCGTTGAGGCCGACCCTTGCTTTTTCCGCGGCGTCCGCAATATACGGGAGGGAATGACCGGCATCGGCACTTTCGATCCAAACCAGGACGTACAAACCGCGAACATTGTTCGGATCGACCTGAACAAGCCTCCTGGCGGCGCTCAGAGCCTGACCAGCGTTGTTCGCCTGGACATACTCTCCCAAAAGCGTTTCCAAAAGCGATTCCTTTGCCGATGAGTTGGGATAGTGTGCAAGGAAATCCTCGATGGCCACCGCCTTAGCCGGACCATCCGCCTGGCTGACGGCCACAGTGTACGCGTTGTATTCGGTGGGATCCTGAATCGAAAGCTGGCCACACTGCGCCATGGCGATAGAGGTTGCAGCGACAAGAAATACGACCGGTGTGACCAGCCTGGATAGAACGCGCATTTGTGTATCCTCCGGATTTGCTTATAAGGCGGCCTGCGGGAAACGGCAGGCGTTTCGCTTCGTACTCTGCTAAAGCCGCTTGCTGCACGCAACTACGAGATGGCTCAGGCCTCGAGAGTCAGTCAGTCTGCACAGGAACCTGCGGCAGTGTCATGAACAGCCGGACCATCTCTGGTTCCGGTTTTGTCGAGCACGTTCTTTACCTGTTGGAGGATTGTGCTGGTCGAAACGGCGGGGCGAAAGGAAACGCTCTGCGCGTATTGCCGGTTGTAAAGCGCGATGGCGGCAGAATTATCCCGCGTCCCGGCGTGGGTGAGAACCGCCAATCCGGTCCCTGTACCGGCAGCAATGAAAACGCACAAGCTCGAATTTGTGTACCCGCAAGGAGGCGGAAGGGAGCGTTGCCACGACTCCTGCGGGAAGGGGGCCGAGTATAGAACTTGCAGGAGTTCTGAAAACACCTTAACGGAAACCATAAGTTACAGAATGAATAAGGGAAGAAAGCACTACTGAGGATGGCGCGGGAATTCCGGCCTTGTCAACGAAAAAGAACCAAGATGGTAGTAGCCGCTCGAAGCGGTGGCGGCAGGAGAAGCATCCCGGACTGATCATGGCCGCGATAGTGACCTCGGCTATCGATTATCAAGATTCTATGTGCACATCGAGCTACGGAGAGGTTCGTTCAAGGAAGGCGGTCCTGTCCTTCCCCGGAAAAGACTGAATAGGCCGAGGCTCTAGGGCATTGATCTAGGCTTTTGACGGCGACACGGCCCCGGCGCGGGAAAGTCCTCGGCTCATGCGCTGTTCTCGCGGGGATGCCGGTCCTCGACCCGCTGGTCAGAAGTCCACGATGTCGGACGGCCGTAAAACCGGCCAGCCGGAAATTGCGCCATTACGGGCGCGCCAGCTACCGCGCGCAGCGGACGACGATTTTGGTTCCGGGCGGGACCAGGGTGCCGGGTGCGGGGGCCTGCTCGCGCGCGAGGCCGTCGCCGGTGATCTGAACGTCGAGGCCCGCGGCGCCGGCCTGCTCGATGACCTGGCGCACGGTGAGGCCGATGAGCGAGGGCACGCGGAGCTGGTTTTCCGGCGGAAGCTGAATGATCTTTGTGCCCGCGGGGGTTGCGCC
>JASHTS010000222.1 GCA_030040425.1 Acidobacteriaceae bacterium | reverse complement strand
ATCGGCGCCATGGGCTGCTCCGGCGGCGGCGCCATGACGGCCCTGGTCGGCGCGCTCGATCCGCGTCTGGCCGCCGTCGGGGTGGCCTGCTACACCACTTCCTTCGATACGCTGCTTCCCACGCTCGGTCCGCAGGACGCCGAGCAGTCGAACCCCCGCTTCATCTCCTCCGGCTTCGGCTTTCCTGACTGGATTGAGCTGGCCGCGCCCCGGCCGTACGCCGTCATCGCCACATACTCTGACATGTTTCCCTTTGCCGGCGCGCGCACCACGGTGATCGAAGCGCGCCGCTTCTACGCGCTGTTCGATCCCGCAAGCGCAGGCACGCCCGCCGGCGGCGCCCAACCTTCGGTTCCTCCCACGCCCACGGCGCCCGCGCTCAATGCAGACACCAGCAATGAGATTTCGCTCAAGGCGCGCCTGCAATTCATCACCGGTCCCGGCGGCCACGGAGCGCTGCGCCCCATCATGGGCTACATCCTCGGTTTCTTCATGCGCAACCTCGAGCCCGGTTCCGATGCGGACCATCCCGTGATGCCCGCGGATTATCTCGCCTTCGGCCCACGAAATGCCATGGCCAGTCTTCCCCGATCCGCGTTCCAGGTCACCTCCACCGGCCAGGTATCGACCAGCTTCCCGCACTGCGCCACGGTGTTCACTCTCAATCGCGCGCGTGCCGCAAAGCTCATCGCCGCGCATCGCCATCCTCTCAGTCGCATCGAGCTTGCAGCAGCCATCCGCCAGGAAACCGGCGCGGAAGCCAGACCCGGCGCGGCTCACTTCGATCCGGCTTTGCTCGCCGCTGGCTCCGGACCCATCACCATCCCCACTGACGGTAGCGATCTCGAAGGCGGGCTCGACGGCAATCTCGCGGTTCCCACTGCACCCGGCCGCCATCCCGCGGTTCTCTTCCTCGTTCCCGATTCCATCCATGGCGACAGCGAAATTGCCCGTGCCAACAAATCCAAATTCGATGCGCTCGCCGCACAGGGCAATGTAGTCCTCGCGCTCACCCCGCGCCCCTCGCCGCCGGGCGCCGACGATATGAAGTCGCCCATCCTGGGCCCGTTTTATCTGCTCAGCCTGCGTGCCGATCTTGTCGCTCGCACTCTGGTCGGCCTGCGCGTGGATGACACGATCCGCGCCGTCGATTACCTCGCCGCCCGCGCCGACGTCGATCCTGCGCGCATCTCCGCCGCGGGCAGCGGGCACATGGGCCTGGTGCTGCTCCACGCCGCCGTGCTCGATCGCCGCCTGACCCACATCGGCATCGACCACGTTCTCGCAAGCTACCGGAGCCTGCTCTTGGCGCCCATGCCCATCGGCGCGCCGGAAGACATCGTCCCCGGCGTTGCGCTGCACTACGACCTTCCCGATCTCGCCCGCGCGCTCGCTTCGCGCCTCACCGCAACCGATCCGCTTGCGGGCGCCGACGACCTCAGCCAGACCTCCACGCCGCTCCGCTCGCTCGAGCACGCGCAGCCTTAGATCCGGCCCGCGCGCATCCGCTATCCTCTATCCATGCGGCGTTTCTTTTTTGTCCTGGTATTGCTCCTCGTGTGCGCATCCGGCGTGCTGGCCCAGCCGGTGGCGCTCCTTTACATGACCGATAGCCCGGAGTCGATTCGCTCCTTCCTCGCGCACTCGGCCAAGATCGATCTTCTCGTCCCCACCTGGTACAGCGTGGACGAAAACGGCCTCGTCACCGGCGGGCCCAATCCCACCGTGCTCGACGCGGCGCACCGCGACGGCATCCCGGTGATGCCCATCGTCGGGCTCCTGGGCAAAAAGAAGTTTCACGATCTGGCTGCGAGTAGCGACGCCCAGCAGCGCCTCATCGACGCCATGCTGCGCGAAGCCAAGCTCCACGGCTACGTCGGCTTCCAGTTCGACTTCGAGAATCTCGACTACCTCGATCGCGACGGCCTCAGCGCTCTGGTGGCCCGCGCGGCCGATGCGCTCCACAAAGCCGGCCTCAAGCTGACCATCGCCACCGTGCCCAACGCGCCCGGCTATCCCGGCAGCGGCGGATTCGCCAAATGGATTTATACCGACTGGCGCGGCGCCTACGATCTGGCCGCGCTGGCCAAGTCTGTCGATCTCGTCTGCCTGATGACCTACGACCAGCAGACCCGCTGGACCATGCCCGGCCCGGTCGCGGGCTGGCAATGGACGGTCGACAATCTCGACTACGCATTGCAATTTGTACCCAGGGAAAAACTCTCGCTCGGTATTCCCCTCTACGGCTACCACTGGTACACAGGCGCGCCCATCGTGGACAAGACCACCGGCACAGAGCGCCCGAACCCCACCGCCGACTACATCAGCACGCCTGACGCGCTCCAGCTCGCCACGGCATACGGCGGCAAGCCCGAGTGGGACGCCGAGGATCACACCGCATTTCTCTACTTTTATCGCGACCAGATGCGCGAGTGGATCTTCTACACCGACCTGCGCACCTTCCGCGACCGCTATCGGCTTGCGGCCGATCGCGGCCTCGAGGGTTTTTGCTCCTGGGTGCTCGGCTCTGAGGATCCGGAGATCTGGAATTTTCTTCCCGATCGTGCGCCCAAGCCCTGACCTCCCGCCTCAGACCGCGAGCACTTTTACATGATTCGCCGAAAATACCTTTACGGCCTCATCGGAGATGCCGTCGTCGGTGATCAGCATGTCGATCTCGCGCAGCGGGCAGATGACGGCCGGGCTCACCATGCCCACCTTGCTCGAATCGGCTACCACCACCACCTCGCGCGCCTGGCGCACCATCACGCGGAACACCGCGGCCTCTTCCGGCTCGATCATCGTGGCTCCGTGCTCGGCGTCCATGCCGGTCACGCTCAAAAACAGCCGGTCGAGCACGAACATGTTCAGCGTCTCGAGGGCTGCCGGCCCCACCAGCGAAAACGCGCCCGGCCAGCGCATCGCGCCGCCGGTCAGCGTGGTATCGAGCGCGGTCACGGAACTGAGCTCCATGCCGATGTTTACCGCGTTGGTCACTATGTGGATGCCGCGCCGGTGCTGGAGCTGCCGCGCAATCAGCGTGGTGGTCGTTCCCGCCACCAGGCCGATAGTCTCGTGCTCCCTCACCAGGGCCGCGGCCGCGTGCGCAATGCGCTGCTTCTCCTGGGCGAAGCGGTCTTCGCGCACGTGAAAAGAAGCGTCGAAGCGGAACGGCTCATAAACGGCCTTGCCCGTGAGCATGGCCCCGCCGTGCGTGCGGTACACCAGTCCCTGTTTTTCCAGCCGCGTCAGGTCGCGCCGGATGCTCGCCGGCGAAGCCGTCAGCTCCGCCGTCAGGTCTTCCACGGAGGTCTTTCCGTGGCGCAGCAGAAGCCGCAGAATCTCCTTCGCTCGCTTGTCTGTCTTCGAGGACATGGGCTTCGTTCCCTTGCACGGCCGCGGGCGTGCGCCGGTCCCCGACTATTGTACGAGAGCCCTGCCGTTCCCGGCGGAGACCGCATAGAGAGCGCGCCGCAGCCTGCGCACATCGTCTTCGCGCACTACGTAACGCGCCAGGCCGTCGGCATGGGAGCCGAAAGTCACGGAATGATTCCAATACGTCACCGGGCTCGCCGACCGCGCCCGCAGGGCCGCGTGAATCTCGCGCACGCCGGTGGCGCGGACAAATTCCTGCACGTTGCTGGGCCGGATTCCGCCCGCGCCCACCAGGGCGATGCGTCCGCGCGCGGCTTCCACCAGCCGCGCAATGCGTGCCGCGCCGCGAATCCCGTCCGGTTCGCCGCCTGAAGTCAGAATCCGGTCCGCGCCGCAGGCGATCACGTCTTCAAGAGACTTTTGCAGATCGGCGCACACGTCAAATGCGCGATGGAAGGTCACCTTCATCGGCCGCGCCGCAGCCACCAGGTCGCGGGTCCGCTCCACGTCGACTTTGCCTTCGGGCCTGAGCACGCCCAGCACCACGCCCGCCGCCCCCACAGCGCGCGCTTCCATCAGGTCTTCGTGCATCACTTCCAGCTCGTCCGCGGTGTAGCAAAAATCCCCTCCCCGCGGCCGGATCATGACATACACATCGATCTTGACCGCCGCGCGCACCTGCCGCAGCAATCCCGCACTGGGCGTAATGCCCCCCTCGCGCAGCGCCGAGCACAATTCCACGCGCTCCGCTCCGCCCGCCTGCGCTGCTATCGCCGACTCGACCGAATCGACACAAATCTCTAGAGCGATCGACATAGATACGGAAACGCACCAAGGCCGCCTGGGGTAAACCCAGGCAGCCGGCCCGGTTAGAAGCTATATTGCGCCGTTATCTGCATCGTATACGGCGTATACAGAGAGACAGCACCATAGGTGCTGGTCACCAGCGCTCCAAAGTGCGGATCGGTCACTGTCGAATCCGGATACAGCTCGCCCACGTTGGAGTGCCAAGCCGAGCCAAGGTTGAAGATATCGGCCCGAAGCATCAGCGACTGGTGCTCCGCCAGGTAAGTCGTCTTGCCGAAGCTGGCGTCCAGATTCGTATAGTAAGGCGTACGCTCCGGACTCTTGTTGGTGTCGCCGTAACGGCCCAGCGGCGGAGTCGAATATTTCGAAGTGTCGAACCACTCCGAAAGACCCTTGCTGAATCCGCTCGAATTCTTGAAAGTGGAATTGGCCAGGATGCGGAACGCCCAACCGCCATTCGAAGTCATCTGGTCGGCGGATTCTCCTCCGTAAATCGCGAACGGGAAACCGCTGGCCACCTGGTAAATGCCGCTGGCGCTCCAGCCCGAGACCAGCCAGTTCCACGCGCCACCCAGGTGAAACAGGTTTTTCGGAATTTCGTACGCATACGTCCCCACCAGGCGCTGCGTCTGATCGGACGCCGAAAGCCCGTATTCCTGGTACGGATCGTGCGGATTCTGAATCAGGCTCGGCTCACCGTCGATCAGGTTGATGCCCGACGTCAGATCCATGGTCTTCGACCAGGCGTAGTTCACGTGATAGGTCAGCCCGCGCATCTCGCGCTCGATGAGCTGAACCTGCAGCGCCTCGTAGGTGGACTGGAAGCCGTTGTTGTTGCCGTACAGATAAGGCGGCATGTTGGGATACGGCTCGCGCGTGTCGATGGGCTGGAAGTTGGGATCGGTGGCGCAGGAGGTGCCGGCAGCCTGGGAGCTGTCTACCAGCGTATTGCAGGGATCTCCGGCCACTGCGGGAGGTACAGCCGCGCCCAGAAGGTCCTGGCTCGGCTGCCGCAGTCCATGCCCGCCCACGTAGCCCACATCCAGCATCAGCTTCGCGGTAAGCGCGTACTCGGTGCCCAGCGACCACTGCTCATCGTAGGGGTTGTGATTGGTGGGCCAGTTCACCTGGGCAAGCGGCGCTTCCCAGCCGGGCACGGCAAAGAGCTGATCCACGCTCACCGGCGCCGGCCACATGTTCCTCACCAGCGAGGTAGATTGCGTTTCTGTTCCCGCCGGGGTGAGGATCGTCGCCGCCGCTTCGTTGTAAAGCGAGTCCTTGTCGAACTGGCTGCCATCGTAATAGCGGTTATAGAGCCCGTAAAACAGACCGAAGCCGCCGCGCACCACCAGTTTTTCCGTTCCCGGAACGCGATAGGCGAAGCCCAGCCGCGGGGCGAAATCCTTGTTGTCGATGGGCGTCAGCGTGTTGCTCGCGCCGCATTGCAGCAGGTTCGGGTTGCCGCCTGCGGCCAGGATCGGCTTGGTGAAACTGCAGTTCGCCCAGACGATCTGGCCGCCGTTGGCAAAGCTGAAGGCGAATCCGTCGCTCTGCGAGGTATGCAGGTTATACGGCCGCTCCCAGCGCAGGCCGCCGTTCAGCGTCAGACGGTCGGTGAAGTGAAAGTCGTCCTGGAAGAACAGATTCCAGTTGTTGCCCCACAGCACGTAGTCATCGGTTCCCAAAGGCGGAGGAGCCGATGCGCCGTCGGTGTCGCCCAGCAGAAAGTCGGCGAGCGGGTTGCCCTGGTAGGGCGCCGTTGGGCTATAGCCCCCGCTGCCTCCGAAGGAGCTCCCCGCGTAGGAGGGCACCAGCGCCGTGTAAACCCCGGTAAAGCTCATCGACCCGGTCCCAAGGTAGTTATCCAGCTCGAAGAGCTGCGTGCGGCGGAAATCGATGCCGAAGTTCAAAGTATGCCGGCCCCGCACCAGCGTCACCGTGTCGACGCCCTGGTAAATATCGTCCGCGTAGGTGGTCGGCTCTCCGCCGCCGAAGCTCTGGTAGTAATTGTTGTTCGCGAAGGTGATCAGCGGCAGATCGAAGGTAGCCGGGTTCGGCGCCGTGTTCGCCAGCCCCACCTCGGCGGAAAGATTGGGCCCGTAGGCAGTGTTGGTTCCCGTCAGGAAGTGATTGCGCGTGTATCCCAGCGTAGCCTGGTTCAGCGCATCGGCGTTGAAGGTGTGCGTCCATGAGCCCCCAAAGAGCTTGGGCCGGTCGTAGGTCTGTCCGCCCTGACCGTAGGCGATGTTGGTGCTGGTTTGCGTAAGGATGCCCCAGTTCCCGGTCAGGTAAACATGGTCGTTATGCCCCAGGTACTGATCGAAGCGCACTGTTCCTATGCCCTGCGTCTTCGTGTTCTTGGTGTTGGCAGAGTAGTTGATGCAATCGGTTTCGATGTGCTGCGACTCGGTACAATTCGTGATATTCGCGGCCGGCCAGTACTTGGCGATCTTGGCCGCAATTGGATCGATGCGTCCCGCCGGAATCATGTTGTTGGGAAACGGCGTGCGGATGACGGGGCTGGCGTTTGGACCGTAGCAGGGCGGGGTTGAGCTTGGAGAGCAGCCCGGGTTGTAGCTCGGGTTGGTGACTGTGGTCGACGGATCGTAGATCGGGAAAGGCCAGCTGCTGAAATCCGCGCCGTTCGCGGTCAGGTTTCCATTTCCCAGCTCTGGGGCCGAAGGCACCCATGCCGTAGACGGGCTATTCACTTTGTTATAGAGGCCCTCGTCGTAGCTCACCAGCCAGAAGGTGCGATCCTTGCCGTCGTAGATGTGCGGAACGGTCAGCGGGCCGCTCAGCACGCCGCCAAACTGGTTTTGGCGGAACGGCGTGCGCAGAGGACCCGCCGTCCCCGTGGCTTGATTCTGGGCCGCCTGGAATGCGTTATTCGGTTCCAGCCACTCCGACTCCAGGGCCTCGTATCCCGCGCCGTGCAGGCTGTTGGTTCCCGACTTGATGTCCACGTTCACCTGCGCGGCGCCCTGTCCGTACTCGGCGCCGTACAGGCCGTTCATCATCTTGAATTCCTGGATGGACAGCTCGTTGGGGATATTGATCGGGACGCTGAAAAACGCGTCCGCGTCGTACACGCCGTCGACACTGTAGCTGGTCGATTGCGCCTGGCCGCCGTCCGGGCTCACTTCCTCATACTCCTGGTTCAGCCCGTGATACGACCAGTCCACGCCCGATCCGCCGGGCGTGATGTTGGTGCCCACGTTGGTGATCATCAGGTTGGTGAAGTCGCGCCCGCTGATGGGCAGGCTCTCGATCAACTGGGCCGATATCACCTGGCCCACGGTTTCGTCGTCCGTATGCAGCATCTGCGTATCGCTTGAGACTTCAACGGTGTTCGTCACTGCGCCGACCGCAAGGTGGAAGTCCTGCCGGAGAGTCTGCTGCACCTCCAGCACCAGCTCGCTCGAAACCTGCTGGGCGAAACCTGCGGCTTGCACCGTCACCGAATAGTTGCCCGGGTTGAGAGCCGGCGCAACATAGTCACCATTGGAATTGGTGGTCAGATTCAGCGCCGCCGATGTATCCACATTGCGCACGATCACCGTCGCTCCCACCACCGCGGAGCCGGAAGCGTCCGATACATGTCCTTGAATCGTGCCCTGCGCATTTTGTGCGTGCGCCCGCTGGTAACAGATCAACAGAAGGAAGGCGAGGGCGACTGCGCACACCGTCTCCATGCTGAACCTGGTCCGGCTTTTCATACGTGTCTCCTTGATTGGCATGGTTGGAAATGTGGATGGCTGCGATCATCGACTGGCCTCGAAACGATCGCTCGACGTCAATTCTGGGTTTGGCTGGGCGATGGCCGCCGGAGTTCGCTCAAGCGCTTCTGCCGTGAGCTGTTCGCAGGGGTCTCGCCTTGGAAGCCAAGATTAGAACCGATCTGATCAAAATGTCAATCAAAATGATCATTTCGATCAGTAATTGCTCACATATCAAGCAGAATGAGGCTTTTACGCCGTCGGCGTCCCGGGTGTCCGCTTTGCTCTCGGGGTCTTAGGTCTTGGGCAGACGATCTTTGTCCGGGCTCCAGTTGATTACGTGGTACACCGCCGGCCACGGCCCCACGTTGCGGAATCCATGCAGGCTCATCGACGCGTTGAACACCACCGAGCCGGCCTCCACGCGCACCCACTCTCCGTTCGAAAGCGTCTCGCAGGTTCCCTCGCGCAGAATAATCAGCTCCTCATTCACATGCCTGTGCGGCGGATGCGACATCTCGCCCGGGTCGAGCAGGCTCACGTGCATCTCCAGTTGATCGAGCGTGGCTGTCGGCTGCTGGCAAAGCTTCGCCTGCGAGCCCACGGCGTTCTTGACCGGCTTCATCTCCTCCCAATGAAACACCGTGGGCCCCAGAATTGAATCGGTCGCGCCGTTCGCCTTCTGCGCCCCGCCGTTCGGCTCCTGGGCCGTCGCGTCAGTCGTCTGCGCCGCCGAACTGAGCGCGCCCGGCAGCGCCATCAATCCCACCAGCGCATCCCGTCGTGTCATGGTCATGATTTCCCTCCCACGCTGACTTGTTGGCTCGCTGACTTGCTGACTCGCTGACTTGCCGACTTGCTACCTCAAGCCTCGAGCTTCACATGCGTCGCGTTCATCTGCGCCTTGATCACCAGCTCCGCGGCCAGCAGGCACTCCGTCTGGTCCTGCGCCACGTGCGTGCGGTTCACGATGTCGGCCACAAACTGCGGTCCGAAGGGCAGCGGCATCTGGTTGCAATCGATGTACCGCGCCTGCTTCTGGTCGACGAGATACAGGTTGTTCCCCTGCTTGCTCACGGTCACGTTGATGTACTTCCGCACTTCGATATACCCGTCCGTCCCCAGGATGAACAGCCGCCCATCGCCCCAGGTGCCCAGCCCGTCCGGCGTGAACCAGTCCAGGCGCACGTACCCGAGCCCGCGGTTGCC
>JASHTS010000221.1 GCA_030040425.1 Acidobacteriaceae bacterium | reverse complement strand
GAGCTGAGGGAAGACACGGCCGGATGGAAGCGCGGCGCGCACTACGAGGCCAACGAGATGGCCGCGCTGCGCTGGGTGTTTTCGACTCTGGTGGAGAGCGCGGTGATGGCTTACGAGTGTGCGCTGGCGCCGCTCGAGGCCGGCGAGCGCGAGCAATATTATGCCGAGAGCAAACGGCTGGCGGCGCTGTTCGGCATCCCCGCCTCGGCGCTGCCGGAAAACTGGGATGCGTTCTGCGCGTATAACCGGAGGATGCACGCCTCAGAAGAGTTGGGCGTGAGCGCCGAGGCGCGCCGGTACGGCGAGCGCCTGCTGGCCGGCGCGGGCTCATGGATTCATCCACCGCGGTGGTACCGGGCGTTGACCATCGCGTGGCTGCCGGAGCGATTGCGCACGGAGTTTTCTTTCGGCTGTGGGGAAGGGGTGCAGACGGATGCGGAAACCGGGGCGCGGAGAGTCAGGCGAATTTACAGGCTTCTGCCGCGAGCGGTGCGATTCATCGGGCCGTATCAGGAGGCGCAGGCGCGGCTCGAGGGGCGGAGCGCGGGGATGGCGGCGCGGCTGAGCAACCGCTTCTGGATCGGCGAGCCGCGGATGCCGTTCGCAGAGGACAGCCGCAGGGCGCGCTCGAAGCAGGAAGAGGAGCAGAGATGACCGGCGCAGATCTCGACCCGCGCGACCAGCTCGATCCCAAGGAACTCGAAGCGCTCAGTGGCGCTTTCCGCGAGCAACTGCTGGCGTGCCTGGAGGAAGGCGCTCGCGGGCGGCGCGGGCTATTTGCCGAGGCCGTGGGAGAAGAGAACGCGTGGCCAGAGGCGGCGCGGCTGCGCGAGCTGGCGGTGGCGCTCCAGGGCGTTTACTGCGCGCACGCGATGCGCAATGAGCTGGCTGAGGAGTTCCTCGATCTTTGTTCCATGCATGGAGAGGCGAATCCGGGCGAGCGCAGGCTGGCACGCGCGCTTCTCGAGCGCATGGAGCGGGACGAGGTGGGCACACGGACGGTAGAAGAGCGGTTCGAGTAGAGAGGAATGCGCGGAAATTGCGGTGAAGCGATGCGCGCCCTGCGCACCGCTTCGTCCCGGTTCAGAAGCGTACGCCGAGCGTGACAGGAATCATTTCGGTGGTACCGAGCCCATTGTCCTGCGTAGGCTGAGGGGTGTGAATGAAGGTGTAGCGCGCCTCGGCAAAGAGCTGCGTATGGCTGTCTCCGTACATGCCGCCCACGCGATGATACAGCCCGAACCCCGCGTTGCCGCCCCACTGGTTCGAGGTGAACGAGCTAACGGTGACATTCTCTTCGTATTCGCCGTAATAACTGATGGCCAGCTCGGGAGCCTGGAAGTTGGTGGACTTGTGGTAGTAGCCGAAGCCGCCGACCAGGTAAATACCGTTCGACTTTTTGGGAAAGAGATCGATCACGGGAGAACCGGTGATGGAGTTGATATGGGTGTTGCCTGCCGAGATATCGTCGGCGCCCCCGGTGGCGTTATTGACGTCTGCAATAAGCTCCCCAGGCAGCTTGTCGCCGATGAACTGGTATTCGAGCAGCGCAGAGACACGCTTGCTGAAGCGCAGGCCTCCGCCGACGGTGAAATTGCCACCCCAGGTGATGACAGGGACCTTGCCTGGGACGACGCCAGCCTGGCTGGTGTCGTTGCCGATGGGGCCGTTGAAGCCGCCACCGGCTTCAAAGGCAAGACGGCTGCCGACGTAGTGCTTCCAGCCTCCGCCGCCGTACTCCTGCCCGCCGGCCGCAGCGCCGCCGGCCGAAGCCGCAGCGGACGGTGCGGGCGCCGAAGGAGCGGCCGAAGCATCGAGATCGAGCGCGGCCATGTTTTGGAGCGAGCTCGACTCCGTAGCCGAAGAAAATGGGACCGGCGAGAAACCTGGTGAGGCGGCCTGCGACTGGGCGGAGTTGGATTGCGCACTCGCCATCGAGGCTGCGAGCAAGACTGCAGCCCCGAGGAGACTCACACACCGGAGAGGCGAAGACGAGCAGGGGAATGGCATGTCGGAACCTCAAGGATCGGAATAGGTTAGATGCTGACGGGAGCTCCCGTACAACAGTTAGACACGGAAATCCGGCCGAGGTTGCAGAAGCAGCGCTGAATTTCGCCCGCGCCCGGGGTTAACCCTGAATGTCAAACTGCTCCGGATGCAGCGTGGGGTCGCTTTTGACGAGGATGTTCTTGCCTACCAGATCCTCAAAATCGTTCAGCCACCGCGCATTGTTCGACTTGAGAATTTTCACCGTCTCGGGGTTGACGCGGATCATGACATCGGCTCCTTCGAAGTGCCTCCGCATCTTGCGCAGCTCGATGTAAATCTCATTGCAGACCGTGGCGGGACTCTTGACCATGCCGGTGGCCTGGCAAGTGGGACAGGGCACGGAGAGCGTGCGCTCGAGAGACTGCTTGACCCGCTTGCGGGTGATGGCGACCAGGCCGAAATCGTTGAACTGAAGCACCTTGGTGGGGGCGCGGTCGTTCTTCAAGGCTTCTTCGAGAGCGGCCATTACCTTGAAGCGGTTCTTGCGCTCGTCCATGTCAATGAAGTCGATGACGATGATGCCGCCGAGATCGCGCAGGCGAATCTGGCGAACAATCTCCGGCACGGCGTCGAGGTTGGTTTTGAGGATGGTGTCCTCGAGGCGCGCGGACTTGCCGACATACTTGCCGGTGTTGATGTCGATGGCCACCAGCGCCTCAGTCTGGTTGATGACGATGGAGCCGCCGGATTTGAGCCACACCTTGGAGCGCAAGGCCTTGGAGATCTCATCCTGAATGCCGAAGTGCTCGAAGAGCGGCGTGTCCTTGGTGTAGAGCTTGACGCGGCGCACGAGCGAGGGCGAAAAGCGGTTGAGGAAGCGGACGATGCGCTCGTAGTCGTCCTGCGAATCGACCCAGATGCTGGAGAAGCTGTCGCTCACCTGGTCGCGCAGGATGCGCTCGATGAGGGAGAGATCGTGGGAGATGAGGGCCGGGGACTTGGAGGATTCGGAGCGGCGCTTGATCTCATCCCAATGATTCATGAGCATGCGCAG
>JASHTS010000220.1 GCA_030040425.1 Acidobacteriaceae bacterium | reverse complement strand
ACCAGCAGATTCGCGATGAGATCCTCAGCGGCGATCTTTCGATCGGGGACGTGCTTTCGCGGAGGCGGCTTGCCGAGCGGCTCAACATGAGCTTTCTGCCCATCACCGAAGCCCTCAAGTGCCTGGAGACGGAGGGACTTGTGGAAAGCCGTCCCCGGATCGGCACCCGGGTACGGGTGCCCAGCGAGCAGGACATACGCGACAGCAATGTGATTCGCGAGGCTCTGGAATCGCAGGCAGCCAGACTGTGCGCGCTCAACATCACGGAGGAGGAGAAGCAGCAACTGCGTACCAGCGCCCGGCATCTGGACGAGTTGCAGAAGATGTGTGTCCTGGGAACGGCGGACTCACGATTCCTGTTCTCTGTGCACACCTATCACATGGAATTTCATATGCGCATCGCCGAGCTGAGCCGCTGTCCTGGGCTGGGGCGGGCAATCGAGAAGGAGCATGTTCTTATCTTCAACTGGCTCTATGATATAGCTGCCGACCGGCGCACCCAGCCGGAGCAATTCCATTCCACGCTGGCGGAGGCGCTCTGCAGCGGCGACGTGCTGGTGGCCGATACGGCCATGCGCGCCCACGTTCAGTATGGTCTCGACCAGGTCCTGAAGCGTCTCTCGAACTATGACAGAAAAGACAGCTGGCGGTTGAACCACAAGAATCTTGTGGGAAATGGGACCAAGTCAAAGAACGGTCTGGGCAAGAGGAGCAGATAAGCTCGGCATTTTCAGTGAACGAGCATTCCCGTCGTCGAGACTCGCGTGGTTCGATCCGGTCTCGGTCACGGGGACCATTCCGCGCTGGCCGGTCTATCCTTCGGGGCTTTCGAATCGGAGGGTCCAAGCAAAATTGCATGGCCTGTTGTCTGGCTGCTGCAAGCTCTCGGGCAAAGTGATGATCGTGCCCTGCGCAGGGTCGACTCTCCAAGGCAGCCTTTCTCGTGAACCAAGTAAATCCACTGTGGACCCCGGCTTGGGCGTCACTGTCTTTAGCACGATTTGTCTTCCTGGCCACTCAGTCAAGATGGCATAGACAAATCGGGAGTCCTTCGATCGGGTGAATCGAACCGCGTCGCCTTCAGACCAGCGGGCGCCGCTGCGTGGACGAGTGGCATAAATTGCTTCGCCATTCACCTTCAACCACGCACCTGCGCCCTTCATCTGGCGGATTGCTTCGGGATGAAATTCACCGTGGCTGTTGGGGCCGATACCAATTTGGAGACCACCTCCCTTCGCAACAGCGTCAGCCAGATTGTGTACGACCCAATCGGTGCCTTTGTACTTCGCCGCATCCGGTTCGTAGGAGAAATCGGACCCCAACGGATAGATTGTGAACCATGGTTTCTCCGATGTCTCCTTCGATCCGGGAACCACGCGCTCCGGCGTGTAATAGTCTCCGTAGTTCCCGATGCCGCGCGCGCGCAGCATTACTTGCGGCTGCAGTTCGCGCATCTTCAGTACGGTTTTGCGAAGCTCGGGCCAGACGCGTACCCCCAGCCACATATCCAGATCGATCATGTCGATCTTTCCATAGTTGGTCAAAAGCTCCACCAATTGCGCGCGATGTCTCTCCATCATGCGCCTTACCTCGACGTCCGTTGGATCGGGAACGACTACCGCATGACTGCCTAACCTTTGCTGCGTCATTTCCAAGTCGACCTGGGTCATCCACTCTTTGGAAGAAGGCACCTGGAACGGGTGGCACACATATGGCCTGAAGTCCGCGTCGTACCAATCAGGATGCGAGAAATAAAGATCGATCTTGATGTCCCGCTTGTGCGCCGCATCACAGAGTTCCTTCACAACATCTCGACGGAACGGCGTCTCCATGATGGAATAGGAAAGATCGCTCGCTTCTATTTTCGCCCCTCCCGCAGCCGTCCAATTGGCTCTGTTTCTCACCCGCGTCCTGGTATCGAACATGCAAAAGCCTTCATGATGTTTGGTCGTGAAAGCAAACATTTTCATGCCGCTTTCAATAAAATCGTCCATCCAGCGCTCAGCATCGAAGCCTGCGGGGTTCCAAGTCCTGTAGAGGTTGTTATAAGTTTGGCGGTCTTCAAACGACATGCTGAGAAACGGCCATGATTCCGGACCGCGATGCCAGATGGAGTAAATTCCCCAGTGAATCCTAGCACCAAACTTCATGTCTTCGAAGGCTTCATAGGCGCTTGCCGGAGCCCAGTGATACTCCGGCACAGGCGTCTTCTCAATATAAGGAGCGTTCTTCAAGAGCGACGGCGGGAAGCCACGAAACCCCTCTGACGTTTGAGCAAAGCTCGAGAGAATGGGGGTAGCCGCCGCAGCCGCGGCTGAAGCAAGGAACTGTCTCCGATTCATCAGTCCTACCTCTGTGAGTGTAGAGCTCCGCACTTTCGGCTCAGATGGAACTACAACTGGCAGCAGCGCCCCGTTCTGTTGGGATCGTCAGCGGCTCTGGATGGTTATTTAGGGGCATTGGATTCCGACGCCTGCTTCGAATACCTGGAGATCGACGGATGCTTTCATGCAGGCTGCTCGCCCCTTGTGGTGCTCCTGCCTAAGAGCGATGCTTCGCCCACGCGCAGCTTCGCGCTTCGTTCACCAGACAACCGAATACGCCGACGCCTCACATCTAGGCCCGACTTCTTGAGGCAAACGCCTGTAACTCGCCTACGGTTTTTCCGGGAAAATCGGTCACGGCGGAAAACTCCCAACCGCGACGTTGGTCGATCGCCACGCGGCTGCGCGCAAGATAATGCGGTAGTTCTTCGAGGCCATATTGCTGAGCCAATGCTCTCGCGCTTACTCCTGGTCGCTTTGCCTTCAATACAAACCACTGTTCCAGTCCCATCCACTTTTCCTGGACCACGTCCTGATCATGCTCTTTAAGCAACTTGTCGAGCTTGTCGAGGTTGAAGTTTTGATGATAGATTCCGCGGTCCAGATCTAAAGTTACACGGCTGACATTGATGCTTTTTGCCGATTCATATAGAAGTCGTTCTCCAGTAATGTCGTAGACAATACAATCAGGTGTGGCCGAGGAAGTTACGATGTAATAGTGGTAGTTGATTGCGTGGGCCTGAAGGGAGATGCCCGCGGAATATGCGCTAGGCCATATAACGACTTCGGCCTTCTGCTCCGACAAGCGCTTCCATACCTCGGGGAAATTCGCGTCGAAGCAAGTTGCAAATCCGATGCGGCCAAAGTCCGCGTGAAATACCTCGGCTTCATCCCCCGGGCTGACCGGCGGGTTCAGCGCGTACTCCGACCAGTAGGGAAAAACTTTGTCATAGTGGCAGACGACATGGCCTGTCCGATCCAGGAATACAACGGTATTCAGTCTCTTTTGTTGATCTCGCCGATCGATCGGAACGGCAATATAGGTGCGATGTTTTGCGGCCAGCGCCGCCATGGCTGTAACCGTCGGGCCGTTTAACGGCTCCTCGCTCGAGGAGTCTTGTCCCCGACATGTCTCCGGCAGCACGATAACATCAGCGCCTCGCGTCCCCTCCTCATCGACATGTTTGACGATCCGCTCGAGAGGCATGCCTGTGCCCAGAAATCCGATGCTCGTGATGCGTACGGGACGGCCCAGGGATGGGTCCGCATTTGCTTCGGGAGCGGCCGCAGCACCTCCAGTTTCGCTGGCGATTGACCCTTGAGCTTCGAGGGCGGGCAACACTCCGCCTGCCCAGGCTGACAATCCCATGGCTGCTCTTGTCATGAATGTGCGTCTTCTCATGTCTCTTTACCCCCGGATCAACCTTGTGTCTGGCGTCACCATTCGCACGTGCTGGCTCGGGATGACAGCGACTGAGGCATCTCTTCGCCGAAAAGAATAGCACTCGTCAACCGGATCCGACTCCAACTCGCAAGGTCGAGAGCGATTAACCCAACTGTAGTGATATATCAAGATAAGGGTCTATGTCAACAAATTTTGATTGGTGAGCTCTCCCATGCCGAGCGGCGAGTCTGTTACGAATGGGATTCTCTTCCCATCAGGCGTGAAGCACCACCTTCAGCAGCCCGGGTTCGCGCGCATAAAGACGGCGGAACACTCCGCCCCCTGATCGAGCGGCGCCACGGCGGAGAGCAGCGGATCGATGCGAATCGCTTCACGCGAGATGAGCGAAATGAATGGGGGGTACTCGCCGGAGGAGGCGCATGACCCCAGGAAACGAATCTGTCCCGTTACGGCGAACTGGAGGCCTATTTCCACTTTGGGGGCAACATTTCCAACCGGCGTGACAGTAGCTGCTTTGCGCACGGCGTCCAGCGCAAGTTTCACCGTAGAAGATGTTCCGACGGACTCAAGCGCAATATCCGCTCCCCGGCCGGAAGTAAGAGCTCTGATCTCGGAGGCGCGGTCCCGGTCTTTCGCGTTGAACGTACCCGTGGCGTCCAGGTTGCGCGCAAGTTCAGGTCGGAAATCATCCAAATCAATCACGAAGACCCGGCCCGCTCCCGCCGGCAAAGCGGACTGCAGCGTGAGGAGTCCGATCATTCCGCAATCCGGTCGCCAGGCTGAAGATCATTTCTCCAATTCCGGATTCCATATTGGCGAATCCCCAGATAGATGTGAGCGCTCCCTTGGGAAAGGCATCGTATTCGATCGCGCAGATCGATCAAACAGACCAAACTTGCCGCGGGCGCTTATGACAGGCAGAATCCACTTCGGACGGATAGAAACGGCTCATTATCCATGTGGACCACGCGGTGATGCGACGCGCGTGCGCGAGCCCAGATTCCTCAAAAGAGCGCTTGAGTTGCCGCCGTGTACAAAGAATAGTGACTATTTGGCCTCAAGCGCTATGTGCCCGCCGGCTCAAGCCGCGTTCTCGACTTTCTTATCACGCGGTCCTGTGACTTGAGGTCTTTCAAGCGCCAGTTGTTCGTCTTATTCACGTTATTCGC
>JASHTS010000219.1 GCA_030040425.1 Acidobacteriaceae bacterium | reverse complement strand
CCCGCCGCAACTCGCTCCGCGTCACCTGCGAAGTCGCGCCCCACCACTTCCTGCTCACCGAGGAACACGTCGGCCTCTATGACACGCACGCCAAGATGAACCCGCCGCTTCGTTCGAGCCAGGACCGTGACGCCCTCATTGAAGGCATCCTCTCGGGCGTCGTCGACTGCATCGCCACCGATCACGCGCCCCACGCGCAGCACGAGAAAGAGGTCGAGTTCGAGGCCGCGCCCAACGGCATCACCGGCCTTGAGACCGCGCTCGGCCTCGCCCTCCGCTGGCTTCACGGCGAGTGGCACATGCCTCTCGGCCGCGTCCTGAGCCTGCTGAGCGCGCAGCCCGCCGCGCTGCTTAACCTTAAGGGCCGCGGGACTTTGTCCGTGGGCAGCCACGCCGATTTGGTCGTCTTCGATCCCAAGCAGGAGTGGACCTTCCGCGCCGCGGACTCGCACTCCAAGGCCAAGAACACGCCCTTCGATGGCTGGCCAATGTTAGGACGGGTCCGCTGGACGATCTCCGAAGGCCGCATCGCGTATTCCGCCTGAGCCCGGGTGCCCCACCCTCGCCGCGTTCCTGTTTTTGCGGCTAGGGTGGGAAAGCGCGAACCCCAACCCAGCCTCGAAAATGGGTGCCCCCGGTCCCTCGCCTTCGGGGACCGGGGAGACCACAAACCCAACCCGGAAAGCGAAACAGGACGAAACCAGACCCCGTGGCGCATCATGGGATAGACGGATGGGGTGAAAGCCCGAGGAGAACCATGGTCAAAGCAAGAGCCTACGCAGCCACAAGCGCCACATCTCCGCTAGCCTCCACCACGATCGCGCGGCGCGATCCCAACGAAGACGATGTGCAGATGGAGATTCTCTTCTGCGGCATCTGCCACTCCGATCTGCACCAGGTGCGCAACGAGTGGAGCGGGATGATGCCCACCGTCTATCCCTGCGTGCCCGGCCACGAGATTGTCGGCCGCGTGACCAAAGTCGGCTCCGCCGTGAAGAAGTTCAAGGTGGGGGATCTCGCCGCCGTGGGCTGCATGGTCGATTCCGACGGCGCCTGCCCGGAGTGCAAGGCCGGGTTTGAGCAGTTCTGCCCCGGCCTTGTGCTCACCTACAACTTCCCTGACAAGCACCTGGGCGGCGTGACCTACGGCGGCTACTCCGACAGCATCGTGGTGAAGGAGCAGTTTGTGATGCGCGTGCCGGGCAATCTGGACCTCGCGGGCGCGGCGCCGCTGTTGTGCGCGGGGATCACCACCTACTCGCCCATGCGCCACTGGGGCGTGACCAAAGGCAAGAAAGTGGGCGTGGTGGGCCTCGGCGGTCTGGGGCACATGGCGGTGAAGTTTGCGCACGCGCTGGGCGCGCACACGGTGGTGTTTACCACGACGGCGAGCAAGAAAGACGATGCGCTGCGCCTGGGCGCCGACGAGGTTGTTCTTTCGAAGGACGCGAACCAGATGGCGAAGCACGCAGGCAGTTTCGACTTTATTCTCGACTCCGTGTCCGCACTGCACGACATCAACGCCTACATCAATCTGCTCGCACGGGACGGCAATCTCACCATGGTCGGCGCATCGCCCGATCCGCTCCCCGTCGCCGTCTTCGGCCTGCTGTTTCGGCGGCGCAGCTTTTCAGGATCGATCATCGGCGGGATTGCGGAGACGCAGGAGATGCTGGACTTCTGCAGCCAGCACAACGTTACCTCGGATGTGGAAGTGATTCCAATCCAGAAAGTGAATGAGGCATTCGAGCGGCTGATGAAGTCGGACGTGAAGTATCGCTTCTCGATCGATATGGCGTCGTTGAAATCGGAGTGAGCGCGGTGCCGGAAAGGACCATGCGCGAGGAGCAGAAGGAAGCAGATTTTCGATGAAAAAGAGAAGACTGGGAAAGAGCGATCTGGAAGTTTCCGCGCTGGGGCTTGGCTGCATGGGGATGAGCTTCTCCTATGGTCAGCCCAAGGACAAAGGAGAAATGATTGCGCTGCTGCGCGAGGCGGTGGGTCGCGGCGTGACATTTTTCGATACGGCGGAGGTCTACGGGCCGTATACGAACGAGGAGCTGGTGGGCGAAGGGTTGCAGCCGGTGCGCGGGCAGGTGAAGATTGCCACCAAGTTCGGCTTCCGCATCGGCGCGCCCGGAGGGGGCACGGCCTGGGAACGGCTCGACAGCCGGCCGGAGCACATCCGGGAAGTGGCCGACGCTTCGCTCAAGCGTCTGCGGACGGATGTGATCGATCTCTTCTACCAGCATCGAGTCGATCCGGCGGTGCCGATCGAAGATGTGGCCGGCGCGGTAAAGGTCCTGATCGAGGCCGGCAAAGTGCGGCATTTCGGGCTCTCCGAGGCGGGCGTGGAGACGATCCGGCGCGCCCACGCCGTGCATCCGGTGACCGCGGTGCAGAGCGAGTATTCGCTGTGGTGGCGCAGACCGGAGGAGGAGGTGATGCCGGTGCTCAAAGAACTGGGCATCGGCTTTGTGCCCTATAGCCCGCTGGGGCGCGGGTTTCTGGCGGGGAAGATGGACGAACATACGCGCTTTGGCAAAGATGATTTTCGCAGCGGGTTGCCGCGGTTCGCACCCGAGGCGCTGAAGGCGAATCAAAAGCTGATCGAACTGCTGGGCGCGATGGCGAAGAAAAGGAATGCGACGCCGGCGCAGATCGCGCTGGCTTGGCTGCTCGAGAAGGAGCCGTGGATCGTGCCCATCCCGGGGACTACAAAGCTGGAGCGGCTGGAGGAGAACCTGGGCGCGGCGGAGATTGAACTGACGCGGGGCGACTTGGAGGAGATTGAGAATGCGGCCGCACAGGTTGCGGTCGAGGGCCAACGGTATCCCGAACACCTGGAGCAACTGACGGGGCGGTGAGCGGAGGCGAGCAGGCGGTTAGGAGCGTCAGCCTGCAAGGCGGGCGGACGCGGAGGGTTTGGGTTCGAACGGGCTGGGCGAGCGCATAGCAAAGAGGGATTTTATGGAGATCAAACGAGCGGGCACGCAACCTTCGGTGAAAGGACCGGAGGAATGGTTCACCGGCGCAGTGCGCCAGGACCGGCTCATATCGGCGCCCGAGCCGGCACGGGTAGAGAGTGTGAGCGTAACCTTCGAGCCGGGCGCGCGCACGGCGTGGCATTCTCATCCGCTGGGGCAAACATTGATAGTGACGGCCGGGTGCGGGCGGGCGCAGCGATGGGGCGGGCCGGTGGAAGAGATCAGGCCGGGTGACGTGGTGTGGTTTGCGCCGGGCGAAAAACACTGGCACGGGGGATCGCCCAAGACGGCCATGACGTTTATTGCCATCCAGGAACGGCTCGACGGCCGAGTGGTGGATTGGATGGAGCCGGTAAGCGAGGAGCAGTACCGGAGCTGAGTACGCATCCTGACCTTTTCCTTCCGTGAACGTGGCATGATCGGGGATGCCTTTTCGCCCGTTTTTACGTCAAGAGAGCAAGGACGCGAGCGAGGGGAATGGACGAACAGGAAGCGGACCGACGCGGAGGCGCGCTGAAGAGATGAGCAATCTGTGGAAAGACTTTCAGCACGCGCTGCGATTGTTGGCGAAGAGCCCCGGATTTGCACTGGCCGCCATCTCCGCGCTGGCGCTGGGGATTGGCGCGAACACGGCAATTTTCACGGTGGTGAATGCCGTGCTGCTGCGGCCGCTTTCCTATCCCCACGCCGACCGGCTCGTGCTGTTCATGATTCATAGCGCAGACGGGAACTACGCGTACGCCTCCATACCGAACTTCGAGTTGTATCGCCGGCAGACGAGCGTGTTCGAGAGCGTGGCCGGATTCGACGCGGGCGGGCCGGGGTTCAACATTACCGAGGGCCGGCCGGAGCAAGTGCACGGCATGCACGTAACCGAGGGATATTTCCGCGTCTTCGGCGCGCCGGTGGAGCTGGGGCGCACGTTTACCCCGGAAGAGGATGCGCCCGACGGCGGGCACGTGGCGGTGATCAGCTACGGATTGTGGCAGCGGCGTTACGGCGGGGACCGGACCGTCATCGGGCGGACGATCTCTCTCGGCAATGAGGGATACACGATAATCGGCGTGCTGAGCCGGCGGTTCGAGCCGGAGGAGCCCTCGGACCTGTGGCTGCCCTTTCAATTCGATCCCAACAGCCAGAACCAGGGACATTATTTTCAGGTGGCAGGGATGCTGCGGCCGGGCGTGTCGCTGGAAAAGGCGAATGCGCAGATGAAGCTGGCGTCAGCGGAGTTTCATCAGCTCTATCCAGCGAACTGGTCGCAGTTCGATTTTGTGGTGAAGCCGCTGCGGGACTGGATCATCGGCGACGTGCGGCCGCGGCTGCTGGTGCTGCTGGGTGCGGTGAGCCTGGTGCTGCTGATTGCGTGCGCGAACGTGGCCAACCTGCTGCTGGTGCGGGCCGCCGGACGGAAGCGCGAGTTTGCCGTGCGCACGGCGCTGGGCGCCACGCGCACGCGGATCGTGCGGCAACTGCTGACCGAGAGCCTGATGCTGGCCGTGAGCGGCGGCGCGGCGGGACTGGCGCTGGGCTACGCGGGCGTGCGCGCACTTCTGGCGATCAGCCCGGCGGGATTGCCGCGCCTGGGCGAGAACGGCGATGCGGTGAGCCTGGACTGGCGCGTGCTGGGCTTCACGCTGGCGCTTTCGCTCACTACGGGGATCGTCTTCGGGCTGTTTCCAGCTCTGAGCGCGTCGCGGGCCGACCTGAACACCACGCTCAAGGAAGGCGGCAACCGCTCGGGGACAGGATTCCGGCAGGGTAAGGCGCGCGCAGCGCTGGTGGTGAGCGAAATGTCGCTGGCGCTGGTGCTGCTGATCGGAGCGGCGCTGCTGATCCGCACATTGATTGCGCTGCGGGACGTGGATCCGGGGTTCGACGCGCACAACGTGCTGACCATGGAGATGTCGTTGAACGGCGACCAGTTCAAGAAGACGGCGGGCGTGGCGCAGCTGGTGGAGAAGGCGCGCGAGCGGCTGAATGCGATTCCGGGCGTGGAGGACTCGGCGTACACGTGCTGCCTGCCGATTGAGGGCCAGTTCGGACTTGCGTTTGCGATTGTGGGCAAGCCGGAGCCGGCGCCGAAGGACATGCCGTCGGGAGGATGGTCGGATGTTTCAGCAGGGTACTTCGACGTGTTCCGAATTCCCATTCTGCGCGGGCGCGCGATCAACGAGCACGACGTGGCGGGATCGACGCCGGTGGTGGTGGTAAACGAAGCGCTGGCGAAAAGATATTTTTCCAAAGAGGATCCGATCGGGCAGCGGATCGAGATCGGCAAGGAAGATGGGCCGGTGATCGAGGAGGGGCCGCGTCTGATTGTGGGCGTTGTGGGCGATACACACGAAAGCGGACTCGATCAGGAACCCGGCCCACGCATGTTTGTGCCGCAGTCGCAGGTGAAGGACACGCTGACGGCGTTGAGCACGGAGATTGTGCCCGCGCGCTGGGTGGTGCGCACGCATGGCGATCCGCAGGTGCTTACGGGTGCGATCACAGACGCGCTGCGCCAGGCGAGCGACGGGTTTCCGGTGGCGAACGTGCGCACGATGGACGAAGTGGTGGAGCGATCGACCTCGCGGCAGGACTTCAACATGCTGCTGCTGACCATCTTCGGCGCGGTCGCGCTTACTCTCGCGGGCATCGGGATCTACGCGCTGATGGCGTACTCGGTGGAGCAGCGGACGCAGGAGATTGGCATACGCATGGCGCTGGGCGCGGACCGGGGATCGATTCGCAATCTGGTGGTTTGGCAAGGCATGAGGCTGGCGCTGGCGGGGGTGGTGCTGGGCCTGGGAGCGGCCTTCGGGCTGACGCGGCTGATCGCGAGTTTTCTCTTCGGCGTGAAGACGTGGGACCCGGCCGTGTTTGTCTCCGTGCCGCTGATTCTGGCCGGCGCGGCGCTGTTGGCGGTGTGGCTGCCGGCGGCGCGGGCGGCGCGGCTCGATCCGAACCAGGCGCTGCGGATGGAGTAGGTGCGCGAAGTTTCTGCGCGAAGCGGCTGCGGAATTTGCGGCTGAGTCCAGGAGAACAGCCCGCAGGGGCTAAGGCCCCATTCGATTTCTATTAGCGGCTCACGGGCCTGAAGGCCCCTGCTCCCTCCGCCCGGTAGACTGGTAATTCATGAGAGGGGAACGAAGCCGGAGCGGTTCGTCGCGAGCGTGCGTGGCGGCGGCCGCGCTGAGCGCGAGCTTAAGTGGGCTGATGGGGAGCGGGTGCGGGATGCCGGGCGCGCCGCAGCCCCCGTCGCTGCATTTGCCGGAGCGGGTGAGCGACCTCTCGGCCGGCCGCGCGGGCGACGAGGTGACGCTTTCCTGGACGATGCCGAAACGCAACACCGACAGGATTCTGCTGAAGGGGTCGATCGAGGCGCGCATCTGCCGCAAGGAAAGCGCGGAAAACGAATGCGCCGCGGCGGGTACGGTGAAGTTTGCGCCGGGAGCCGATGCCACATTTACAGAGACGCTGCCTGCGGCGCTGGCCAGGGGTGCACCGCGCGCTCTCACCTATTTTGTAGAGCTTGACAATGCGAAGGGGCGTTCGGCGGGGCTTTCGAACGGGGCCGTGATTCCCGCGGGCGCGGCGCCTGCGGCGGTGGAGGGGTTGCGCGCGCAGATGCGCCGGAACGGTGTGCTGCTCGAGTGGAAGCCCGCGGCCGAGGAGGAATCGACAGCCGGAAATGGGGAGGAGGAATCGGAGACTGTACGCCTCAAGCGCACGCTGTTGACGCCGCCCGAAAAGAAGAAAGAGAAGAGTGGAGCGAACCCGCTCGCTGCTGCTCCGGAGCCGGCGGAGCAGAATTTGATGGTGACATCGGGCGCGGGGCAGGGGCGCGCGCTCGATGAGGACATTCGCTTCGGCGAAAGCTATGCCTATCGCGCGCAGCGCGTGACCGAAGTGACGGTGAGAGGAGAGAAGCTCGAACTTGACGGACAGCTTTCGGCACCGGTGCGCATCGATGCGGTGCAGGAGTTTCCGCCGGCCGTGCCCACGGGGCTGGCGGCTGTGGCCACGGCGGGCGAAAACGGAGCTCCTGCCGCGATTGACCTGAGCTGGCAGCCGAACACGGAGCCGGATCTGTCCGGCTATGCGGTTTACCGTCATGAAGTTGCTGCGGGCAGCGAGGCGGCGAAGGCGGGTGAGAGCGCCGGGGGGTGGGAGCGCATCTCAGGAGCGCAGCCGGTGGCGGGTCCCGAATTTCACGATGCGAACGTCGTGCCCGGGCATACGTATGCTTATGCAGTGAGCGCGATCGACCAGGAAGGGCACGAGAGCGCGCGCTCGGCCGAAGCGCAGGAGACAGTGCCGGGTACGTGAAGGGACAGTGGACAGTGATCAGTGATCAGTAAGCAGTGATTAGTGGGTAGTGGTCAGTGGTCAGAAAAACAGCAGTAAATTCAGCTCGTTCTCTCCGCCGGCTGTATCTGCTCAGTGGAGTGACTTCCTGAGACTTCGATTCGATGGTTTCGGGGCTGCTGGTGGCCGCTAGGCTCGCGGGTCTATTCTTTTCGGGGTCTTTGGGAGATGTTTTCAGGAGCGAAGCATGAAGTATTGCCGCTTTCTGCTCGACGATGCAATTCATTACGGGGCCCTCAAGGAAAGAGACGGAGAGCTGTGGATTGCGGGGCCTGCGCCCGCTCCGGCTGAGGACCTGGAGTACCGGCTGGCTCTCGAGCAGAGCAACGGCATCCGCTTCGATTTTGAGCCGATGCCGCTCAGCGCGGCGCATCTGCTGCCGCCGGTGACGCCGTCCAAGATCGTCTGCGTAGGGCGCAATTATCGCGAGCACGCGCGCGAGCTGGGCAATGAAGTGCCCGCGGAGCCGCTGCTGTTTTTGAAGCCCCCCTCGTCGCTGCTCCGGCCGGGAGGGACGATTCGTTTGCCGGAGCTGGCGGAGCGCGTGGACTACGAGGGCGAGCTGGCGCTGGTGATCGGGCGAAGGACGCGGAGGTTTCCGCGCGATGGCCAGTGGCGCGAAGTGGTGCGCGGGTTGACGCTGGCCAACGATGTATCCGCGCGGGACCTGCAGAAGAAAGACGGGCAGTGGACGCGGGCCAAGGGTTTCGACACGTTTTGCCCGGTGGGGCCGGTGGTGAGCGACGAGCTCGACCTCGACGCCGGGCTCATATTGGAAACGAGACTGAACGGCGAAGTGCGGCAGGAGGGATCGACGGTTGATTTTATTTTTTCCGTGCCGGAGCTGCTGGGCGCGATTACGGCGGCAATGACGCTCGAGGCCGGCGACCTGGTGCTGACGGGAACGCCGGCGGGCGTGGGGCCGCTTGCGCCGGGCGACCGCGTGGAGGTGAGCCTGGCGGGGCTGGGCGCGCTCGTGAACAGGGTGGAAACCGATTCGAAAGAACGAGCGGGAAGCATGCATCCCGCATTCACCTGAGGCATCGGAAGAAGAGGTACACTGGGGGCAGGCGCGCGGGCAAAGGCTCAGTGCTTCTCCAAGGAGGGATCATGCCGCAGAATCTTCTTGAGCAATTGCGCAAATACACCGTAGTGGTAGCGGATACGGGCGACATCGAGGCGATGGAGGAGTTCCGGCCGCAGGACGCGACAACGAACCCGTCGCTGATTACGGCTGCGGCGCAAATGCCGCAGTATCAGCCCATCGTGGACGGCGTGCTGATGGACGCGCGCAAGAACCTGGGCGAAGGCGCGAGCGATAAGGATGTGGCCAACCTGGCCTTCAAACACCTGGCAATTGCCTTCGGCAAAAAGATCCTGGCCATCATTCCGGGGCGCGTGTCCACGGAAGTGGATGCCCGGCTCTCGTTTGATACCGAAAAGACCATCGCGCAGGCGCGGGAGATCATCGGGCTTTACAAGAGGGAGAATATCGGCACGGATCGCGTGCTGATCAAGATTGCGTCGACGTGGGAGGGGATTCGCGCGGCGGAGGTGCTGGAAAAGGAAGGCATCCATTGCAACCTGACGCTGCTCTTCGGGCTGCACCAGGCGATTGCGGCGGCCGATGCGGGTGTGACGCTGGTTTCGCCCTTCGTGGGGCGCATTCTGGACTGGTACAAGAAGAGCACAGGCAAGGATTTTCATGGCGCGGACGATCCCGGCGTGCAGTCGGTGACGCGGGTTTACAACTACTTCAAGAGGTTCGGATATAAGACGGTGGTGATGGGCGCGAGCTTCCGCAACATCGGCGAAATCGAGGAGCTGGCCGGGTGCGATCTGCTGACAATTTCGCCGCAACTGCTGGGCGAGCTCGAGAAGACCGAAGGCACGCTGCCGCGCAAGCTCGATCCGCAGGCGGCGAAAGGGATGGCGATCGAGAAGATCGCGATGGACAAGGCGACCTTCGACCGAATGCACAAGGCGGACCCCATGGCGACCGACAAGTTGAAAGAGGGGATCGAGGGATTCTCGGCGGCGCTGGAGAAGCTCGAGGGACTGCTGGCGGCGCGGCTGGCGGCGCTCGAGTCGCGCGCGCCGGCGGCGGTGTGAGGCGCTACGCGCAGCAGCACTTTGGTTTAGATGATCAGGGAAGCGAAGGGGCAGCCTGCGGGCTGCCCCTTTTGTGTCAGCGCTGTTTGCAAGCAATGGACCAGGGCGCTAACGAAAGTGGCAGATTCCTCTCCCCGAAGAGAATATTTCCGATAGATTCAGTGTTACAGCATCTTAAAAGGAAGCAGAGGCTGCTTTCCGGCAGGCCATGCGCGAGGGAAGGCGGCTGAGCTTCATGGTTGGCTGCTCGCGCACAGGCCATGGAGGTGGATATGCAGGATCAGGGTCATCCGCTCGAACCATTCTTTCAACAGGCGGTCCGCAACAGCTACGAAGGCAAGCTGGGATTGCACGATCCCGACGTGACCGGTTACGTGGCTCGCCTGCTGTGCGAGTTTTCCGAGGCCGAAAATCTCTACAAAGTGCGGGACGAGATGGGCCGGCCGATTGCCGAGCTCGAAGAGATGCTCTCCGCCTCCGACCCGGTGCACGGGTCGGCGCCGAATTTCGACGCTGAGCGCGCGCTACGCAAGTACATCGGCGACTATGCGCTGTTTGTGGGTGGAATGTATCCGGAAGCCACAGGATCGAACCGGCGCATGCGCCGCCATTATCCGAGCCTGGAAGAGCTGATTCACGCGGGCAAGGAGAGCTACTTCATCGTGAGCCAGTTCAACCTGTTCGAGTACGAGAAGGAGGCGCCGCTGTTCGCGCGGCTGGCCGACGGATTCGAGCGCTGCATTCTGGGATTGACGCTGGTGCGCGAAGAACTGGGCGCGCACAAGCCGCCGCTGGCGCCGCCGCATTTGAATTAGCCTGCGCGGATGCCTCCGCGCGACGATCAGATGGGGATCCGTGGCGGCGGACCCGTGGCGCGCGACGGCGCTCGGGACCGTCAGGGTGACCGGGGCAAGCTTCGATTTCCGCCGGTTTCGCTTGGAGACCGCACCCGCGCCTTTCGCGCTGTTCCTTTCTCTCCTTCTGACCCCGCAACTATGCTTCCCTTCCGGACCGCATCTGATCCGCGGGCGCAAGATTCCCTGGTATCCAACGCTGGAGTTGGCGACGCAGTTGGCTGGCTGTGTACGCCGTCGCGCGCCGCGGGCCAATTCCATTGAACGCGCCAGCGGGGCGGGCGATACTGAGAACGAACGGGGGAGGGGGATGAGCGAATACGTGAAGCTGCGTGCGGCCGACGGCCACCAGTTGAGCGCGTATGTGGCGCTGCCGGCGGGCGAGCCTGTGGCGGCGCTGGTGGTGGTGCAGGAGATCTTCGGTGTGAACGCGCACATCCGCTCCGTAGCCGAGGGCTACGCGAAAGACGGCTTTCTGGCGGTGGCGCCGGCGCTATTCGACCGCATTGAGCCGGGCATCGAGCTGGGCTACCAGGGCGCCGATCTGGAGACCGCGAAGAGCCTGATGCCGAAGCTCAATCTCGAACACGCAGTGGCCGATGTGCAGGCGGCGGTGGAGTACGCGGCCAATGCGACCGGCAAGAACGTAGGCGTGATCGGGTATTGCTACGGCGGAACGCTGGCGTGGCTCGCCGGCACGCGGCTGCGGCCGACGGCGGCGGTGGGCTACTACGGCGGCTTGATTGCGAAGTTCGCCGACGAGGAGCCGACCTGCCCGGTGATGCTGCACTTCGGCAAGCAGGACGCGCACATACCGCCGGAATCCGTAGAGAAGGTGAGGGCAGCGCATCCGGACGTGGAGATTCACTGGTACGACGCCGGGCACGGCTTCAACTGCGACGCGCGCGGGAGCTACAACGCGGCAGCGGCCAAGGAAGCGCGAGGGCGATCGGTAGCGTTTTTGAAGAAGCATCTGGCATGACATCTGCCAGGGGCTAAGCCCCCATATTGATGAGGCTTTTGCGGCCGTCAGGGCTGAAGCCCCGAACTACCTGGACCCACCGCCGCAGGGTGCATGCGAACGCCACCAACGGGGCACGTCGGCTATGATGCTGTTTTGCGCGCTCCGCAGGACTGCGCGGAGGAACAAGGCAGGTTGATTCCGATGGAGAAGCCGTTCGAGACGGGGAGCGGGGGTGTGCGCTGGGGCGCGCTGGCCAGCAGGCTGGTCGGCCTCGCGATTTTCGTCCTGGCTTTCTTTCTCGCGGCGGTGCGCACAGGCGCGGCCAGCGATCCCAACTCGGTCATCTATTCCGGTTACAAGTGCGCGTCGCTGGCGCTGAGCGAGACCACGGCTCTGTTCGGCAAAGCCGTTCAGGGAAGGCCGCCGCTCGAGGCGTACCTGCTGGCCTTCAGCGGCTGGCTGAATCCGCTGATCGTGATCGACCTGCTGCTGAGCTTCTGGCGCAGGGCGCTGGTGGCGCGGCGGATCGTGGCTGTGCTGTTGGTCGTGTGCATGGCGGCGACGTGGACGTTTTTCGCAAAAGAGACGCTGACGCCGCTCATCGGTCATTTTCTTTGGATTGCTGGTGCAGTGCTGATTCTGCTGCCGGATGCAGTTCCGGCGCGCCGGGCGCGAGGCGCCTAGAGCAGTCAACTCGAAATTTTTTCAAGAACACCGCAGATCCTTCGACTCCGTTTTTTGCAATCAGCGCGGCAAGCTACGCTCAGGATGACTGTGCGAGTCATGCAGCAAATTTCAGACTCTGGGATACAGACTCTAAGGCCGAGCTCCTTCAAGGCGGCCTTGGTGCGAGCGGCTGGAAGCGCGCGCGTGCTACCTTGGGCTTGAAGATTGCCCATGCGCCGCGTGCTTTCCTTTTTCGTTCTGATGGCCGCCTGGCTCAGCGCCACGGCAGCGCGCGCACAGGGCGGGCCGCCTTTTATTACCGACGATCCGGGAACGCCCGGCAATCATCATTGGGAGATCAATTTCGGCTGGATTGCAAACCACAATCCGGGCCAGTCGTACTACGAGATCCCGGATGTGGACATGAACTACGGCTGGGGCGACCGGGTGCAGCTCAAATACGAGCTGCCGCTGGCCGCGGGGACGAATGCGAACGACGCAACCGGGGTGGGACTCGGCGAGTCGCTGCTCGGGGTCAAGATGCGGCCTTACGAGCATCACACGGCGGGCGAGCCGCCGACGGACGAAAACATGTCGTTTTCGCTGGGCTTTTATCCACAGGCTTCGATCAACAATCCCACCAGCAGTGTGCGGCGCGGAATCGTAGAAGCCGGGCCGCAGTACTACCTGCCGATGGAGATGACGACGAAGGTAGGTCCGATCAGCTTCGACGGAGAAGTGGGCCGGTGGATCGGGAACGCAAACGAGCCCGACCAGTGGGGGCGGGGGCTGATTGCGGGGCGGGAATTCAACGATGCCTTCGAGCTCTACGGCGAGCTCTACGATCTGCAGGCGATTGACCGCATCGGGAGCCAACCGAAGCAGCGCTCGTTCACGCTGGACGTGGGCGGACGGCGGTCGCTCGATCACGCCAACCATATCCGGCTGCTGTTCATGGGCGGGCGCGCGCTGCAGGCGGTGACCGCTGCCAACGGCGAGCCCAGCTGGATCGCCTACCTGGGCGTACAGTTCCTGCTCGGGCCGAAGGAAAAGGAAGTTCCCGGGCGACGGCCGTAGGGCGGCGCCAAGAAAATGCACGCGCCTGGGCTTTGCCGAATCGGGGTGGGCAGGATAGTATTCCACTCGAAAAGATTGAAGGAGGATTTGCCCATGCGAGCAGCGATGGCAGGGGGAATTGTGCTGGCGGGATTGATAACGTTTACCGGGAGCGCGCAGACAGGGCCTGCATCGGCTCAGCACAAGCGGGCGAGGGAGGCGGCCCGAGAAGCGATGGTGGCGCAAACGCCCCCGATGGGATGGAACAGCTGGAACTTTTTTGCGGAACGGGTGACGGACCAGGACATTCGCAACGCGGCCGACGAGCTGGTGTCCACGGGGATGAAGGACGCCGGCTATGTGTACATCAACATCGATGACACGTGGGAGGGCGAGCGGGACGCAAACGGCGTGCTGCATACCAACTCAAAGTTTCCAGACATGAAGGCGCTGGCCGATTATGTGCATTCGAAGGGATTGAAGCTGGGCATCTACTCCGGGCCAGGACCGAAGACTTGCGGCGGCTACACGGCTTCGCTGGACCACGAGGCGCAGGATGCGCAGATGTACGCCTCGTGGGGAATCGATTACCTCAAATACGATCTTTGCAGCTTTATCCCTGCGGTGATGCAGAAGCAGGCCCCGGATGACAAAGCGGAGCAGATGCGCCTGATGATTGCCGCGTACAAGAAGATGGACGATGCGCTGCGGGCGACAGGAAGGCCGATCGTCTACTCGCTCTGCCAGTACGGATGGGATGCGGTGTGGGAGTGGGGCCCGAGCGTGCATGCGAACCTGTGGCGCACGACAGGCGACATCCAGCCGAACTGGGACAGCATTTACACGATATTGAATGAGCAGGCCGGCCTGGCGAAGTATGCGGGACCGGGACACTGGAACGATCCCGACATGCTGGAGGTGGGCAACGGCCGGCTGACGCTGGCCGAAAACCGGGCGCATTTTTCCATGTGGGCCATGCTGGCGGCGCCGCTTCTGGCCGGCAACGACCTGCCGAATATGAAGCCGGAGATCAAAGCCATTCTGACCAACCGCGACGTGATTGCCATCGACCAGGACCCGCTGGGACACGAGGCGACGCGCGCCTACTCCGAGGGCGAAGTGGACGTGTGGACGCGGCACCTGGCCGGCGGCGCGCTGGCGATTGCGGTGCTGGACGCGGGCAGCGCGCGGTACTCGACGCA